>NZ_SMNT01000003.1 GCF_004348265.1 Methylobacterium segetis
AACTTCGACACGTCGGGCTACCTTGCCGCCAATGGCGACGTCGCATCGGCGGGAATCAACCCGATGACGCACTACCTGCAATACGGGTTCTACGAAGGGCGCGCCGCCGTCGACGACGGCACCTTCCTGGCCTGAGCGGCTCCCGATCCGGGCTCCGCCCGCACGAAACGAGCGTGGCCGGCGCCTCAGGCGCCGGCCACGCTCCACCTGTCTGATCCGGCGCCGATCCGTCCCGCGAACCGGGATCCGCCTTGCCCCAACAGGCGATCGGGCCAGCGCGAAACGGCCCGCTTCCCTTATATCAGCGCGGCAGGACGCTCGACCCCATCAGCGCCTCGTCGATCGAGCGAGCGGCCTGGCGGCCTTCCCGGATCGCCCAGACCACGAGGGACTGGCCGCGCCGCATATCGCCCGCCGCGTAGATCTTCTCGTGCGAGGTGCGGTAATCGTTCTCGTTCGCCGTCACGTTGCCGCGCTTGTCCATGGCCACGCCGGATTGCTCCAGCAGGCCCTTGCGCACCGAGCCCGCGAAGCCGATCGCCATGAAGACGAGATCGGCGGGGAGCACGAACTCGGTGCCCTCGACCGGCTGGCGCTTGGCATCGACCCGGGCACAGACGACGCCCGTGACCTTGCCCTTCTTGCCCTCGAGCCGCAGCGTCGCCGCCTGGAACTCGCGCTCGGCACCCTCGGCCTGGCTCGAGGAGGTGCGCATCTTGGTCGGCCAGTAGGGCCAGACGGTCAGCTTGTCCTCGCGCTCCGGCGGGCGCGGGCGGATGTCGAGCTGGGTCACCGAGAGCGCGCCCTGGCGGAAGGCGGTGCCGACGCAGTCCGAGGCCGTGTCGCCGCCGCCGATCACCACGACGTTCTTGCCGCTCGCCAAGATCGGCAATTCGCCGTTGCCCGGCATCGGCTCGGCGCCGACGCGCCGGTTCGATTGGACGAGGTAGGGCATGGCGTAGTGCACGCCCTCCATTTCCTGGCCCGGCAGCTGAGGGTTGCGCGGGTCCTCTGCGCCGCCCGCGAACAGCACCGCGTCGAACTCGGCGGTGAGCTCCTCGACCGACTTCGTGACGCCGATATTCTGGTTGTAGTGGAAGACGACGCCCTCGGCCTCCATCTGCTTCACGCGCCGGTCGATGTGGCGCTTCTCCATCTTGAAGTCGGGGATGCCGTAGCGGAGCAGGCCGCCCGCCTTCGGCTCCCGCTCGAAGACGTGGACGTCGTGGCCCACGCGGGCGAGCTGCTGGGCCGCCGCCATGCCGGCCGGGCCCGAGCCGACGACCGCCACGCGCTTGCCGGTGCGCGTCTCGGCAGGCTCGGGCTTCACCCAGCCCATGTTCCAGGCGCGGTCGGCGATGGCCTGCTCGATCGTCTTGATCGCGACCGGCTGGTTCTCGAGGTTGAGCGTGCACGCCTCCTCGCAGGGGGCGGGGCAGACGCGGCCGGTAAATTCGGGGAAGTTGTTCGTCGAGTGGAGGTTGCGGATCGCCTCCTCCCAATCCGACTGGAAGACGAGGTCGTTCCAGTCCGGGATCTGGTTGTGGACCGGGCAGCCGGTCGGGCCGTGGCAGAACGGGATGCCGCAATCCATGCACCGCGCCGCCTGCTTCTTCAGGTCGTGCTCGTCGAGCGGCAGCGTGAATTCGCGGAAATGCCGAACCCGGTCGGCGGCGAGCTGATACTTCTGCTCCTGCCGGTCGTATTCGAGGAAGCCTGTGACCTTGCCCATCGATCCGTCCCTGGGATGGCGGATCACCCGATCCGGCCCCCTTGCGTCGTCGCCCTGATCGGAGCGGCCGGCTTCCGCGCCGGCCGCCTCTGTCGTTCTTATTCCGCCGCCACCGGCATGCGGGCCATCTCCATCTCGCGCAGCGCCCGGCGGTACTCCACCGGCATCACCTTCACGAACTTGGTCCTATAGGCCGACCAATTGTCGAGGATCTCCTGCGCGCGGGGGCTGCCCGTATACTTCAGGTGGTTGGTGATGAGCTGCGAGAGCCGCTCCTCGTCGTGGCCGGACATGTCGGCCAGGATGTCGACGCGGCCTTTGGTCTCGAGGTCGCCGTCCTGGTGGAAGCGGCGCATCAGATCGTCCTCCTCCTCCACGGGCTCGAGGTCGACCATCGAGAGGTTGCAGCGCGCCGAGAACGAGCCGTCCTCGTCGAGCACGTAGGCGATGCCGCCGGACATGCCGGCCGCGAAGTTGCGCCCCGTCTCGCCGATCGACACCACGACGCCGCCGGTCATGTACTCGCAGCCGTGGTCGCCCATGCCCTCGACGACCGCGATGGCACCCGAATTGCGCACGGCGAAGCGCTCGCCCGCCGAGCCGCGGATGTAGCACTCGCCCGCGATCGCTCCGTAGAGCACGGTGTTGCCGACCATGATGGTCCGGCTGGGCGACGCCTTCAGCTCGTCGCTCGGCCGGATGATCAGCTTGCCGCCGGACAGGCCCTTGCCGACGTAGTCGTTGCCGTGGCCCGTCAGTTCGATCGTGACGCCCGCCGCGACCCAGGCGCCGAAGCTCTGGCCGGCGGTGCCGGAGAGCTTCACCACGATGGTGTCGTCGGGCAGGCCTTCATGGCCGTGCGCCTTGGCGACGAGCCCCGAGAGCATGGCGCCCGCGGCCCGGTCCGAATTGCGGATCGTGTCGCGCAGCGTCACCGCCTCGCCGGTCTCGATGGCGTGCCGGGCCCCCTCGATCAGGCGCCGGTCGAGCACGTGCTCGATCGGGTGGTGCTGCGTCTCGACGTGGCGGATCGCGATCTCCGGCCCGACCTGCGGACGGTGGAACAGCTTCGAGAAGTCGAGGCCGCGCGCCTTCCAGTGGGCGATCGCCTCCACCTTGTCGAGGAGATCGGAGCGCCCGACCAGATCCTCGAGCTTGGCAAAGCCCATCGCGGCCATGAGCTCGCGCACCTCCTCGGCCACGTAGAAGAAGTAGTTCACCACGTGCTCGGGCGTGCCCTTGAAGCGCTTGCGCAGCACCGGGTCCTGGGTCGCGACGCCGACCGGGCAGGTGTTCAGGTGGCACTTGCGCATCATGATGCAGCCCGCCGCGATGAGCGGAGCGGTCGAGAAGCCGAACTGGTCGGCCCCGAGGAGCGCGGCGATCATCACGTCGCGGCCGGTGCGAAGCCCCCCGTCCGCCTGCAGCGCCACGCGGCCGCGCAGGTTGTTGAGGACGAGCGTCTGCTGCGTCTCGGCGAGACCCGTCTCCCAGGGGCCGCCCGCGTGCTTGATCGAGGTGAGCGGGGCAGCACCCGTGCCACCGTCGAACCCCGAGATCGTGATATGGTCGGCCCGCGCCTTGGCAACGCCCGCCGCGACCGTGCCGACGCCGACCTCGGAGACGAGCTTCACCGAGACGTCGGCGGCCGGGTTCACGTTCTTCAGGTCGAAGATGAGCTGGGCCAGATCCTCGATCGAGTAGATGTCGTGATGGGGCGGCGGCGAGATCAGGCCGACGCCGGGTGTGGCGTAGCGGACCTTGGCGATCTTGGCGTCGACCTTGTGGCCGGGCAGCTGGCCGCCCTCGCCGGGCTTGGCGCCCTGCGCGACCTTGATCTGCATCATGTCGGCGTTGACGAGGTACTCCGTCGTGACGCCGAACCGGCCCGAGGCCACCTGCTTGATGGCCGAGCGGCGCGAGCGCCCGTCGGGGAGCGGCTTGAAGCGCTCCACCTCCTCGCCGCCCTCGCCCGAGTTCGAGCGGCCGCCGAAGGAGTTGACGGCGATCGCCAGCGTCTCGTGCGCCTCCTTCGAGATCGAGCCGTACGACATGGCGCCGGTGGCGAACCGCTTCACGATCTCGGAGGCCGGTTCCACCTCGGCGAGGTCGATCGGCTTCCGGCCGATCTCGTCGGCGCCCTTGATCCGGAACAGGCCGCGCAGCGTCTTGAGGTGGTTCTCCTGCTCGTTCACGAGGCGCGCGTATTCGCGGTAGCGCTCGGGCACGCCGAGACGGACCGCGTGCTGCAGCGTGGCCACGGTGTCGGGCGTCCAGGTGTGGGTCTCGCCGCGCAGCCGGTAGGCGTACTCGCCACCAACATCGAGGGCGTTGCGGTAGACCGGCGCGTCGCCGAAGGCGTCGCAGTGGCGCTGGGCCGTCTCCTCGGCGACCTCGGCCATGCCGACGCCCTCGATGGTGGTCGCCGTGCCGAAGAAGTCGCGCGCCACGAAATCGGAGTTGAGGCCGACCGCGTCGAAGATCTGCGCGCCGCAATAGGATTGATAGGTCGAGATGCCCATCTTGGACATGACCTTCAGAAGGCCCTTATCGATCGACTTGATGTAGCGGTAGACGATCTCGTCGTCGGTGAGGTCCGGCGGGAACTCGTCCTTCATCGCGATCAGGGTCTCGAAGGCGAGATAGGGGTTCACGGCCTCGGCGCCGTAGCCGGCCAGGCACGCGAAATGGTGCACCTCGCGTGGCTCGCCCGATTCGACCACGAGGCCGACCGAGGTGCGAAGCCCCTTGCGGATCAGGTAATTGTGCACGGCCGCGGTGGCGAGCAGCGCCGGGATGGGGATCCGGTCCGGGCCGACCGCGCGGTCGGACAGGATGATGATATTGTAGCCGCCGCGCACCGCGACCTCGGCCCGGTCGCAGAGCCGGTCGAGCGCGCCTTCCATGGCGGCCGCGCCCGTCTCGGCGGGGTAGGTCATGTCGAGGGTCTTCGTGTCGAAGCGGTCCTCGAAATGGCCGATCGAGCGGATCTTCTCGAGATCGCCGTTCGTCAGGATCGGCTGGCGGACCTCGAGCCGCTTCTTGCGGGAGGCGCCCTCCATGTCGAGCAGGTTCGGCCGCGGCCCGATGAACGAGACGAGGCTCATCACGGCCTCCTCGCGGATCGGGTCGATCGGCGGGTTGGTCACCTGCGCGAAGTTCTGCTTGAAGTAGGTGTAGAGGAGCTTCGGCTTGTCCGAGAGCGCCGAGAGCGGCGTGTCGGAGCCCATCGAGCCGACCGCCTCCTGGCCGGTCACGGCCATGGGCTGCATCAGGAGCTTCAGATCCTCCTGGCTGTAGCCGAAGGCCTGCTGGCGATCGAGGAGCGACACGTCCGAGCGCGAGGCGCGCGGGCTGACGGGCTTCAGGTCCTCCAGCACGATCTGGGTGTTCTTCAGCCACTCGGGGTAGGGATGTGCGGCGGCGAGCTCGCCCTTGATCTCCTCGTCCGAGACGATGCGGCCCTTCTCCAGGTCGATCAACAGCATCCGGCCCGGCTGCAGGCGCCAGGACTGGACGATCTTCTCGTCGGGGATCGGCAGCACGCCCATCTCGGAGGCGAGCACGACAAGCCCGTCGTCGGTGACGAGGTAGCGGGCGGGCCTGAGACCGTTGCGGTCGAGGGTGGCGCCGATCTGGCGGCCATCCGTGAAGGCGACGGCGGCCGGCCCGTCCCACGGCTCCATCAGGGCGGCGTGATACTCGTAGAAGGCGCGCCGCTCCTCGCTCATCAGCGGGTTGCCGGCCCAGGCTTCCGGGATCAGCATCATCATCGCGTGGGCGAGCGGGTAGCCGCCCATCACCAGGAATTCGAGCGCGTTGTCGAAGCAGGCCGTGTCGGACTGGCCCTCGTAGGAGATCGGCCAGAGCTTCGAGATGTCGTTGCCGAACAGCTCCGAATCGACGCTCGCCTGGCGGGCGGCCATCCAGTTCACGTTGCCGCGCAGCGTGTTGATCTCGCCGTTATGCGCCACCATCCGATAGGGGTGGGACAGGCGCCAGGTCGGGAAGGTGTTGGTGGCGAAGCGCTGGTGCACGAGCGCCAGCGCCGAGACGAAACGCTCGTCCTTGAGGTCGAGGAAGTAACGCCCGAGCTGGTGCACCAGCACCATGCCCTTGTAGACGATGGTCCGGCTCGACACCGAGACGGGGTAGAACTCCATCAGGCGCTCGTCCTGCGCGCCGTAGACCTTGCCCGAGATCACCTTGCGGGCGACGTAGACGCGCCGCTCGAACGCATCGGCGTCGGCGATCGACGCGGGACGGCCGATGAAGACCTGGCGGTGATGCGGCTCGGTCTTGCGCACGGCGGCGCCGAGATCCTCCGAATCGACCGGAACGTCGCGCCAGCCGATGAGCGGCAGCCCCTCGTCGGCGAGCGCCTTCTCGACGATCTCCTCGATCGTCCGGCGCGCATCCGCCTCCTGCGGCATGAAGAACTGGCCGATCGCGTACTCGCCAGCGGCCGGCAGCTCGAAGCCGAGGCGCGAGCATTCCTCCGCGAAGAAGGCGTGCGGGATCTGTACGAGGATGCCGCAACCGTCGCCCATCGTCGGATCGGCGCCGACCGCGCCGCGATGGTCGAGGTTCTCCAAGATCTTCAGGCCCTGCTGGACGATCGCGTGGCTCTGGCGGTTGTGCATGTCCGCGACGAAGCCGACGCCGCAGGCGTCGCGCTCCTGGGCGGGATCGTAGGACCCTTGCGCCTTCGGCAGGGCCGGGTCGCGCACCGTCAGCGGCTTGCCAGTATCACGGGTGGCCGGGATGGATGCCGGAACGGTCCCGAAGCCTTCAGATGCAGCCACGCTCTTCATCCCTCGTCTGCCGACCCTGCCCGCATGCGAGCATGTTTCGTGCCCGGCCATCAACCGATGCCGGGTCCAGGTAACATTTTCGTCGGGTTCAGCCGGGTCTTCGGTGAGGAAGCGCCCGCCAACCCGCGGGCTCGACGCCGGCTCCGCTCAGCCGGCGTGGGCCCGGATCGCCGCGATGGCGACCGGCTTCAGATCTCGTTTCGACGTCACGATCGTCACGTGCCGAAATCCCCAGCCCGCCGGGTCTTGTTCCCAGGAGGCGCGCCCAACCGAAAAATGGGACAGTCATACTGTCCTAACGCTGGAACGTGACAGATTTCAACCGTTCCAGCAAGGGGCTGCGCAGGCGTGAACGCGCGAATCCGGCGCATGGCGCCCCTGCGGGACGGAGATCAAACGCCGCATCTCGACGGCAAGCTTCGAACGGGTCTCGCCCGGATCGGCCCGCAATCTCGCCCCAATCCTTGCGTTAACAAAGTCTTGCCGAGCACAAGCGGCATGCGGGGCAACGACCTCGCCGGGACAGCCGAAGGACCCGCGGGACAAGCGGGCCTTCGGCACGCGCCGGGCGCGACGTCCGAACACGGGCGCGGCACCCTGACCCCGGCCGAGAGGTCGCCCCCGACAGCAACGGGACGAGGCGACATGGCGGCACGAGCCCACGGGCAAGCCAACGGCACTGCGCAGGAGATCGCCCGCCACCTTCGGGCGGGGCTCGCGGCAGGCGCCCTCCTGCTGACGGCCGGCGCCGCGCAGGCGCAATACCTCTACGAGGACGCGATTCTCTCGCCGCGCGCCGTGGCATGGCGCCTCACCGATCGCGGCTTCAGCGGGTTCTCGCGGCCACGCTTCGACGGGCAGGATTACGTGGTCGAGGCCTTCGCTCCGAACGGGGCGCGGGTGCGCCTCTTCGTCGATGCCCGCGACGGGGCGATCGTCGGACGCCAGCGCCTGGACGCTGCCCCCGTCGCGCGGCTCGTGCGGCCGGCGCCCGGCTACGGCTGGACCGAGGCCGATGCCCGCCTCGTTCCCCCGGCCGATATCCCTCAGCCCGGTGGGCGCATCCTGCCGCCCCGGCCGGAACTCTATGGCCGCATCGAGGGGGCGCCCGCGCCGCGCCGCGACATGCAAGGCCGCGACATGCAAGGCCGCGACCTGCAGGAGGGCAATCCCCTCAGCGTGAACCCGGACGCGAAGGCCCGGCCCGAGCCTCAGCGCCGCACGGCGCGCCTCGCGCCTCCCCCGGCGGCCAAGCCCGCCGAGACGCGGCCGGCGGCCCGTACCGCGCCGGAGGCGCCGCAGCCGAGCCTGAAGCCGGCCGAAGCCGCGAAGGAGGCTCCCAGGGCGCCGGAGCAGGCGAAGCCCGAGACCCGCGAGGCGCCGGTCGCGGCGGCCGAGCCGCCGAAGGCCGCGCCGGCACCCCAGACGCCCGCCGCCGTGCAGCCGCCGCCGAAGGAAGCCGCCGAGAAGGCGCAGGAGATCAAGCCGGCCGAGGCGAAGCCCGCGGAGGCCAAGGCTTCCGAGCCCAAGGCTCCCGAGGTCAAGGCCGCCGAGGCCGAGCACAAGCCCGGCACCTCCGGCTGGCAGGACCCCCCGGAGGGCAAGCGCAACGTCCGCGTGATCGGCGGTGCAACCGTCGTGACGCGACCCTCGGGCGAGGCCAGCAGCACGGACTGAGCGAAACCGTCCGTCGAGGGCTATCGGCGCGACGCGTCGACCGGCTGATGCGATCGGCGGCGTGAGCTCGATCACGTCCCTTCGAGGATCAGGCGCTCGGCGCCCGTGAACACGGTCAGCGTGTCCGAGCGGGCGATGGCGCACATCGTCATGCCGTGAAGCTTCGCCCGGTCGAGGGCGAGGGAGGTCGGCGCCGAGATCGCCACCAGCACCGCCGCCCCGAGATGGGCCGCCTTCTCCACCATCTCGAACGAGCAGCGGCTCGTGATGACGAGGAACCCCTCGGCCGGATCGGTGCCGGTGCGGATCAGCGCGCCGATCAGCTTGTCGAGGGCGTTGTGGCGGCCGACATCCTCGCGCACCGCCACGAGGCTGCCGTCGAGCCGCGCCCAGGCCGCGGCGTGCACGGCCCGCGTCTCCCGATTGAGGGTCTGAGCGGGGCCGAGCGCGGTCAGCGCGGCGCTGATCGCCCGCATCGAGACCCGGGTGCGCGGCGCCTCGCGGGGCTCGGCCACCGGGAGCGATGCGAGATCGTCGATGCCGCAGACGCCGCAGCCGGTGCGCCCGCTGATCGCGCGCTTGCGGGCGAGGTGCTCGCGCAGGCGCCCCGGCACGAGGTCCACGAGGAGCCGCAATCCGCCTTCGCCTTCCTCCACCCGGGCCGAGCGGATCTCTCCGGCCGAGGCGACGATGCCTTCGGTCAGGCTGAAGCCGTAGGCGAAATCCTCCAGGTCCGAAGGGCTCGTCATCATGACCGCGTAGGGCACGCTGCCGTAGACGAGATTGACCGGCGTCTCGACAGCGAGCGGACGCGCATCGTTCCGCGGCTCCGCCTCCTCGTAGGCGATGACCTGCGTCGGGACGCGGATCGCAGGATCGGGCAGGAGGGGTTCGGCGGCGGGGCTCGGTTCGATGGGCGGCATGCGGGTCCGTCGCGGGATCGAGAGGGATGGCGGACATATAGCAACGGGCGTGCGGCGATGCTCCGGCTATCCTGATCCGCGTGCGACGCCGTGTCCCGCCCGCGCCGAGGCGGCTTGGCGGGAGCGCCCGGAAACGGCCCGAAACCCTGGAACGAGCCTAAGAAAACAGCCGATGCGACGCTGTTGCGGTTGCACCTTGACGTTCCTTGTGGTCTGACACCGCGATCGGAGGCCGGCCGGGTTCACGCACCCGCCGACGTCCTACCACGTCACGACAGCAGCGCGCAGACCCCGGGACAATCGGGGCGCGCGCGGTCGGCCATCGAGGCCAAGCCAAGGGGAGCCACGGGAAGGCACATGCGGACGGCGAAGACGCACACTCGCTCAACTTGGGGGGGCGCCGCGCTCGGCGCCATCCTGGCCTCGACCTCCCCGGCGCTCGCGGCCGGCATCGGCCAGCCGGAGCCGTGGCAGATGGACCGCCAGGTGCCCGTCACCGAGAACGCCCGGGACATCCTGAACTTCGAGGTGGCCCTGCACTGGCTCTCGCTCGGCATCTCGCTCTTCGTGCTGGCGCTGATCCTCTACTGCGTCTTCCGCTTCAGCGCGAAGGCGAACCCCACCCCCTCGAAGACCACTCATAACACCCTGATCGAGGTGGCCTGGACGATCGTCCCGGTGCTCATCCTCGTGGCGGTCGCCATCCCCTCCTTCCGCCTTCTGCGCACGCAGCTCTCCGACCCGAAGGCCGACGTGCTCGTGAAGGTCATCGGCCACGCTTGGTACTGGTCGTACGAGTACCCGGCCGACCAGGGCGGCGGCTTCACCTTCGACGCCAACCTCGACGAGGACAAGCAGCCGAAGCTGCTCGGCACCGACAACGACATGGTCGTGCCGGTGAACAAGGTGGTGAAGATCCAGGTCACCGCCGCCGACGTGCTCCACTCCTGGGCCGTGCCCTCCTTCGGCTTCAAGATCGACGCCGTGCCCGGCCGCCTCAACCAGTTCTGGTTCAAGGCCGAGCGCGAGGGCACCTATCACGGCCAGTGCTCCGAGCTCTGCGGCCAGCGCCACGCCTACATGCCGATCACCGTCCGCGTCGTGAGCGACGAGGCCTACGCCCAGTGGCTCACCGAGGCGAAGACCAAGTACGCCCGCATCGACGACGGCTCCAAGCTCGCCGACGCCCGCTAACGGCCCGGCCCAATCGGGGCCGGCGGGGCCGGCTCCGATCGCACCCATTCGAGAGATTACGAGAAACGAGCAAGGTCAGCATCGATGGCTACCGCCGCAGCACATGCGGGGCATGACGCCCACGCCGATCACAAACCCTCCTTCTTCGCGCGCTGGTTCCTCTCCACGAACCACAAGGACATCGGCACGCTCTACCTGCTGTTCGCCTTCAGCGCCGGCATCATCGGCGCGTTCCTCTCCTTCGGCATCCGCATGGAGATGGAGGAGCCCGGCCTGCAGTACTTCTCCAACCCGGCCACCTACAACGTGTTCGTGACCGGCCACGGCCTCATCATGGTGTTCTTCATGGTGATGCCGGCCCTCATCGGCGGCTTCGGCAACTGGTTCGTGCCGCTCATGATCGGCGCGCCGGACATGGCGTTCCCGCGCATGAACAACATCTCGTTCTGGCTGACGGTGGCGGGCTTCTGCAGCCTGCTCTGCTCGCTCTTCGTCGAGGGCGCACCGGGCGCCAGCGGCGCCGGCACGGGCTGGACCGTCTACCCGCCGCTCTCGACCGTGGGCCATCCCGGCCCTGCCGTCGACTTCGCGATCTTCGCCCTGCACCTCTCGGGTGCCGGCTCGATCCTCGGCGCGATCAACTTCATCACGACGATCCTCAACATGCGCGCCCCCGGCATGACGCTGCACAAGATGCCGCTCTTCGCCTGGGCCGAGCTCGTCACCGCCTTCCTGCTGCTCCTGTCGCTCCCGGTTCTCGCCGGCGCGATCACGATGCTGCTCACCGACCGCAACTTCGGCACGACGTTCTTCGACCCGGCCGGCGGCGGTGACCCGATCCTCTACCAGCACCTGTTCTGGTTCTTCGGCCACCCCGAAGTGTACATCATGATCCTGCCGGCCTTCGGCATCGTCTCGCACATCATCGCCACGTTCTCGCGCAAGCCCGTGTTCGGCTACCTCGCGATGGCCTACGCGATGGTCGCGATCGGCGTCGTCGGCTTCGTCGTGTGGGCCCACCACATGTACACGGTCGGCCTCTCGCTTCAGACGCAGTCGTACTTCGTCTTCGCCACGATGGTCATCGCGGTGCCCACCGGCGTGAAGATCTTCTCGTGGATCGCGACGATGTGGGGCGGCTCGATCCGCTTCACCGCCGCGATGCACTGGGCGGTCGGCTTCATCTTCCTGTTCACCGTCGGCGGCGTCACCGGCGTCGTGCTCGCGAACTCCGCGGTCGATAAGTACCTGCACGACACCTATTACGTCGTGGCGCACTTCCACTATGTGCTCTCGCTCGGCGCCGTGTTCATCATCTTCGCCGGCGTCTACTACTGGTTCCCGAAGATGACCGGCCACGTCATCCCGGAATGGGCCGGCAAGCTGCACTTCTGGCTGGCCTTCATCGGCGCGAACGTCCTGTTCTTCCCGATGCACTTCCTGGGACTGGCCGGCATGCCGCGCCGCTACGCCGACTACCCGGAGGCGTTTGCCGGCTGGCACAAGGTCGCGACCTGGGGCGGCCACATCTTCGCCCTCGGCATGTTCGTCTTCGTGATCGGCGTCGTCCTCGCCTTCCGTTCGAAGACCCGCGCCGCGGACAACCCCTGGGGCGAGGGTGCGACGACGCTGGAATGGACCCTGTCCTCGCCGCCGCCCTTCCACCAGTTCGAGACGCTGCCCCGCATCGTCGACGAGCCGGGCCACCACTGACGGTCGGGATCCGATCCGTCGAGAAACCCTCGCGAGGACCGCCCCGGCGGTCCTCGCTCTTTCCCGGATACCCTCACGGCCCCGCTTTCGGGGGTATCCGGCAAGGGGCGGCGCCGCGGATGGCGCGAAGCGAGCCACCTGAACCGAGATCCGCGAGTACCATGACGAGCCTGACGAACAGCCTGCCCGTCGGCGCCGAGGCCCAGGGCTTCGCCCACGCCCCGTCGATCGTCGGCGGTGACGTGCCGGACTACTTCGCCCTCCTGAAGCCCCGCGTGATGGTCCTCGTGATCTTCACGGCGCTGGTCGGCATGGTGGTCTCGCACGGCCACGTGAACCCGGCCATCGGCGCTATCTCGCTCCTGATGATCGCGGTCGGGGCCGGCGCCTCGGGCTGCCTCAACATGTGGTGGGACGCCGACATCGACGCGGTGATGACCCGGACCGCCAAGCGACCGATCCCGGACGGCCGCATCCAGCCCGGCGAGGCTCTCGCCTTCGGCCTGACCCTGTCGGTCGGCTCGGTCCTGATCCTGGGGCTCGCCGCGAACTGGCTCGCCGCCGGGCTCCTCGCCTTCACGATCGTCTTCTACGCCGTGATCTACTCGATGTGGCTGAAGCGGGCGACGCCGCAGAACATCGTCATTGGCGGCGCCGCCGGCGCCCTCCCCCCGGTGATCGGTCAGGCGGTGGTCTCGGGCACGGTCGGCATCGAATCGATCGTGCTGTTCCTGATCATCTTCATCTGGACGCCGCCCCATTTCTGGGCGCTGGCTCTCGTGAAGGCCGGCGAGTACGCCAAGGCCGGCATCCCGATGATGCCGAACGTGGCGGGCCCTCAATCGACCCGCCGCCAGATCGTCTACTACACCCTGCTGCTGGCGCCGCTCGGTCTCGCGCCGGTCTTCCTCGGCTTCGGCGGCCTGCTCTACGCGATCGTCGGCGCCCTCGGCGGCCTCGGCATGCTGGCCTTCAGCGTCCAAGTGTTCCGCCATCGCGCGGGCGAGGCGGAGAAGCGCGCGGCGATGGGCATGTTCGCCTTCTCGATCCTCTACCTGTTCCTGCTCTTCTCGGCGCTCCTCGCCGAGCAGGGGCTCGGCCTGTTCCGGCCCGTGACGTTCGCCTGAGTGTTTGAGTTCCCGATGCAGGATCCCCTACCCGGCTACCGGCCGTTGACTCCGGAGGAGGAGCGCCGCCGCCGCAAGCGCTCCATCGCCATCGCCCTCGCGCTCGGCGCCATGGTCCTCATCTTCTTCGTCCTGACCATCGCCAAGCTCGGGCCGCAGGTCCTCAACCGGCCGCTCTAGCTTCGACCTCGGAAACCATGTCCGACCCGCAAAATAACTCGAACCGGAAAGCCAACCGCACGGCGCTCGCCTGCGCCGCTCTCGTCGCGGGCATGACTGGGCTCGCCTTCGCGTCGGTCCCCCTCTACGACGCGTTCTGCAAGGCGACCGGGTTCGACGGGACGCCGATCCAGGGTGTCCGCCGGAGCGCTGCGGCTCCCTCCGTCGACGACAGCATGGTCGTGCGCTTCGACACGAATGTCGGCGGCGGCCTGCCCTGGTCGTTCAAGGCCGAGACCCGCAAGGTCGAGGCGCGCCTCGGCGAGACGACGACAGTGTTCTTTCGCGCGACGAACACGAGCCCGACGCCCTCGACGGGCATCGCGACCTTCAACGTGCAGCCCGGCCTGATGGGCGGCTACTTCGTCAAGGTCGAGTGCTTCTGCTTCAAGGAGCAGACGCTGCAGCCCGGCGAGACCATGGACTTCCCGGTCGTGTTCTACATCGACCCGGCGATGCGCCAGGATTCCAACACGAGCCATCTCAGTGAGATGATACTCTCCTACACCTACTTCCCCTCGAAGAATGGCGCGCCTGCGACGGCCGCGCTTGCGACCGGCGGAGAGGCGGGCAAGAAGTCGAATTTCTGATCGCGTGCGCGTGACAAGGGCACGCCGCGCACCTAATGGGTTCCAAGCTTGAGGGTTCGGAGAGTTCCGCCCTCCGGGTCGCGACAACAAGGGCCTAGGCCGGGAACGGCGAAGGGCCGGGGGTGAGGAGAGAACGACAGAGGGCCGAGGCGCACGCCAAGAATCACGACTATCACATCCTCAACCCGAGCCCGTGGCCGCTGATCGGCGCCTTCTCCGGCTTCCTGATGGCGTTCGGCGCCGTCTTCTGGATGAAGAGCCTCTCGATCGGCAATCTCGCCGTCGGCCCCTACATCTTCGGCGCCGGCGCGATCGGCGTGCTCTACACCATGTTCTCGTGGTGGAAGGACGTCGTCCACGAGGCCAATTCCGGCGATCACACCCGTGTCGTCCAGCTGCACCACCGCTACGGCATGATGATGTTCATCGCCTCCGAGGTGATGTTCTTCGTCGCGTGGTTCTGGGCCTATTTCGAGGCGGCCCTCTACACCGCCGACCCGATCCAGGCGACCCGCGTTGGGTTCACGGGCGGCGTCTGGCCGCCGAAGGGCATCGAGGCGTTCGATCCCTGGCACCTGCCGCTCCTGAACACGCTGATCCTGCTCACCTCCGGCACCACCGTGACCTGGGCGCATCATGCCCTCCTGCACGGCGACCGCAAGGGCCTGAAATACGGCCTGTGGCTGACGATCATCCTCGGCGTGCTCTTCACCGCCTGCCAGGCCTACGAGTACAGCCACGCCCATTTCGGCTTCTCGGGCAGCATCTACTCGTCGACCTTCTTCATGGCGACCGGCTTCCACGGCGCGCACGTGATCATCGGCACGATCTTCCTCGCGGTCTGCCTGTTCCGCGCCTATGCCGGCCAGTTCACCCCCCAGCAGCACCTCGGCTTCGAGTTCGCGGCCTGGTACTGGCACTTCGTCGACGTGGTGTGGCTGTTCCTCTTCGCCGCCATCTACGTCTGGGGCTCGGGCGTCGGCCACGCCGCCCACTGACCGGGTCCGCATGCAAGGCATGCAGGGGAAGGGCGGCGCAAGCCGCCCTTTTTCATGCGCGCCGTCGCCCGAAACCCCATATCGGCGGGTGGGGGGAATGCGGGCACGCGGCCACTCGGCCTCGCGTGCGACACAGGAATCCGAGGAGCCGTCTTGGACCATACTCACAGCCTTCCGCCCCCGATCCCGACGGGCCTGCGCGGTCGCTGCCCCCGCTGCGGCGACGGCCACCTGTTCCAGGGATTCCTGACCCTGCGCCCCTCCTGCGAGGCCTGCGGCCTCGATTATTCGAGCTTCGACTCCGCGGACGGGCCAGCCTTCTTCGTCATGTCGATCGTCGGGCTTCTCGTCGTCGGGCTCGCCCTCTTCCTCGAGATCACCTACGAGCCGCCGATCTGGGTCCATGCCCTGGTCGCGGGCTCCCTCTCGATCGGCCTCAGCCTGTTGCTGGTGCGCCCGCTGAAGGGCCTGCTGATCGCCCTGCAATTCGCCAACAAGGCCGAGGAGGGCCGCTTCCGCCAGTGACGCAGGCCGCTCCCCGTGCCGCTCCCCGTGCCGCCTGGCGCGATCTTCTCGCGCCGGGGCTCGCCTCTCTCGTCGCGCTCGCGATCCTGCTCGGCCTCGGCACATGGCAGGTGGGGCGCAAGACCGAGAAGGAGGCGCTGATCGGGCGTATCGTCGCCCGCTCGAAAGCCGAGCCCGGCCCCCTCCCCGCCCCGGGTGCTTGGGATGCGGGCCGCGACGAGTTCCGGCACGTGCGCGTCACGGGGCGATTCCTCAACGATCAAGAGACCCTGGTGCACGGCCTCGCGGCGGGCGACACGCCGGGCCGGGCGCTGCAGGGATATTACGTGATCACGCCCCTGGTGCGGGCAGAGGGCGGTCCGGTTCTCGTCAATCGCGGCTTCGTGCCGACGGAGCTGAAGCGGCCCGAGGACCGTCAGGACGGGATCGTGGAGGGTGAGACCACGGTGACCGGCATCCTGCGGGCGAGCGAGGCGCGCTCGATGTTCGTGCCCGCCCCCGATCCTGCTCGCGGCGAGTGGTTCAACCGAGACGTCGCGGGGATCGCGGCCTCCCGCGGCCTCGCCGACGCGGCGCCCGTCCTCGTCGAGGCGGATGCGGTGCCGGGCCAGACGAGCTGGCCGCGGGGCGGCCAGTTGCGTGTCGACCTGCCGAACAACCACCTGCAATACGCGTTCACGTGGTTCGGCATCGCCGGATGCCTCGTCGGCGTCTTCTCCGTCTATGCTTGGCGGCGCCTTCAGGACGGCCCGCCGACCTGAATTGCGGAGCTTGCCGCGGCCGGTCCGCGCCTTACACTCCTCTCCTCCGGAGCGGAGTGGCTTTCGATGCGCGCGATCCTCTGTCTCGTCCTGGCGTTCCTGACGCTCCCGGCCCTCGCCGCCGACGAGGCCTCGCGCGAGGCTGCGCGTGCCGCGATCACCCGGCAGGTCGAGGCACTCGGCCGCGACGACGCGCCCGCGGCCTATGCGCTCGCCGCCCCGGCGATCCAGGCCCTGTTCCCGACCCCCGACGTGTTCATCGGCATGGTGCGCACGAATTACGGCGCGATCTACCGACACCGCCGCTTCGTGTTCGGCGAGGCGCGGGAGGATGGCGAGACCGGCCTCTCACAGGATGTCGCGATCCAGGATGCCTACGGCGTCGACTGGACGGCCTCCTACAGCCTGCAGCGCCAGGCAGACGGCGAGTGGCGCATCACGGGCTGCCGCCTGACGAAGGCGCCGGGGACGTCGCTCTGAGGACCTGCCTCTCGCAACCCGGCTTCGACAGGGGCGCCCGCTTCGTGTAGAGGGAGCGCCTTCTCCGGAGGCCCCTTTGCTTCACGTCTCGACCCGCGGCGCCGCCGCGCCGCTCTCGTTCTCCGATGCCCTGCTGGCCGGCCTTGCGCGCGACGGCGGCCTCTACGTGCCCGAGAGCTGGCCGCAGATCGGCCGGGGCGAGATCGCCGGGCTCGCCGGAGTTCGCTACGCGGATGCCGCCAAGCGCGTCCTGCGTCCCCTCATCGACGGCGAGATCGACGACGCGGCCCTCGATTCCATGATCGAGGCCTCCTACGCCACCTTCCGCCACCCGGCGGTCTGCCCGCTGACGCAGCTCGACGACAACCTGTTCCTGCTCGAGCTCTTCCACGGCCCGACGCTCGCCTTCAAGGACGTGGCGATGCAGCTCCTCGGGCGGCTGATGGACCACGTGCTGCGCGCCCGCAATGCGCGCGCCACCATCGTCGGGGCAACGTCCGGTGACACCGGCTCGGCCGCGGTCGAAGCATTCCGCGGGCTCGATCAGGTCGATGTCTTCGTGCTGTTCCCGTACGGCCGCGTCTCCGAGGTGCAGCGGCGCCAGATGACCTCGGTGGCGGATGCGAACGTTCACGCCATCGCCATCGACGGCACCTTCGACGATTGCCAGAACATCGTGAAGGGCATGTTCCAGCATGCCGATTTCGCCGACGCCGTGCGGCTGTCCGGCGTCAACTCGATCAACTGGGCCCGGGTCGCGGCGCAGGCCGTCTACTACTTCACGAGCGCGGTGGCGCTCGGCTCGCCGCACCGGCCCGTCTCCTTCGCGGTGCCGACCGGTAATTTCGGCGACATCCTCGCCGGCTGGGTCGCCAAGCGCATGGGCCTGCCGGTCGGGCGCCTGATGATCGGCACCAACGCCAACGACATCCTGGCCCGCACGCTGGAGCATGGCGCCTACGAGGTCCGCGGCGTCGAGCCGACCACCTCGCCCTCGATGGACATCCAGATCTCCTCGAACTTCGAGCGCCTGCTGTTCGAGGCCCTCGGCCGCGACGCCTCGACCCTGAGCCGACTGATGGCCGGCCTCAAGCAATCGGGCGGCTTCACCTTGGACGAGGCGGTGCTCGCCACCGTGCGCTCCGAGTTCGACGCCGTTGCCGTGCCCGAGCCCGACGTTGCCGACGAGATCGCCAAGACCTACGCGGCGACCGGAATCGTGCTCGATCCGCACAGCGCCATCGGCGTGCGCGCCGGCCGCCGCCTTCTGGAGAAGGACCCCGCGACCCCGGTCGTGGCGCTGGCGACCGCCCACGCGGCGAAATTCCCCGACGCCGTCGTCAGGGCGACCGGCGCCGGCCGGCCCGCCTTGCCGCCCCACCTCGCCGACCTCATGGATCGTCCGGAACGCCTGTCGCGGGTCGCCAATGACCAAGCGTCGGTCGAGGCCTTCATCCGCGAGCGCGCCCGCATCACGAAGGGGGCCTGAGCGATGAACCGGCACTTCGCGACGCACGGAGCCTCCCCCGGCCTGAAGGTGAGCCGCCTCGCCAACGGCCTGACCGTGACCACGGAAGCGATGCCCGGCGTCGCCACCGCGACGCTCGGGGTCTGGGTCGGCGCGGGCTCCCGCCATGAGCGGGCCGACGAGCACGGGCTGAGCCACCTCCTCGAGCACATGGCGTTCAAGGGCACGCGCAGCCGCTCGGCCCGGGTCATCGCCGAGGATATCGAGAATGTCGGCGGCGAGATCAACGCGGCCACCAGCGCGGAGAGCACGAGCTACACCGCCCGCGTCCTCGGCGAGGATGCCGGCGTCGCCCTCGACGTGATCGGCGACATCCTCACGAACTCGGTCTTCGACGCGGACGAGCTCGCCCGCGAGAAGGGCGTGATCCTGCAGGAATACGCCGCCGTCGAGGATACGCCGGACGACGTCGTCTACGACGCCTTCACCGAGGCGGCCTTCCCCGACCAGCCGATCGGCCGCCCGATCCTGGGTCGCCCCGAGACGATCGCGAGCTTCGACGGCGGTGCCATCGAGAGATATCTCGCCCGCGAGTACACGCCGGACCGGATGGTGCTGGCCGCGGCGGGCGCCGTCGAGCACGACGAGATCGTCGCGGCGGCCGAGCGGCATTTCGGCGGCCTCGGGGGCGCGACCGCGCCCGAGGCGGCGCCGGGCGTGTATGGCGGCGGCGAGCGGCGCCTGCAGCGCCGCCTGGAGCAGGCGAACCTCGTCCTCGGCCTGCCCGGCCTTTCCTTCCGCCACGACGATTACTACGCCCTCCACATCTTCGCGCAGGTGCTGGGCGGCGGCCTGACCTCGCGGCTCTGGCACGAGGTCCGCGAGACCCGGGGTCTCGCCTACGAGATCCAGGCCTTCCATTGGCCCTTCTCCGATTGCGGCCTGTTCGGCATCGGCGCGGGCACCTCGGCCCGCGACCTGCCGCAACTCGTCGAGGTGACGCTGGACGCCACCGTGCGGGCAACGCGCGACCTCGATTCGGCTGAACTCGCCCGGGCCAAGGCGCAGCTCAAGGTCGCCCTGCTCACGGCGCTGGAAACTCCGGGCGGGCGCATCGAGCGCAACGCCCGCCAGCTTCTGGCCTGGGGCCGGGTGATCCCCTCCGACGAGGTGATCGCCAAGGTTGATGCGGTCACGGTCGACCACGTGCGGGCAGCCGGTCGCGCGCTCCTCGGGGGCGCGCCGACCCTTGCCGCGATCGGCCCGATCGCGAAGCTGCCGAGTCTCGATCGGGTCGCCGCGCAGCTGAAGGCGGCCTGAGCCCCGGCTGGGAAGCGGAATCCGCCTCCCGTCCCCAACTTGTTTTGGCCGCAAAAGCGCGCGATCGACTCCCCCGGTGTCGCGGCAGGAAGCGGTGGGCGCCCTCTCCCGGCCCGGGCTGCTCGCCTTGCCGCTGGCGGGGGCGGCCTTTACCACTGCCCGGAACCTGAGCCGTATCGTTGCCGCCGCCCGGCCGGAATTCACGCCCGTTGCGCATCCTCGCCACCGTCCTCGCCGCCCTCGTCACGGCTCTCGTCGGATCGCTGCTCCTCAGCGCTCCGGCGCGCGCGGTCGAGGCGGTCCGCGTCACCCTCGACTCCCCCGTGATCGACCTGACGCCGATGATCGAGCGCTACCGCTCGGACGGCGACCTGATCCAGATCTCGACGGCGCCGGGCAAGGACGGGATCGTTCGCCGCATCGTGGTGAAGGCGCGCGATGCGGGCGCGCGGCCCGACTGGATGGTGTTCGCCCTCACCAATGACACCGACGAGCAGATCGACCGGCTCCTCGTCGCCCCGCATTTCCGCCTCGTCGGCTCGGGCGTGGTCTGGCCCGATCTCGGCGGCTCGCGCATCGCCGCCATCACCGCGAGCCAGGGCATCCGGCCGGAGCGGGACGAGAACCCGGAAGCCGACCAGTTCGTCATTACCCTCGATCCCGGCACGACCGTCACCTTCGTGGCGGAGCTGAGAGGGCCGAACATCCCGCAGGTCTACCTCTGGGACCAAGAAGCCTACCGCAAGAAGTCGACGGGCCTGACGCTCTACAAGGGCATCATCATCGGCATTGCGGGGCTCCTCGCCCTGTTCCTGACGATCATCTTCGTGGTGAAGGGCGCGATCATCTTCCCCGCCGCGGCCGCGCTCGCCTGGGCCGTGCTCGCCTATGCCTGCATCGATTTCGGCTTCCTGCAGCGGGTCTTCCCCGTCACCGAGGTGGCCGAGCGGGTCTACCGGGCCTCCGCCGAGGCGATCCTCGGCGCCACGCTCCTCGTCTTCCTGTTCGCCTACCTGAACCTCGCCCGCTGGCACGTGCGCTACAGCCACGTCGCCTTCTTCTGGCTCGCCTTCCTCGCCGGGCTCGTCGGGCTCGCGGTGTTCGATCCGCCGGTGGCGGCGGGCGTCGCCCGCATCTCGATGGCAGCGGTCGCCGGCGTCGGCCTGCTGCTCATCGTCTATCTCGCCGCGCATAACGGCTACGACCGGGCGATCCTCCTGGTCCCGACCTGGGCGCTCCTTCTCGTCTGGGTGGTGGCGGCGGGCTTCGCCATCACGGGGCAGATCGGATCGGACCTCGTGCAGCCGGCGCTGATCGGCGGCCTCGTCCTCGTCGTCATGCTGATCGGCTTCACGGTGATGCAGCACGCCTTCGCGGGTGGCGGCCTCACCCACGCCCTCGTCTCCGACACCGAGCGGCGGGCGCTCGCGCTGACAGGCGCCGGGGACGTGGTGTTCGACTGGGACGTGCCGGGCGACCGCGTCTTCGCCGGCCAGGAGATCGAGGGCCAGCTCGGCCTCAAGCGGGGCGCCCTCGAGGGTCCGGCCGCCAACTGGCTGAACCTCCTCCACCCCTTCGACGTCGAGCGCTACTCCGCGGCCCTCGACACGGTGATCGAGGAGCGGCGCGGCCGCATCGTCCACGATTTCCGCCTGCGCGCGGCCTCGGGTGCCTATTACTGGTACCGGCTGAAGGCCCGGCCCGTGATCGGCTCGGACGGCGAGGTCATCCGCATCGTCGGCACCATCGCCGACGTGACCGAGCTCAAGACCGCCGAGGAACGGCTCCTGCACGACGCGGTCCACGACAGCCTCACGGGCCTGCCGAACCGCGAGCTGTTTGGTGACCGCCTCGACGCGGCGCTCGCCTTCGCGAGCCAGGACCCACGCCTGAAGCCCACCGTGATCGTGCTCGACATCGACCGGTTCAAGGCCATCAACGACGCGATCGGTCTCTCGGCCGGCGATTCGATCCTGCTCACGCTCTCCCGCCGCCTCGGCCGCCTGCTGCGCCCGCAGGACACCCTCGCCCGGGTCGCAGGCGACGAGTTCGCCGTGATCCTGGTCTCGGAGCGTGATCCCGACCGGATCCTCGCCTTCGCCGAGATGATCCGGCGGACGATCGCCACGCCGATCACCTACGCGGACCGCGAGATCTTCCTCACCGTCTCGGTCGGCATCGCGCTGCACGAGACCGGGGCGGCGCAGAAGCGCGAGGAGGTCTTCAAGAACGCCGAGATCGCGATGGTCCAGGCCAAGCGCGGCGGCGGCGACCGCCTCGAAGTCTTCCGCGCCCATATGCGCAACGAGCGCTCGGACCGGCTGATGCTGGAGAGCGACCTGCGCCGGGCGATCGAGCGCAACGAGATCAAGGTCCTGTTCCAGCCGATCGTGCGGCTCGAGGATCGCACGGTGGCCGGATTCGAGGCGCTGCTGCGCTGGGACCACCCGAAACTCGGCCGGATCCCGCCCTCGACCTTCATCCCGATCGCCGAGGAGAGCGGCTTCATCGTCAATCTCGGCGTGTTCGCGCTGGAGCGAACGGCACTCGAACTCGCTGCCTGGCAACGCTCGCTCGATGTCGAGCCGCCGATCTTCGCGAGCGTCAACGTCTCCTCGCGCCAGCTTCTCCGGCACGATCTCCTGCACGATGTGAAGACCGTGCTCGCCCGCTCAGGCGTGCTGCCGGGCTCGCTCAAGCTCGAGCTCACCGAGAGCCTCGTGATGGAGAACCCCGAATATGCCGCCCAGATGCTGGCGCGGATCCACGACCTCGGCGCCGGGCTGTCGCTCGACGATTTCGGCACCGGTTACTCGGCGCTGTCCTACCTGCAGCGCTTCCCCTTCGACACGATCAAGATCGATCAGTCGTTCGTCCGCCAGATGGCCTCGGGCAAGAGCGTGATCCTGCGCTCGATCGTGAAGATGGCGACCGAGCTCGGCCTCGCCATCATCGCCGAGGGCGCCGAGTCGGAGGCCGACGCGCAGGCGCTGGCCGAACTCGGCTGCGAGTACGCGCAGGGTTACGCGTTCGGCGAGCCGATGACGATGCATCAGGCCCGCCAACTCGTCGGCGCGGCGCCGGAAGCCGCCTGATATTCAGGCCGGCGCGCGCGCGCAGAGCGAGGCCAGGGCCGCAACCAGTCGGCGGGCCTCGACCGGCTTGCGCTGGATCGGCAGGTCCGGCCACGCGAGGCGCATCTCGCGCGGCAGGATGCCGGCCGTGCAGATGAGCACCGGTATGCGCGCCGCGATGAGCCGGTGGGCCGCGGGCGTCGCCTCTCCGTCGGCGAGGTTGAGATCGAGGATGGCGGCATCGAGGCGCTCCGCCTCGATCAGGCGGATCGCGTCGCGGTTCGTGCGCGCGGGGCCGACCACGCACCCGTTCACGTCCTCGACGATGTCCATCAGTTCCATCGCGATCAGGATCTCGTCCTCGACGATGAGGACCTTTCGGCCAGTCAACATCGATCGCTCCCAGACAGGCGCCTGAGCGAGCCGCGGCTCGTTCCATGTCGTGCGAAAGGGGTTTGCACAGCGCCGCGTCGCGGCCTCCCGGCCGCTGCCGAAGCACCGCCGCGCTGCCGGGTCAGGATGCGGCGGGCAACCGGGCGCGTCAACGCGATTGCGGGAACGGCGGGAGGCGCGGCGCGAGATTTATTTTTGCCGGCTCGCGGAACCTTCAGGCCGCGGTGACTGGCATCTTGAGCGATGCATTTAAACCTCCCTTAACCATGATGGTCGAAGACTGGATCTCGGTTCGGTCGCGGCGTCCGTCTGCGGAGTCCGGCCCTGTGGGAGACGCGTGATGGCCGATGTGGCGCGGCGGGTACGTGATGGCGGCGGGTCCGACCTCGTGCGGCGGCTGATCGCGCGGCCGATCCGCTTCGACGTCGCGCGGCACGTGCCGGTCCCGGTATCCTCGCCGGCGGCGACGCCGATGGACGAGGATTCCGACGAGCCCGGCGATCTCGTTCGCCTGCGGGCCGAGATGACCGTGATGAAGGCGGTCCTCGATGCCGAACGCCGCGAGACGGCGAAGCTTCGGGCGACGGTGCGGAGCGTCACCGGCCCCGAGCCGGTCGGCGAGGAGGCACGCGCCGTCCGCGACCGCTGGGCGACGCTCGTCGACGGCATCCTGAACGCGCAGCGCTGACCCGCACCGATCATCGACAAGAACCAGGAGACGACCATGAGCGCCCGCTGCTCACTCGTCGTCAACGGCAAGTCCGTGCGTGTCTCCACCGGCGATACGCCTCTGGAGGCCGCGCTCGCCGAGGGTATGATCGCGTCCCCGCAAGGGATGCACGGGGCCGCAGCGCCCGGCCACGCCGCGCCGGCAGCGCGACGGATGCCCGGACGCGGTCACCGGCCCGACATGACGAAGCTGCCGCTGCCCCGGCCGCAGCCCACGATCACGTTGCCGGCCGTGCCGGCCACTGCGCCGGTCAAGCGCACGGGCACGGTCACGGAGATGCGCGCGCTCTCGCCCCGCGTGATCGAGGTGGTGGTCACGGTGACCCGGCGCCTGCCGCTCGAGCCCGGCCATCAGGTCGTCCTCGCGCTCGATGGGCTTGAGCCGCTGACCCTCTCCCCGACCCTGCGCGTGGACGGTTCCGCGGAGCTGAACGAACTCGTCTTCCACCTTCCGCACGATCCCGCCGCACCGGGACCGGCCGCCTCCATCGCGGTCGGCGCCGCCGCCAAGGTGCGGGGCCCTGTCGGGCGCGCTCAGTACCGGCCGGGTGGCGGGCGTCTGATCCTCGTCTCGGACGGGGCGGGCTTCGCACCCGTCTGGGCCGTGGCGCGGGCCGCGCGCTACATCGAGCCCGCCCGCGACATGGCGCTCGTCATCGGCGCCCGCGACCCGCTCGACCTCTACATGCGCCCGTCCATCGACTGGCTGCGCGCAACCGGCATCGGACGGATTACCCTCGTGGCCGACCGGAGCCGCCAGCGACCGCCGGATGTGCGTCCGGGACCCCTCACCGCGCACGTGCCGCCCCTGCGGACCACCGACGTGGTGCATGTGGCCGGATCGGGCTCGACGGTCGGCGCCGTCGAGGTCCTCGCGGCTGCCGCCGGAGCGCGCTGCTATCCGCTCCTCGTCCCCGGGGCATGAGGGCTGGCCGAGGCCTCTCGCGCGATTGACCCTAAGGCCAAGGCGGGGCACCTTTCGGGCCGCGTGGCGGGAGCCCTCCGTGCCGTTCGACCTCTCCGAAGCCAGACGGACCCGTGATCTCGTGAGGGATCTGCACGACCTCACGGAGAAGCTGCGCGCCACCGTGCAGACCTCGCGCGCCATCGCGGCGCGCGCCGAGGCCCGCGGCGAGGCCGGCCGGACTTCCCTGAAGAGCCTGCTCATCTCCGAACCGCACGATCCGGTCGAGGGCGTCATCGACGGCTTGGCCTATGCGTGCGAGCACAGCGCCGCCTACGGCGACCCTGCCGTGGATTCCCTGATCCGAACGGCCCTCTGGCTGATCGGCCGGAAGATCGGCGCGCGCGAGAGTTCCGGAGCCGAGGGGAAGACCCTGCACTGAAAAGCCTGGCCGCCGAGCGATCAGGTGGAAGCGCCGGCGCCCGAGCGGAACGGTTCGCGGGGACGCGAGCGTGTCGCCCCGCCCCCGCGCGGCCTCAGCCGAGCCGGACCCGCCAGATCTCGTCGGCGTATTCCCGCATGGAGCGGTCGGAGGAGAACCAGCCCATCCGGGCGGTGTTGAGGATCGCCCTGCGCCACCATCCGGCCGGGTCGGCCCAGGCCGCGTCGATCTCGCGCTGGGCGCGCCAGTAATCGTCGAAATCGACGGTGAGCAGGTACTGGTCGCGGTGGCGCAGATCGTCGACGAGAGGCCGGAAGCGGTTCGGCTCCTCGGGCGAGAACCGGCCGGAGGCGATCATGTCGAGGGCGGCCGCGAGGCGCGGCGAGGCCCAGATCGCGTCGCGGGCGTAGTTCGGCACCGCCATCCGGGTCTGCACTCCGGCCGCGTCGAGGCCGAAGATGAAGATGTTCTCCGGGCCGACATGCTGACGGATCTCGATGTTGGCGCCGTCGAGCGTGCCGACCGTCAGCGCGCCGTTCAGCGCGAACTTCATGTTGCCGGTGCCCGACGCCTCCATGCCGGCGGTCGAGATCTGCTCGGAGAGGTCGGCGGCCGGGATGATCGCCTCGGCGAGACTCACCGAGTAGTTCGGCATGAACACGACCTTGAGGCGGTCGGCCACCTCGGGATCGTCGTTGACCGCTTTCGCCACGTCGCAGGCGAGCTTGATGATGAGCTTCGCCTGGGTGTAGCTCGGGGCCGCCTTGCCACCGAAGATCTTGACGCGCGGCGTCCAGTCCCGGTGCGGCTCAGCCTTGATCGCCTGGTACAGCGCCACCGTCTCGATGACGTTGAGGAGCTGGCGCTTGTACTCGTGGATGCGCTTCACCTGCACGTCGAAGAGCGCCGACGGATCGATGTCGATCCCGGTGCGGTCGGAAACGATCTGCGCGAGGGCCTCCTTGCGGCCCCGGCGCACCGCCGCGTAGCGCCTGACGAAGCCCGCGTCGCTGGCGAAGCGCTCGAGGTCGCGCAGGGCCTCCGGATCGTCGAGGACGCGCGGGCCGACCGCCTCGACGGCGAGGCGCGTCAGTCCCGGATTGGCGTTGTGGAACCAGCGCCGGAAGGTGATGCCGTTCGTCTTGTTGACGATCTTCTCGGGCTCGAGGGCGTGCAGGTCCCGGAACACCGTGGAGCGCATCAGCTCCGTGTGCAGGGCCGAGACGCCGTTGACGCGCCGCGCGCCGTGGAAGGCGAGATGCCCCATGCGCACGCGCCGGCCGTGGCTCTCGTCGATCAGCGAGACGGAGGCGAGATGGGCCGCATCGTGCCGCCCGTGCTTGCCCTGCTCCTCGAGGTGCATCCAGTTGATCAGGTAGATGATCTGCATGTGGCGCGGCAGCAGCCGCTCCATCAGCTCGACCGGCCAGGTCTCGAGCGCCTCGGGCAGGAGGGTGTGGTTCGTGTAGTGCAGCGTGTTCGAGGTGACGTGCCACGCATCCTCCCAGGACAGGTGGTGATCCTCCAGGAGGAGGCGCATCAGCTCCGGAACGGCGATGGCGGGATGGGTGTCGTTGAGCTGGATCGCGGCGTGATCGTGCAGGCTGCGCACATCGCCGCGCTCCGCCACGTGGCGGCGGATCAGGTCCTGCAGGGATGCGGAGGTGAAGAAATATTCCTGGCGCAGGCGCAGCTCCTGGCCGGCCATCGAGGAATCGCTCGGATAGAGCACCCGCGAGATCGCCTCGGCCCGGGAACGGCTCGAGACCGCGCCGACATGGTCGCCGCCGTTGAACTGGGCGAGATCGACCGGCGCCTCGGCCTCCGCCTTCCAGAGGCGCAGGGTGTTCACGTGCGCTCCGCGCCAGCCGACGACCGGAACGTCGTGGGCGACGGCCCGAACCGTCTCGGCCGGGTGCCACTGCCGGCGGATCACGCCCTCGGACACCGCCGACATGGTGACGTGCCCGCCGAAGCCCACCGTGTAGGTCGCCTCCGGACGCACGAACTCCCAGGGATTGCCTTCGGCGAGCCAGGTCTCCGGCGCCTCGCGCTGCCAGCCGTCCTCCAGCGATTGCCGGAACAGGCCGTGGTCGTAGCGGATGCCATAGCCGATCGCCGGGATGCCGATGCTCGCCATGCTCTCCATGAAGCAGGCGGCGAGGCGCCCCAGGCCGCCATTGCCCAGCGCCGCGTCCGGCTCCGCGCCCTCGACGGTGCCGAGATCGATGCCGAGATCGGCCAGCGCCGCGCGCGTCGTCTCGACGAGGCCGAGATTGTTCATGGCGTCGGACAGCAGGCGTCCGATCAGGAATTCGAGGGAGAGATAATAGACGCGCTTGTTCGGTACCGCCTGGCCCGCGCCCATGCAGGCATCGACGATCCGGTCGCGCAGCGCCAGGGCGGTCGCGGCGAACCAGTCGCGCTCGCGGGCGGTCGTCGGGCTCTTGCCGATCCCGTAGGCGAGCTTGGCGAGGATCGCCTCGCGCAGGTCGGCCACGGCGTCGCCGGAGGTGGCGCGAACGGGGGCGCTCCAGGCCGGGACCGCGTTCGCTTCCGGCGGGCGGGACGCGGCGGGGCTCTTGTCCTCGGCCTTGTCGGTAGCGGTCAGAAGGTCGTTCAACACGGGAAACCCCCAATTCGCGGCTGCTCTTCGAGCATCCAGTCCAGGCCCCGCCCGCTTCTTCCGGCGGCGGTCGACCCGGGATGTGAAACCAGACATCGTGAGTTCGCGCGGCCGCCCTGTCGAGTGCCGAAGCGGCGTCCGCCCGCGGCGACGAGCGGTCCGCCCCGCGCCTGTGACCGCGTGGACACAGATCGGAGCCTGCCTGCAAAACCCGTCATCAATTTGGCGCGCCGGTCTTGAAGAGAAGCTGAATGAGGCAACCTCCGCCGGGCCTGCTTCCTACTGGAGAGACGACGCATGAGCGGCACCGTCTGCAGCCCAACGGTCTGGTGGAGGAGCGGCACCGTCTATCAAGTCTATCCGCGCTCGTTCCAGGACTCGAACGGCGACGGGATCGGCGATCTGCGGGGCATCACGCGCCGGCTCGACTACATCGCCTGGCTCGGCGTCGACGCGGTCTGGATCTCGCCGATCTACCCCTCGCCGATGGCTGATTTCGGCTACGACGTCGCCGATTATTGCGGCATCGATCCAATTTTCGGGACGCTCGACGATTTCGACGAGCTCGTCGCGGAGGCCCATCGGCGCCGCCTCAAGGTGATCCTCGACTTCGTCCCGAACCACAGCTCGATCGCCCATCCCTGGTTCACCGAGGCCCGCGCGTCCCGCAACAATGCCCGGCGCGACTGGTACATCTGGCGCGACCCGGCCCCGGATGGCGGGCCGCCCAACAACTGGCTCAGCAATTTCGGCGGCCCGGCCTGGACCTTGGACGAGGCGACCGGCCAGTACTATTATCACGCCTTCCTGCGCGAGCAGCCGGACCTGAACTGGCGCAACCCCGCCGTGCGGGCGGCGATGCACGACGTGCTGCGTTTCTGGCTGGAGCGCGGCGTCGACGGCTTCCGCGTCGACGTGATCTGGCACCTGATCAAGGACGAGGGGTTCCGCGACAATCCGGAGAACCCGGATTTCCTGCCCCACCAGCCCGAGATCAACCGCTTCGCGCAGGTCTACTCCGCCGACAGGCCGGAGGTTTTCGACGTCATCGCCGAGATGCGGCGCGTCCTCGCGCCCTACGGCGACCGGGTGCTGATCGGCGAGATCTACCTGCCGATGGAGCGGCTCGTGGCCTATTACGGCCCCGACCTCGACTGCGCGGATCTGCCCTTCAACTTCCAGCTGATCCAGACGCCCTGGCGCGCCGACGCGGTCGCCGACCTCGTCGAGAATTACGAGGCGGCACTCCCCCCGGGCGGCTGGCCCAACTGGGTGCTCGGCAACCACGACCAACCCCGCATCGCCGCGCGGATCGGCCTGCCGCAGGCTCGCATCGCGGCGATCCTCCTGCTGACGCTACGGGGCACGCCGACGCTCTATTACGGCGACGAGATCGGCCTCGACCACGTCTCGATCCCGCCGGACCGGGTGCAGGACCCCTGGGAGCGCAACGAGCCCGGGCATGGACGCGACCCCGAGCGCACGCCGATGCAGTGGGACGACGGGCCGTATGCGGGCTTCTCAACCGTGGAACCGTGGCTGCCGCTCTCGGCGGACGCGGTCTCCCGCAACGTCGAGGAGATGCGCGACGCCGCCGACTCGATCCTGACCCTCTACCGCCGGCTCCTCGGCCTGCGCCGCGAGCACGCCTCCCTCTCGGTGGGCAGCTATCGGACGGTGCCCCTCGGCGTCGACGAGGTCTTCGCCTACGAGCGTTTCGAGGACGGCACGACGATCCGCGTGATCCTGAACTTCGGCGAAGCCGCCCACCGCCTGCCGCTGCCTGAGGGCACGGGCTGGACGGTGC
Organism: Methylobacterium segetis; assembly: GCF_004348265.1. Lineage (GTDB taxonomy): Bacteria > Pseudomonadota > Alphaproteobacteria > Rhizobiales > Beijerinckiaceae > Methylobacterium > Methylobacterium segetis. The sequence goes on from NZ_SMNT01000003.1 coordinate 29,517, forward strand.
TCCTGTCGAGCCGGGCCGGGCAGGCCGGCACGCGGCTCCGCGGCGATCTGGTTCTGGAGCCCTCTGAGGGTGTCCTCCTGCTGCTGTCCTGAGAGCAGGCGTCCTTCTTGCTGCAATGCGATGCCGGTTGCCCTCGCAGCAAGGAAGCGTTAACCGACATCGTGGCCTGACTTGTGCATTGCAGCGGAACGAGTGCGGCACAGGAACGTTGACGATGACGACGTCGGTCGCGGGCAGGGGCGCCCGTCACGAGCTAATCGCTCGCCGTGGGGACGCTTTGATGGCCTATGCCGGTTTCGCGGACGCTCCGAGGTTCGGAGCGCCCGTTCCGCCTGCCGACTTCCGCGCCTCCCTCCCCGACCTCCGGACTTCCCTTCAGCCCCGCATCCTCTACGCGACCCCCGAGATGGCGGATTTCGTGAAGACCGGTGGACTCGGCGAGGTCGCGGGCGCCCTGCCCCGGGCGCTGCGAAACAATTTCGATGTCCGGGTGCTCATCCCTGGCTACCGGCAGGTGGTCGACGCCTTCACCGAGATCCCGGTCGTGGCGCGCCTCGAGGCCCAGGCCGCCGTGCCGCCCTGCGACCTCGGCCTCGTCGAGACGGGCGACGGGCTGCGTATCTACGTACTGCTCAGCCCTGACCTCTACGACCGCGACGGCACGCCCTACGGGAATGGGGCCGGCGACTTCCCCGACAACGATCTGCGCTTCGCCCGACTCAGCCTCGCGGCGGCCGAGATTGCGCTCGGCGCCGACCCCGCCTGGGCGGCGGACCTTCTCCACCTCAACGACTGGCAGGCGGCGCTCGCCCCGGCCTATCTCGCCTGGCGCCAGCTGCGGGTGCCGAGCGTCCTGACGATTCACAACCTCGCCTATCAGGGCCTCTTCCCGCGGGACAACCTCGCCCGCCTCGGCGTGCCCGAGCACGCCTTCCAGATCGACGGCGTCGAGTTCTACGGGCAGCTCTCCTTCCTCAAGGCCGGCATCTACTACGCGTCGCACGTCACCACCGTGAGCGAGACCTACGCCCGTGAGATCATGACCCCGGAATCGGGTTGCGGCCTCGACGGGCTCCTGCGGACCCGCGCCGGCCAGGGCCGGCTCACCGGCATCCTCAACGGCATCGACGAGACCTGGGACCCGCGCACGGACCCGCACCTCGTCACGCGCTTCGAGGCCGACGATTGGAAGGGCAAGCGCGCCAACGCCGAATCGGTGCGGCACCAGTTCGGCCTCGCCGTCTCACGTGGCCCGCTCTTCGCCATCGTCTCGCGCCTCGTGCACCAGAAGGGCATCGACCTCTCGATCCAGGCCGCCGAGACCATCGTGGCCGAGGGCGGGCAGCTCGTCGTGATCGGCCAGGGCGAGAGCCGGTTCGAGGAGGCCCTGCGCGGTCTGGCCCGGCTCCATCCGGATTCGGTCGGCGTCCATGTCGGCTTCGCCGAGACCGATGCGCGCCGCATGTTCGCGGGCAGCGACTTCCTGCTCATGCCTTCCCGCTTCGAGCCCTGCGGCCTCGCGCAGATGTACGCTCAGCGCTTCGGGTCTCTGCCGATCGTGCGCCGCACGGGTGGCCTCGCCGACACGGTCGAGGACGGGGTGACGGGCTTCACCTTCGCCGATTCGTCGCCGAAGGGCTTCCTCGGCGCCGTCCGCCGGGCCCTCGACACCTTCGGCGAGAAGAAGCGCCTGAACGCGATGCGGCGCAACGCGATGGCGAAGACCTTCGGCTGGGACGAGGCCGCCACGAGCTACACGTCGCTCTACACGCGGGCCTTCGGCAACAACGCGGCCGTGCGCTGGCGCGCGGCCTAGATCGCGATCCGCGATCCTCCGATCGCCCTGAGGAATTCGCTCCTTCGTTCACCCGAACGTTTCTTGTCCGCTCCCGCGTCGCCGGTTCTCGGCGCCGGAGCGAGCAGTTGCGCGTCCGCTCCCGGCCTTGCCGCGGTTCCCGCCCAGGCGGAGCGCGACATTCCCGTCATGCGGTTTCCCATCCTCCGGCCGGTGCTCGACTTCTCGCGGCGCTCGCAAGAGACCTCTGCCCTCTGCGCCGAGGCGGACGCCCTGATCGACGAGGCCCCGCAAAACGTCACGGCGATCGTCCGAGAGAAGCGGGTCGGCCACGACACATTCTGGGACGGCAACAAGGCTCCTGACGCCCGATAGGGTGGAACGCCTGCGCAGCGGGCTTCGCGCCGCCGGGACGAGCCCTGAACGATTGGCGGACCTACGGCTTCGACGAGATCGCCGACGCGGCGCTCGCGGCGGAACTCCTCACCCTCCTCCGCGACGTCTGGGGATACTCCGGAGCGACGAGGCTCACGGTTCGCAGGGAGCAGGCGCATCGGCTCGGGAGAGCCTGGGAGCGGCCCGGCCATCGTCCCTCCAGTACGGAAGAAGGCGGACCAATCCGAGGGGCCATCCGGCGGTCTCTCCGCCGGCCCCGTATCATAAGCGTTTGTTGACGGGTATATTGTCTTATTCCTCACAATCTTGGGGGTAATGCCGTGGGTAAGCTGGTCAGATCATTTTCTGCACTGTGCGTTGTCAGTATAATCGCGGGCGCAACTCTGGCGGGAGCTATCTACCAGAATGAGGCGGCCGTGGCGCGCGTGGTGCGGGCTCACGAGACCCGGCTCCAATCGCTCCTTCTCGCCGACGAGATCCGCCAGAGTTCCGACGACCTGACGCGCCTCGGCCGGACCTACGTGGTCACGGGCGATCCCGTCTGGAAGCAGCATTATGAGGATGTGCTGGCCATCCGCGCGGGGCGGCGCCCGCGGCCCACGGATTATCACCGCATCTACTGGGACCTCGTGGCCGGCGGCGAGGCGAGGCCACGCCCGGACGGCGAGGCGGTCGCCATCGGCACCCTGATGGACCGGCTGGGCTTCACCGCCGAGGAGACGAGCAAGCTGGCGGAGGCCGTGCGCAACTCGGACGGCCTCGTCAGACTTGAGGTCGAGGCCATGAACCTCGTCGAGGGCAAGGATGCCCAGGGCGCTCCCCTCGCGCAGTTGGACCGCGAGGCGGCACGGACGCGCGCGGCGGCTCTCGTTCATTCGGGAGAGTACCATCGCTTCAAGGCCGCGATCATGCGGCCGTTGGACGAGTTCTACGTGCTCCTCCAGGTCCGTACGACGGAGACCGTCTCGCGCTACGAGGCGGATGCGGCCTTGTGGTCCCGGGTGGTGCTCGGGGCACTCGCCTTCACGATCGCGTCCGTGTTGGCGCTGGGCTTCTTCGCCTACCGGGCCCTTGTGGGCGGCTACGCGGCCGTGGGAGCGGCGATGGCCACGGTCGCAGAGGGCGATTACCAGCACGCGGTTCCGGGGCGTGAGCGCTCCGACGAGGTCGGCGACATGGCCCGGCGCCTGGAAGCGCTCCAGCAGGGATTGATCCGAGCCGAGGAGGAGCGGCGCCTGCGCGAGGGGGTCGAGCAGGCGCGTGCGCGGCGTGCCGGCACCGCCGCGATGGCGGACGCCTTCGAGGCGACGATCGGCACGATCGTCGGGCGGCTCGCGGCCTCCGCCGACGAACTCCAATCGACGGCCCGGAGCATGAGCGAGACGGCCGCCGAGACGACCGGCCGGTCCGCTGACGTCGCTTCGGCAGCCTCGGCGGCATCCGCCCACGTGGAGAGCGTGGCCTCGGCGGCCGAAGAGCTCGGCGCCTCCGTCGATGAGATCGCGCGACTGGTGGAGGGATCGGCCACTCTCGCGAGAGCGGCCGTGTCGGAGGCGGGCCGCACCGCGGCTCTGATCGGCGATCTCAGCAACTCGGCCACGCAGGTCGGCGACGTGGTGGCGATGATCTCGGCCATCGCCGGGCAGACCAACCTTCTGGCGCTCAACGCGACGATCGAGGCGGCGCGGGCCGGTGAGGCGGGCCGCGGCTTCGCCGTCGTCGCCGCCGAGGTCAAGGAACTCGCGAGCCAGACGGCGCGGGCCACCGACGAGATCTCGCGTCAGATCGGCGGTATCCAAGACGCGACCCGTCAGGCCGTGGCCGCAATCGGCGGCATCGGCGCCCGAATCGAGGAGATAAGCACGGTGGCGACGACGATCGCCTCGGCGGTCGAGGAGCAGGGTGCGGCGACCCGGGAGATCGTGCGCAGCGTCGAGCAGGCCGCCTCGGGCACGGGCGGGGTGACGCGGAATATCGCGGGCGTCGCCGATGCGGCCGGCGAGACCGGAGCGGCGGCGGCGCAGGTGCTGGGTTCGGCCTCCGGCCTGTCGCGCCAAGCCGAGCATCTCGGCACTGAGGTGGCGCGCTTCCTGGCCGAAGTGCGCGCGGCCTGAACGCTGACCGCTCCTCGACCAGTTGAAGGCCGACGCCTGCCGGCACTGCCGCATCCCCGCGCCCTGAGGCGTCGTGACGAGGAGCATCAGCCCGGCGCGGGTCGGCCCTCGGGTGGCCGAGGATCGCCTCCGAGGTCCCGAACCCCCGCCGAGTTCAGGCCTCCAGCACGAAGATCATCGTCCCGAGCGGAGGCAGCGTCAGGCAGAGGGACTGTGCCTGACCGTGGCTCTCGCTGCCGTCGGCGTGGAGGCCGCCCATGTTGCCGACGTTCGAGCCGCCATATCCCGCGGCGTCGGAGTTGAACGCCTCCCGGTAGAAGCCGGGCGCTGGCACGCCGATGCGGTAGCCCTCGCGCGGCACGGGGGTGAAGTTCGAGACGACGATCGCGATCTCGTTCGGCTGCTTGCCCTTGCGCGCCCAGGCGATGACGCTGTTGTCCTGGTCGTCTGCCACCAGCCACTGGAAGCCGCTTGCCTCGACGTCGCGGCTGTAGAGGGCCGGAGTCGATACGTAGAGGTGGTTGAGGTCGCGGATCACGTCCTTGACGCCCCTGTGCAGGGGATCGTCGAGCAGGTGCCAGTCGAGCGACTGGTTGTGGTTCCACTCCCGCTCCTGGCCGAACTCGCCGCCCATGAAGAGCAGCTTCTTGCCCGGGTGTCCCCACATGAAGCCGTAATAGGCCCGGAGGTTCGCGAATTTCTGCCAGCGGTCACCCGGCATCTTGCCGAGCATCGAACCCTTCCCGTGCACCACCTCGTCGTGGGAGAGCGGCAGGATGAAGTTCTCGGAGAAGGCGTAGAGCAGGCCGAAGGTGAGGTCGTGGTGGTGATAGCGCCGATGGACCGGCTCTTTCGAGATGAACTGCAGGGTGTCGTGCATCCACCCCATGTTCCACTTGAAGCCGAACCCGAGACCGCCCGTGTAGGTCGGGTGCGAGACGCCGGGCCAGGAGGTGGATTCCTCGGCCACCGTCAGGGTGCCTGGCGCGTGGCTGTAGGTCGCCTCGTTGGTCTTGCGCAGGAAGTGGATGGCGTCGAGGTTCTCGTTGCCGCCGTACTGGTTCGGGATCCACTCGCCCGCGCGCCGCGAGTAGTCGAGGTAGAGCATCGAGGCGACGGCATCCACGCGCAAACCGTCGAGGTGGTAATGCTCCAGCCAGAAGCGGGCGTTGGCGGCGAGGAAGGTCGAGACCTCCGTGCGGCCGAAATTGTAGATGTAGGTGCCCCAATCCTGGTGGAAGCCCTGGCGCGGGTCGGCGTGCTCGTAGAGGTGCGTGCCGTCGAACTGGCCGAGCCCGTGCGCGTCCAGCGGGAAGTGGCCCGGCACCCAGTCGAGCATGACGCCGATGCCGGCCTCGTGCGCCGCGTTCACGAAGTGCACGAAATCCTCCGGTGAGCCGAACCGGCTCGTCGGGGCGAAGAGCGAGACGGGCTGGTAGCCCCACGACCCGTCGAACGGGTGCTCGGTGATCGGCAGAAGCTCGATATGGGTGAAGCCCATCTCCTTGACGTAGGGGATGAGACGGGCGGCGAGCTCCTTGTAGGTCAGGTAGCGGTTGCCCTCGTCTGGCACCCGGGCCCACGAGCCGAGATGGACCTCGTAGATCGAGATCGCCGCGTGACGCGGGTCCTTCCGGCCGCGGCTCTCCATCCACGCCGCGTCCCGCCAGTCCGGTTCGCCCAGGCCGTGCAGCACGGAGGCCGTCTCCGGCGGCTGCTGGGCCGCGAAGGCGACGGGATCGGCCTTGAGCGGCAGCAGGGCGCCGTCCGGTCCGCGCACCTCGTACTTGTAGGTCGCGCCGGCCTTCAGGCCCGGGACGAACAATTCCCAGATCCCGCCGTCGCGCCACAGGCGCATCGGGTGGCGGCGGCCGTCCCAGTCGTTGAACTCGCCGACGACGCTGACGCGCTTGGCGTTCGGAGCCCAGACCGCGAAGCGGAACCCGTCGATGCCGTCGAGCTTTCCGGCCTGCGCGCCGAGAATCCGGTAGACGACGTTGGTGCCGACCTCGCGGAGCGCGTTGACGTCGTGCTGCTCCAGAGAGGAGCCGAAGCTGTAGGGATCGTGTCGGCGCCGCTTCTGCCCGTCCCAGAGCTCGACCTCGATCTCATAGAGGGGACGGCCCTCGCTCGGGACCTTGGCCACGAAGAACCCGTCGGGATGGCGGCGCTCGAACGGAATGCGCGCGTCGCCGACGACGAGCGTCGCGCCCTTCGCCTCGGGCAGCACGGCGCGCACCTCCCAGGCCTTCGGCCCGATCTGGTGAGGACCGAGCACGGCGAAGGCGTCGCCGTGGTTCGCCGCCATGACGGCGGCGACGGCGTCCTTGTGGACCGTCTTCGCCTCATCGGTCGTCGTCGCGGATTTCGGGGCGGTGGGCGGGACCTCGGTGGCACGAGCCGCGCCCGATGCTGGAGCGGCCTTGGTCGCGAAGGTCTCGTCGATGCCCGTCATTCACATGCCTCTCTTGGCTTCGTCCAGAATGTTGAGAACCCCACGGGCCGGGATTTCGATCCAGTCCGGCCGGTTGTTCGCCTCGTAGTCGACCTCGTAGAGCGCCTTGGTGAGGACGCAGAGCTTGAGCAGCCGCGCGTGGGTCTCCGGATCGGTCACGGCGGCCCGGCTCGTGCGCACGGCGGTCTCATAGCCGTCCAGGAAGGCTGCATCGATCATGCCGCGCCACGCGATCGAGGCGTTTCGGGCGCGCTCCTCCGAATCGGCGAAGCGGCTCGCGATCTCGCGGGTGACGGTCTCCGCGCCGTAGGCGAAGGAGCGCAGCATGCCGGCCACGTCCCGCAGGGGCGTCGACTTGGCGCGGCGCTCGTCCGCCGGGCGGGAGGGCTCGCCCTCGAAATCCACGATGACGAGGTCGCCCTCGGATGCCAACACTTGGCCCAGGTGATAGTCGCCGTGGATGCGCGTCTTCCAGGCGCCTCGCGGCGGCTCGGCCGTGAGACGTTCGATCAACCCCTCGACCTCGCCCCGGCGGGCAGCCAGAGCCGCGCTCGCGGGCCGGCCGGCATCGAGGCCGCGATCGGCCATCGCGGACAGCCCGCGGAAGGCCCGCTCCGCCTGATGGCGGGCGTCGCGCCCGAGCACGTCGAGATCCTCGCTCGTGAAGGGCTCCGCCGCGAAGGCCGGGTCGTCGGTCTCCAGGGCGAAGGCGTTGTGCATCTCCGCCGTGCGGCGGCCGAGGAGGTCGGCCCAACGCAGGTGGGCGTTGAAGGCCTCGTCCGGCGTCGGCGCCTCGCTCTCGGGAGCGAGGACCACCGTGTCGAAGTCGCGGCGCAATCCCTCGAGCATCAGGGTCCACGCATCACCCTGGTTGAGCACGTAGCGCTGCAGGAGAGCGAGCGCCGTGCGGGTCCCGTCCGCCGCGACGTGTTCCAGTGTGCCGAGCAGGGCGGGCGTGTTGGCGAAATGCGCCTTCTCGGTGAGGAAGCGCCCGACCTCGATCTCTGGATGCGTGCCGGGCTGGAGCCGCCGCAGCAACTTCAGCATCATCTTGGCGCCGATGGCGATCGACGTGTTGCTCTGCTCCGCCGAGAGGCGGCGCACCTCGCCTTCCTCGAAGGGCATCTCGGGATCGAAGGCGGAGGTCGCCGTGAAGACGAGGGTGCCCGTCTCCGTCGGGATCTCGCGGCCGGCGCGCATGCTCTCGACGAGGCTGATCGCGAAGGCGGGCGAGGCGGCCGCGCCGTAGAGGAGGCCGAGGCGGGGACCGCGGCGGACGCGGGCGACCGCGTGCGGCATCAATCCCTCGTCCTCGCGGCCCTCGTCCACGCCGACGGGGACGAAATATTCCTGCCGCTCGCCATTCGCGAGTTGCACCGCGACCCGCGGCAGCAGGAACCTGGCCTCACCCGAACCGTCCTTCAGGGCGGCGGTATCCGTCACCTGAACGGCCTTGATGCGCGAGCCCTTGGCGCCGAACCAGCGGCGGCTCGCCAGGAAGGGCGGCACGACCGTGCGCTCGAAGGCCGTGCGCTCGCGCCCCGCCATCAGGGTCTCGATCCCGCCGGTGAGCACGAGGGTGAACAGTTCCGGCGCCTCGGGCTGGGGTCCGACCGCGCCGGTATTCGCGGCGCTCAACGTGAACCAGTAGAAGCCGTAGGAGGGCAGCGTGAGCAGGTAGGGCAGCTCGCCGATCGGCGGGAACTCGGTGCCGCCCGTCAACTCGATCGGCACGGCGCTGCGCAGCTCGGAGAGGTCGAGCTGAACGGCCTGGGGCGCGCGCGAGAGGTTTGCCACGCACAGCACCCGCTCGCCCTCGAACTCGCGGATCCAGGCCAGCACCTTGCGGTTCGACGGGTAGAGGAACTGCATCGTGCCGCGGCCGAGCGCGACGCTGTTGTTGCGGATCGCGATCATGCGCCGCGTCCAGTTGAGCAGGCTTGTCTGCGCCTGGGTCTGCGCCTCGACGTTGATCGCGTCGAAGCCGTAGATCGGGTCCTGGATCGCAGGAAGGAACAGCTTCTGCGGGTTTGCCCGTGAGAACCCGCCGTTCCGGTCCGGCCCCCATTGCATCGGCGTGCGCACGCCGTCGCGGTCGCCGAGATAGATGTTGTCGCCCATGCCGATCTCGTCGCCGTAATAGAGCACGGGCGTGCCCGGCATCGACAGGACGAGGGACTTCATCAGCTCGATCTTGCGGCGGTCGTTCTCGAGCAGCGGCGCGAGGCGGCGACGGATGCCGAGATTGATGCGGGCGCGGCGCTCGGCGGCGTAGAACGACCAGAGGTAGTCGCGCTCTTCCGCCGTGACCATCTCGAGGGTCAGCTCGTCGTGGTTGCGCAGGAAGATCGCCCACTGGCAGCCCTCCGGGATCTCCGGGGTCTGGCGCATGATGTCGGTGATCGGGTGCCGGTCCTCGCGGGCGATCGCCATGTACATGCGCGGCATCAGCGGGAAGTGGAATGCCATGTGGCACTCGTCACCGTCGCCGAAATACTGCGCCGTCTCTTCCGGCCATTGGTTGGCTTCGGCCAGCAGCATCCGGTCCGGATAGCTCGCGTCGAGCGCTGCGCGGATCTTCTTGATGACGGTGTGCGTCTCGGCGAGGTTCTCGCAATTCGTGCCGTCGCGCTCGATCAGGTAGGGGATCGCGTCGAGGCGAAGCCCGTCGACGCCCATGTCGAGCCAGTAGCGCATCACCTCAATGACGGCGTCCAGCACCTTCGGGTTGTCGAAGTTGAGGTCCGGCTGGTGCGAGTAGAAGCGGTGCCAGAAGTACTGCTTGGCGACCGGGTCCCAGGTCCAGTTCGAGGCTTCCGTGTCGAGGAAGATGATCCGCGTGTCGGCGTAGGGCTCGTCCGTGTCCGACCAGACGTAGAAGTCGCGCTCCGGCGAGCCGGGAGGCGCCTCGCGGGCACGCTGGAACCAGGGATGCTGGTCCGAGGTGTGGTTGATCACGAGCTCCGTGATGACGCGAAGGCCGCGCTCGTGCGCCGCCTCCACGAAGCGCCGGAACGCGTCCATGTCGCCGTAGGAGGCGTTGATGTCCCGGTAATCCGCGATGTCGTAGCCGTCGTCGCGCAGCGGCGAGGGATAGAACGGCATCAGCCAGATCGCGGTGACGCCGAGATCGCGCACGTAGTCGAGCTTCTGGGTGAGCCCCTCGAAGTCGCCGATCCCGTCATTGTTCGAGTCGAAGAACGACTTGACGTGGATCTGGTAGATGATGGCGTCACGGTACCACTGCGGATCGCTGCGATCGATCATCGCGTCGCTGCCTCATGAAACGGAACTTTGGATGTTCGCTGGCTGCCGCACGACGGGGTCGGTCGGTCCGTGAACGTTCGGTGGGGTTTCCACCCCATCATCTTGGCGACAGCGCGACGACGGGCGCCGCGCGGCTGCGATCTCGTGACACCGACGCCCTCAGTCCGCAACCCGCCGCGGCAGGCTGAGTCGCCAGACGATGCAGGACCGCTCGGCGGGATCGAGGGCGATGCGGTGCGACTTGCCGTAGAGTTCGAACCGGTAGCTCTGCAGCAGGTCCTCCACCGCCACGGCCCCGTGATCGCCCTGCCCGAACAGCCAGAGCGGCACCTCATAGGTGCATTCCTGGCGGTTCTTCGGGTCGAGGTTGACCATCACGAAGATGCAATTGTCCCCTTCCGGCGACATCTTCGCGTAGGCGATGATCTGATCGTTGAAGGCGCCCGTGAAGACGACGTTCCGGAAGTCCCAGAGGGCCGGGTTCTCGCGGCGGATGCGGTTGAGCTTGACGATGTGCTCGCGGATGTTTCCGGGCCGGTCGTAGTCCCAGGCTTTCAGCTCGTACTTCTCGGAGTTGAGGTATTCCTCCTTGCCCGGATAGGGCGCGGCCTCGCACAACTCGAAGCCGTTGTAGATGCCGTAGACGGAGGAGAGCGTTGCGGCCAGCGTCGCCCGCACGATGAAGCCCGGCCGGCCGCTGGTCTGGAGGTAGTAGGGGTTGATGTCCGGCGTGTTGGCGAAGAAGTTCGGCCGGTAATACTCGCCCATCTCGCCCGCGAGCTCGAGGGCGTAGTCGGTCAGCTCCTGCTTCGTGTTGCGCCACGTGAAGTATGTGTAACTCTGCTGGTAGCCGGCCTTGGCGAGCTTCTTCATCATCTTCGGCCGGGTGAAGGCCTCGGCGAGGAAGATCACGTCGGGATAGCGCCCGTTCACCTCGCCGATCATCCATTCCCAGAACGGGATCGGCTTGGTGTGCGGGTTGTCGACGCGGAAGATGCGCACCCCCCGCGCGGCCCATCCCATCACGATGTCGCGAAGCTCGATCCAGAGGGAGGGCAGCGCGCCGCCGTAGAAATGGACGTTCGAGATGTCCTCGTACTTCTTCGGCGGGTTCTCGGCGAACTTGAGCGTCCCGTCCGGGCGCCACTCGAACCATTCCGGGTGGTCCCTGATCCAGGGATGGTCGGGCGAGCACTGGATCGCGAAGTCGAGGGCGATTTCCATGCCGTAAGCGTGGCTGGCCGCCACGAGGCGCTCGAAATCGGCGAAGGTACCGAGATCGGGGTGCACGGCCTCGTGGCCGCCCTCCTCCGAGCCCACCGCGTAGACGGAGCCGACATCGCCCGGCTCTGCCTTGAGCGTGTTGTTCTTGCCCTTGCGGTTGGTGCGACCGACCGGGTGGATTGGCGTGAAATAGAGCACGTCGAAGCCGAGCTCACGGATCTCCGGCAGCCGCCGGATCACGTCGTCGAACGTGCCGTGGCGGTTCGGATCGCCCGATTGCGAGCGGGGGAAGATCTCGTACCAGGCCGAGAACCGGGCCGCGAGCCGATCCGCGATGACCGGAATCGTCACGGGGTAGCGCGAGGCGTTGACCCGCTCGGCATTGCGGCGGATGAGCTTCGTGGTCTCGGGCTCCAGGATCAGCCGGAGTTGCGCGGCCGAGCCCGTCTCCTCGGCGCCGAGCGCCGAGACAACGGCGGCGAGGCGCTCCCGGTCGCGGCCCGTGGCGAGGCTCGCGGCGGCCTCGACGATGGCGATGCCCTCGATCGTCTCCAGCGTCACATCGATGCCGGCATCCCGCTTCTTCAGCGTGTCGCGGACCCAGGACGAGAAGCCGTCCCGCCACGCCTCGATGGTGAATTCGTAGCGGCCATTCTGCTCCAGGGGGAAATGGCCGCCCCAGCGGTCGTTGTCGATGAACACCATCGGGTCGCGGCGCCACGCGCTCTCGCCGACGGGGCGCGAGAGGATCGCGGCGTTGATGATCTCGTGCCCATCGGAGAAGATGTCCGCCTCGACCTGCAGGGTCTCGCCGACGATCCGCTTCACGGGGGAGCGGCCGCCGTCGATCTCGGGGCTCACGGCCTCGATCACGACACGGCCTTCGCCCCGCGGGGTGCCGCGGCTCGGCAATTCTGTGACGACGGCCCGGTCGGCGGCGAGGATGCGGAACTCGCCCGGCACGAGGTCGATGGCGGAGCCCGGATGGAAGGCGATCGGTTCGGCCTGCGGCGTCCGGTCGACGAAGGTGCCGAGCTGACCGCCGGTTCGGGCGATCAGCGCGCCGGCATCGACCGGGACCGGGCGCGAGCCGGGGTTGAACAGGACGAGGATCGCGTGGCGCGCCGAGGCCGGATGCCCCGTGTCGAAGCGCGCCAGGGCCAGGAACCCCGCATCCGGCGCCGAGATCCGGGCCTGGGCGCCCTCGACATTGGCGGCGGGCAGCTCCGCCCGCAGGGCATTGATCGCGGCGATTCCGACTGAGATGTCGAGGCCGCTCTCGGTCTCGCGGTCGCCCGGGTTCGTGTCGACCACGTGCAGCGCCCGCCGGTAGCCCCACTCGTACCCGATCGGCATCAGCACGCCGGCGGAGAAGAAGGCGGCCAGCGCATAGCGGTTGAGGAGGCCCTTCGCGACGGCGTCCGGCTCGCCCGGCAGCTCGGCGGCGAGCCGGGCCATGTCGTGGTTCTCGGGGAAGGCGATCGAGGGCGCGATGGTGCGCAGCCGCTCGTACTGCTCGAGAGCCCAGGGTGCCCGCAGGTCCCACCACGCGAAGGAATTGAACAGGTAGTCGAAGCCCGCGCCCGCCGTCGCCCTCGCCTCCTCGAAGGTGCATCCGAGCGTCTCGGCCGCGAACAGGCAGGCGCGGTCGCGCGCCTTCGCCCCGCCGATCAGCCCGCGCCAGACGTCGGGCGGCACCTTGTAGGCGGCGTCGCAGCGGAAGCCCGCGACCCCGAGCCCCTGCAGGCGCGCGACGTATTCGTCCCAGATCCGGGTCAACTCGCGGCGTGCCTGCTCGGAATGATAGTCAAGCTCGGCCAGATCCCCCCAGATTGTGCGCTTCGTCGGGTCGTCGGGATCGACCGCGTAGGGACTGGCGGGCTGGCCGGTCTCGTCCTTCACGAAGAAGTCCGGCCGCTCGCGGGCGAGGCGCCCGTCATTGGCCGTGTGGTTGACGACGAGGTCTGTCATCACCCGCAGGCCCTCCGCGCGGGCGGCCGCGCAGAAGCGGCGGATCTGCTCGTCGTCGGGCGTCCCGTCGAGGTCACGCAGGCGCTCGTCGAGGGCGTCCGTATCGGCCACCGCGTAGAGGCTGCGCGAGCCGCCGGTCTGATGGAACGGATTGAGGTAGATCCAGTCGAAGCCGAGACGGGCGATCCGCGGCAACTCGCGGGTCCAATCCGAGACCCGGCCCACGAGGAGCGGGAACAGGTTGTAGATCCGCGGGCCCTCCGCGCGCGGCGCGAGGCCCGCCGGCAGCGCGACGGCCTTCGCGCCGGTCGCCTTGTGGGTCCCCGTGGCTGTGGTCGGTGCGTTCATGCTGCCCTCGGCGTGTCTCTCATGATGTCGTTCGGCGCGAGCCGGCCTGCTTCGCCCTAACCCACGCGCCGCAGGACGGCGCAGGGGAGGTGCGCGAACAGGCGCCCCAGATCGAGCCGGCCGCCCGCGTGATGCTCGCCCGTCAGCAGATCCTGCCACGCCCCCGGCGCGTCGAGCCCCGTGCCGGCGAGCGTCTCGCCGGTCCATGGCCCGTCCCCGATCAGCTTCGAGACGAGGCGTGGAACCGCGACGAGCAGTTCGCCGGCTTCCGCGGTGCCATCGGAACGTGTGAAGGCGATGACATGATCCGCGTGCGCGCCGCTCGCGGCGAGTGGCTCGTAGCCGGCCTCGGCGTAGAAGCCCGCGCGCTCCGCCCTGTCGCGCAGGAGGGCGGCCAGCACGGCCTGCTTCACCTGCCCGTCCTGCCAGGTCGGCAGCAGGTCGGCCGCCGCCCGGCCCGTCTCGAGAGCCGCTGCGCGAGCCTTGTAATCCACTGGACGGCGGTTGTCGGGATCGACGAAGGAGAAGTCCCAGAACTCCGTGCCCTGGTAGGTGTCGGGCAGGCCGGGCAGCGTCGCTTTCAGAACCGTGCGCCCGAGGCTCGCGATCATGCCGAGATGGGCGAGGCGCCGTGCGAAGGGGCGGAGCTTCGTGAGGAAGGCCGAGCCCGGTGCGACGATCGCCTCGAACAGGGCGCGCACCGCGCCTTCATACGCCTCGTCGACGTTGACCCAGCTCGACCGGCGCTTGCCCTCGCGCATCGCCTTCTCGGAATAGGCGGTGAGCCGCGCCCGGAAATCCTCGATGGCCCCTGCGTCGTCGCCCTCCAGGAGTTCGAGGGGCCACGCGCCGAGGATCGCCTGCAGGAACATCCACTGGTCGTTCGGGTCGGGTGCCGGCTCGTCGTCGAGGCTGCCGAGATGGGGGCCTGCGGCCTCCCGCCAGATGTCCCAGGCGCGGGCCCACTCCTCCGGCAGCTCCGAGAGGGCGAGGAGACGCGTGCGGGCATCCTCGCCGCGCTTGGTGTCGTGGGTCGCCGTGGCGATCATGGCGTTCGGCCAGTCGCGGGCGCGAGCCGCCTGGAGCGCGTGGAAATGCTCCGCGTCGATGCCGTACTCGCCCGGATCGCCGCCGACCTCGTTCAGCCCCAGCAGCATGGCGTAGCGGTAGAAGAGCGTGTCCTCCAGGCTCTTGGCCATCACCGGCCCGGTGAGCTGCTGGAAGCGGCGGCGGAAGCGCAGCACGACGCGCGGGTCCGGCCGGCCCGGTCCCGACGTGTCGACGCGCCCGAGGAGGGCATTGGCGGCGAAATCGTGCACCGAGCGGTCGGGCAGCGCGCTCCAGCGCTTGGCCTTGGCGACCGCCCCCTCGATCAGGCGCACGTCCTCGGATTCCACCTCGCTCTCGTCGAGATCGGGCGGCAGGTAGCTGCGGTAGGTGGGAAAGCGCGCGATGATCTCGATGAGCGCACGGCGGATCGCGTTGAGGGAGAAGTCGCGGGTGCGCCGGTCGGAATCGGCGATCTCCTTGAGATCGGCGGTCAGCACCTCGAGTTCGCTCGCGAAGCTGATCTCCAGGATCTCGGACTTGGCGGCGCGAAGCTGGAAGCCGTAGGGCTCGTCGAAGCCCGTCGCCCACTCGTAGAGGCGCTTGATCCTCGCGCGCTTCTCCTTGTCGACCAGGATGCCGTCGAGCTGGTTCAGCACGTCGTAGCCGGTGGTCCCTGCGACCGGCCAGGGCCGCAGCCGCTCGCCGGGCTCCAGGATCTTCTCCACCACCACGTAGAAGCCGGGGCCGACCGCCGCCTGAAGCGCCCTCGCGTAGCCGAGCGGATCGGCGAGCCCGTCGATGTGGTCGATGCGCAATCCGTCGATGCGGCCCTCGCGGACGTGCCGGAAGATCGTCTCGTGGGAGCGGTGGAAGATGTCGGACTTCTCGACGCGAAGCCCTGCGAGCGAGTTCACGTCGAAGAAGCGCCGGTAGTTGATGTCGCTGGACGCCACCCGCCAATGCGCGAGGCGGTAGGCTTGGCTCTCCAGAAGCCGGTGCAGCGGCCCGAAGCTCTCTGGATGGCCCTTGAAGCCATTGAGGAGCTTGAGGGTGCGCGCCACCGCGTCGCCGATGGCGGGCGTGCCCCGGACCAGCTTCGCGAGCCGCTGCTTGAGCCCCTCCGCCTCCTCCGGGAAGGCGAGGCGGCGCTCGCGCGTGGTCTCCTCGCCCATGCGGCGCAGCCGCTCGGAGATGGTGAGCAGCTCGGCCGAGGCGTCGTCGCCGACCTCGCCGAGCGCCGCGAGAACCCGGTTGAGGATCGTCGGATAGTTGAGCGGGCGGATCGGGAACTGGTGCTCGTAGTGCCAGACGCTGAAGGCGCCGGCGGCCGCGTCGAATTTCAGCTCCAGCGTCCCCTTCTCCAGGGCCTCGCCGTAGCGATCGCCGAGGAAGGGTATGACGAGGTTGCGGTTCGCCCCCTGTCGCTCCCAGTCGATGTCGAAGGCGTGTGCGAAGGGCGAGAGCGGCCCCCATTCGAGCACCGAGAGCCACCACGGATTGTCCGCGCCACCGACGCCCATATGGTTCGGCACGATATCGACGAGGAGCCTCAACCCGTTGGCACGCAGCGCATCGGACAGGCGCACGAAGCCCGCCTCCCCGCCGAGTTCCGGGTTGATCGCGCCGTGATCGACGATGTCGTAGCCGTGGGTCGAGCCGGGCCGCGCCTTCTGCAGCGGCGAGGCGTAGACGTGGCTGATGCCGAGCCGCGCCAGATAGGGCACGATGGCTTCCGCGTCCGCGAAGGTGAAGTCCTTGTGGAATTGCAGGCGATAGGTTGCCCGCGGCGGCTCGGAGGCGAGGCGTGCCGCGCCCGAGCGGGGTCCGCGATCCTCCGCCGAGAGGGAGGCGGCGAGCTTGGCCAGCGGACCGCCGGGCGCTGCGATGGAGTCGAGGTTGCGGTCGAGCTTGCGCCGCCAGTTCGGGTAGCCCTCGGTCGAGCCCGGCACGTTGGCCTGACTCAGTTCCGAGACCACGTCCTCGTACTGCACGGCCGTCAGCATGGCGGGCGCGCGGGCGAGATAGCGCGCGGCGGCCTCGAAGGGCGCGGCTTCCGGCGGGTCGTAGGAGGCGAGGAGTTGCTCCCCGGCCAGCGCCTCGGTGAGGCGGGCGCGCTCGCTCACGCGCTCCGCGCGCTCGGCATCCGCCCGATCGGAATCGTAGAGGCCGAGGGACTGGCGGGTATCCGTGTCGACGCCTCGCCACCAGCCGACGAAGGTCGGCAGATCGTGCGTCGTGATGGCCGTGAGCGCGTCGCGGGGATAGGCGTCCGGCGCCTTGAACCGGCCCTCGTGCTCGCGCTCGAAGGCGAGGATGCGGTAGCTCAGGACGCCCGCCTGCATCAGCGCGTCCGAGAAGCCCTCCGGCGCCGTGCCGAGGTCCTCGGCGATCACGAGGCACTTGTTGCGGTGGCTCTCGAGCCGCAGGACCGCGAGCATGGGCTCGAAGGGCATGGCGACGTAGGCGCCCTCGCGCGCGCTCCCCGTCAGCGGGATCAGGTAGAGCCGGGCGAGCTGGAAGGCGTGGTCGATCCGGATTGCGCCGGCGTGGCGCATGTTGGCCCGCACCAGCGCGCGGAAGGCCGCGAGCCCGTCGCGCTCCATTTCCAGGGGATCGAAGGCCGGCAGGCCCCAATCCTGGCCCTTCGGCGCCAAAAGGTCCGGCGGCGCTCCGATCGAGACGCGGTTGGCGAAGCGCTCGGGATGCGACCAGACCTCCGAACCGCCGCGATCGGCGCCGACGGCGAGATCCCGGTAGAGGCCGATCCGCATGCCGGCCTTGAGAGCTGCCGCGGACGCCTCCTCCAGCTGCCGGTCGGCGAGATATTGCAGCCAGGCATGGTAGGCCACCTCGTCGGCCTGCGAATCGGCGAAGCTGCGCACGGCCTCGGTCTCGGCGCGGCGATACTCCTCCGGCCAATCCCCGAGCCAGTGGGCGCCCTGCCCCCGGAAATGCTCGGAGAGGGCCTCGAAGACGGCGTGCGAGCGCAGATCCTCGCCGCCCTCCTCCCGGAAGGCGTTGAAGCCGGGGTCCGTCCCGGCGCGAGCGGGCGAATCGGCCCAGAGGGTGCGCAGAACCGGCGAGAGCACCTCCCAGACCCCGGCATGGTCCACGAGGGCGGCATCGCGAAGGGCCTCGACGCGCTTGCCCTGCTCCGCGAGGAGAGCGTCGGCGCGCGAGCCCTTGAAGCCCGGCAGCGCGCCGGGCTCGATGAAGAGCGTCTCCAGGAACAGGCGGGAGGAGGGCGAATAGGGCGAGATCTTAGTCCGGTCGCTCTCGAACAGAGCGTGGACCGGGCTCAGCCCCAGGAAGGAGGCGCCCCGCAGGCCGGCATCGTTGGCGGCGCGGCCGGCATCGGCGTAGGTGCCGATGCCGAGATTGCCCGGCGAGCGCAGGCCATAGAGCTGCGCGGCGAGGCCCCAGTCGCGGGCGCCCTCATCGGCGTAGGCCCGCGGGCGCCAGCAGCGCTGGGGTGCCGCGATGACCCAGGAATCGGCGCTCCGCTCGCCGAGCGTCACGGAGAGGTGGTGGTAGCCCGGCGTCAGGGGCGGCAGCTCCAGTGTGGGATCCGACCCACCGAGCGTGACGCGACCCTCGCGCGCCTGTCCCCGCTCGTCGACGAGGCGCCAGACGAGAATCCCGTCGACAAGCGTCCCCTCTCCCGCCTGCACCGGCACCCGATGGCTGCGGCGCGCCTCGATGGGCAGGAGCGGCGGGATCAGGCCACGGCGCAGGGCTTCGACCCGGCGAAGGCTGCCGGCAATCTCCGCGTCGTCGCCGACGGCGAAGCCGAGGGCATCGAGCAGGCCGGCCCGCGCGTCGAGCGATGTCTCGACCCGCTGCCCGAAAGCGTCGGTGTAGCCCGCCGCGACGCCGACGAGGTCTGCGAGCCGTTCGAGGTTGCCGGTCAAAGTATCAGGTCCATCTCGCGCATCGGAAAATCGGAAGTGCAGGCGTCCGCGCCGTCACCCTCTCCCGAACCGGAGACGATGACACGCCGCGTCCCGCCGGGAGCGGCGAAGACGCTCCCGTCCCTCACGCCTCGCTCCCTCTCAGGAAGATCCCGGTCCAGCCGGGCAGATGCCCGCTCTCGTCCGGGGCGTTCGTCCAGAACACGCGCCCGCCCGCCAAATCGGCCGCGAAGGGCTCCGAGCCGACATTGGCGACGAAGCGGTAGCTGCCGCCCGTGAAGCGCCAAGTGCAATCCACCACGTCTTGCCGCGGAAGCGTGGCGGTCGCGCCGAGGTATCGGGTCTT
Source organism: Methylobacterium segetis (assembly GCF_004348265.1). Taxonomy (GTDB): domain Bacteria; phylum Pseudomonadota; class Alphaproteobacteria; order Rhizobiales; family Beijerinckiaceae; genus Methylobacterium; species Methylobacterium segetis. The sequence goes on from NZ_SMNT01000003.1 coordinate 48,394, forward strand.
CGTCAGCGGCACCACGACCTCGCTGCGCAGGGCGAGCAGGCGCGTCGTATCGGCCAGAACCTCGCGGTGCGGCGAGCGCTCGCGCTCGGACCAATCCAGCCTCGAATCCGTGAAGGTCTTCGCCTCGGTCGGGTCCGGGATCACGGAGGTATCGTCGGCGAATGCCGCGAAGCTCTTGAACTCGCGCCGCCTGCCCTCGCGAACCGCCCTGTTCAGGTCCTCGTCCGGTGCGAAATCGACGAAGAACAGGAACGGCGTCGAGGCCGACCATTCCTCCCCCATCCAGAGCATCGGGATCTGCGGCGCGAGCAGGAGGCCCGCTCTGGCGAGCGCGAGACGATCCGGGGCGGCAAGCTCGCTCAGGCGCTCGCCGAGAGCCCGGTTGCCGACCTGATCGTGGTTCTGCAGGAAGGTCACGAAGGCCGAGGGAGGCAGGTGGCCGGATGGCTCGCCCCGCGGGTGGTTGTCGAGCGTCTTGAAGGGTTCGCCCTGGTAGGCGAAGCCCTCCGAAAGGCAGCGGGCGAGGTGCTCCACCGGGCGGTCGCTGAAGCTCTCGTAATAGCCCGCATCCTCGCCCGTCAGCAGCACGTGCCAGCAATGGTGGAGGTCGTCCGCCCATTGCGCGCTGTGCTGGCGGGGCGTGCCGCTGTCGTCGCGCTCCAGCCAGCGCGCCTGGTTCGCCTCGTTCTCGAGAACGAGATGGATATGCCGGTTCGGCAGCCGCTCCCGCACGGTCTCGCCGAGCTCGGCCAGAAAGTGGCGCTCGGAATCGTCGAGGATCGCGTGCACCGCGTCGAAGCGCAGCCCGTCGAAATGGTACTCCTCCAGCCAGTAGAGGGCGTTCTGGAGGAAGTACTGGCGGACCACGTGGCCGCTCTCGGCGCCGTCGAAATTGATGCCCGCGCCCCAGGGAGTCTGGTGGCGCTCGGTGAAGAAGGTCTTGGCGTAGGCGTGGAGATAGTTCCCGGCCGGGCCGAAGTGATTGTAGACCGCGTCGAGGAAGACCATCAGGCCGAGGGCGTGCGCCCGGTCGATCAGCCGCTTCAAGTCCTCCGGCCGGCCGTAGGCGGCGTCGGGCGCATAAGGCAGCACCCCGTCGTAGCCCCAGTTGCGGCTGCCCTTGAAGTCGGCGATCGGCAGGAGCTCGATCGCGGTGACGCCGAGATCGCGCAACTCCTCCAGGCGCTTCTCGAGGCCCGCATAGGTGCCCTCCGGCGTCGCGGTGCCGACGTGGACCTCGTAGATCACGGCTTCCTCGAAGGGGCGGCCAGTCCAAGCGCCGTCGCTCCAGGCGAAGGCGGCGGGATCGATCACCTCGCTGAGGCCGGAGACGTCGTCCGGTTGGAAGCGCGAGGCGGGATCCGGCACCACGAGATTGCCATCGACGCGGAAGCCGTAGCGGGCGCCGGCCCGGGCGTCACGCAGCGTCGCCTCGCGCCAGCCCTCCCCCACGTCCGGGAAAGCGTGATCGGACCCGTCGGCGACGAGGACGACGTCCTGCGCCGTGGGCGCCCAGAGACGGAAGCGCACGCCGTCCGGGACGATCTCGCTGCCAAAGGCCATCGTGTGGGCGCGCCGCATCAGGCCACCATCCTCGTCTCTCGCAATTGAAGCTGGCGTGTCGGGCTCCGCCTTCCTGAGAAGCTTGCCCCGAGCGGTCTGGTTCCCCGCACCGCAACTAAGGCGTCCGCAACGGTCGGCAACCGTGGCCCGGAATGGTCCAGGCTCAAAATTCAGGCGCCGCCAGTCCCTGCGCCGTTCGGCGCTGCGAGGACGAGGATCGTGCGCGCGGGCAGATCGACGAGGGCTGCCTCCCGGTAGGCAGGATGAGCCTTCGACACGGCGCCGGTCGGCGAAGCCGTGTCGAAGATCGGCCTCCACGGACCGCCGATCGCCGCGCTGAGCTGGAACGCGCAGCCCTCCTCGGCGCCGTTGACGAGGATGAGCAGACGGTCGCCGTGCTCGTGGTCGTTGCCGATCTGCATGCCGAAAGCCTGACGATCCGCGTCGGCCCAATCCTCGGGCTCCATCTCCGAGCCGGTCGGAGCGAGCCAGTGCACGTCACGCAAGGCTTCGTCCGGATCGAGGCGGGCTCCGTCGAGAAAGCTGCGGCGGCGCAGGCCCGGCTGCTCCCGGCGCAGCCGCGTCAGGTTCGCCACGAAGAGGCCGAGATCGGGGTCCGGATCCTGCGCCCAGTCCATCCAGCTCGTCGAATTGTCCTGGCAGTAGGCGTTGTTGTTGCCGCCCTGCGTGCGGCCGCGCTCATCGCCCATCAGCAGCATCGGCACGCCCTGCGCGAGGAAGATCGTCGCCAGCATGTTGCGCACCTGCCGGGCGCGGAGGGCCAGGATCTCGGGGTCCTCCGTGGCACCCTCGACGCCATAATTGCGCGAGACGTTGTGGCCGTGGCCGTCGCGGTTCTCCTCGCCGTTCGCGGCGTTGTGCTTCTCCTCGTAGGCAACGACGTCGGCGAGCGTATAGCCGTCGTGGCTCGCTGCGAAATTGATGCTCGCCAGCGGCGAGCGACCGGAGGGTGCGAAGATCTCCCGCGAGCCCGCGAGCCCCTGCGTGAGTTTCGGCAACTCGCCGCGATCACCCCGCCAGAAGCCGCGCACGCTGTCGCGGAACTGGTCGTTCCACTCGCTCCAGCCGCGGGGATAGCCGCCGAGCTGGTAGCCGCCCATGCCGATGTCCCAGGGTTCGGCGATGAGCTTCACGCGGGCCAGAACCGGGTCCTGCGCCACCGCCTGGAAGAAGGCGGCGCGGGGGGAGAAATCGTGCGGCGCGCGGCCGAGCGACGAGGCGAGGTCGAAGCGGAAGCCCGCGACGCCGTAGGCCGTGACCCAGTGGCGGAGCGAATCGAGCACGAGCTGCAGCACGCGCGGGTGCGCCACGTCGAAGGTGTTGCCGCAGCCCGTGCAGTCGATCTCCCGGCGCGGATCCTCCGGGTTCAGCTTGTAGTAGCTCGCGTTGTCGATGCCGCGGAAGGAGAGCGTGGGCCCCGTGTGGTCGGCCTCCGCGGTGTGGTTGTAGACCACGTCGAGGATGGTCTCGATACCGGCCGCGTTCAGCTCCCGGATCGCGGCCTTGAGGCCGGGAATGCCGGTCTCGCCGAGGTAGCGCGGATCGGGCGCGAAATAGTTGAGCGGCGAGTAGCCCCAGAAGTTGACGAGACCGCGCTCGACGAGGAAGCGGTCGTCGGCAAAGGCCTGGATCGGCAGGAGCTCCAGCGCGGTGACGCCGAGCTTCCACAGATGCTCGATGATGGCGGGGTGCGCGAGCGCGGCGTAGGTGCCGCGCTCGGCCTCGGGCACGTCCGGATGCATCTCCGTCAGCGCCTTGACGTGCGCCTCGTAGATCACCGTCTCCGAGAGCGGCCGGCGCAGGGGCTGGAGGGCGAGGTCGGACACCTCGGGCGCGGTGACGACCCCCTTGGGCATGTGGAGCGCGCTGTCGCGACGGTCGATCTGGTCGGGCCGCTGCAGGCCGCGGCGGTGGCCGTAGAGCGAATCGTGCCAGTGAATGCGGCCCGAAATCTCCCGCGCATATGGGTCGAGGACGAGCTTGGCCGCGTTGAACCGGTGCCCGGCTGCCGGGTCCCAGGGCCCGTGGACGCGGTATCCGTAGAGCTGCCCCGGCAGCACGCCGCGCAGATACCCGTGCCAGACATCGTCCGTGCGGCAGGGCAGCCGGATCGTGCGGGTCTCGTGCCGCTCGTGCGGCTCGAACAGGCAGAGATCGACCGCGGTGGCGTGCTCGGAGAACAGCGCGAAGTTGACGCCGCGGCCATCGAAATGCGCTCCGAGGGGAGCCGGCACGCCGTCGTCGAGGCCGATCATCGGGGCGCGCTCAGAAGCCAGGCGGCGGCGTGCGCGGGACTATTCCGCCGCCGCAGCGGCCGTCGGCGGCTCGCGCTCGACGGTGCGGAAATTCTCGAGTTCCGAGAGGAAGTTGCGCGCCCACCAATCCACGTCCTCGCGCGTCATCCGCTCGGCCATCGGCCTCCAGCGCTCCAGCCGCTCACCCCTCGGCATGTAGAGTGCGGTGCGGATCGCCTCCGCGACCTCGAAATGGTCGTACGGGTTGACGAGGATCGCCTCTGGCAATTGGCGTGCCGCGCCCGCGAACTTCGAGAGGACGAGCACGCCCGGATCCTCTTCGCTCTGGGCGACGACGTATTCCTTGGCGACGAGGTTCATGCCATCGCGCATCGGTGTCACGAGGCCGACCCGGGCCGCCCGGTAGAGGCCGGCGAGCACGGTGCGGGGATAGGCCTTGGTGACGTACTGGATGGGCGTCCAGGCGGGCTCGCCCAGCGAGCCGTTGATCTCGCCCACCGTCTCGTTCACCTCCCGCGAGAGCTGCTCGTATTCCGGCACCTCGCTGCGGGATTTCGGGGTGATCTGGATGTAGACGACGTTGCCGCGCTGGTCCGGGTTCGAGGCGAAGAAGCGGTTTACCGCCTCCATGCGCTCGGGCACACCCTTCGAGTAGTCGAGCCGGTCGACGCCGATCAGCAGCTTGCGGGTGCGCAGCCCCGCGATCGTGTCCCGCACGACCTTGTTGGAGCCGGCCCGCTCGGCCGCCTCCCTGAATCCCGCGACGTCGATGCCGATGGGGAAGGAGCGGATGCGCGTGCGGCGCCCGTCCACCATCAGGGAGCCGCCGCCGAGGGGGATCGCCCGCAGCGTGTCGCAGAGGTTGCGGTGCAGGTTCTGCACGTCCGGGTCGGTCTGCAGGCCGATCAGGTCGTAATCGGCGATGGCGCGCAGGAGGTCGCCGCTCGCGGGCAGCGAGTTGAACACGTCGGCGGCGGGCCACGGGATGTGGTGGAAGTAGCCGATCGGGTTCGCGATGCCGAGGCCGCGCAGCTCGGATGCGAGCGGCAGCAGGTGGTAATCGTGCACCCAGATGATGTCGTCGGGCTCGATCAGCTTGGCGAGCTGGCGGGCGAAGATGCGGTTGACCCGGCAATAGCCCGCGTAATCCGAGCGCGAGAAGGCGCCGAGCCCGAGCCGATAATGCATGATCGGCCACAGCGCCCGGTTGGCGAAGCCGGCGTAGTATTCCCGGTGATCCTGCGGTGAGAGGTCGACGACGGCGTACTGGACGCGGCCCCGGTCGATCAGCGTCGGCTCCTCGGAGGGATCGTCGGCGATGTTGCCGCTCCAGCCGAACCAGAGACCTTCGTAGGCGGTGAACGCTTCCTTCACGGCGACGGCGAGGCCGCCGGCTGCGACCGCCTTGCCGCCCTCTTCGGGGACTGCAACGCGGTTGGATACGATGACAAGGCGTGCCACGAAGCCGGCTCCGGTCCTCAGAACGCGGGCGCGAGGGTGCCCGCGCCCGGCCATAACGTGTCCTCGGGTGAACGCGCGGAAGCCAAGCGCGATCCGTTGGCACTAGCCAAGCGCGATCGTCCCCTTCGGGTCAAGATGCAGTTTTCGCAGGTGCACGAAGAAAGTCGCGGGTCGTCCCGCATCGCCGTCCGCGGATCGCGGCCTCTCTCATGTCCCGTCAAGCCCCGGAATCCAGCCGTGCCGCCAAGCTCGACAATCCTGCCCCGCCCTGCCTGAACGAAGGCTGAGCCGCCATGGCGCAACGGCACGGAGGCCGGCACCGCGGCTGCGACGGCGGCAGGGGGTGCGGCGGAACCGGGGGCGACCGGGGCGGTTACTCAGCCGACACGCCCCTCCGCCCTGCAGTGCTAGGAGTAAGCCCATGGCCGCCAACGCGTCTCCCAATCCATCCGACGGGCCGGCGGGCACGGGCGATCCGGCCGATTGGCGCACCCTGAAGGACGATGTCGAGGACATCCGCGACACCGCGGTCGAGCGCGGCCGCGGCCTCATGGACGCCGCCCGCGCCCAGGCGCAGGAGTACGTCGAGCGCCGCAAGTCCGATGCCGCGCAATCCGTCAACGATCTTGCCCGGACGATCCGGGATTCGAGCAAGACCTTCGACGACCGACCGAACATCAAGGCGTTCTTCGATAGCGCGGCGGAGGGACTGGAGCAGCTCGGCGGCTCGATCGATGCCCGCAGCTTCTCGGATTTCTACGAGGATGCCGAGGCCTTCGCGCGCCGCGCGCCGGTCGCCGTCGCTGTGGGCACTTTCGTGGCTGGCTTCATCGCGGCCCGGTTCATCAAGTCGTCGAGCCTGCCGGTGGAAAATCGCTTCGGCCGCGATCGGTACGACGGTCGCACCTCCTGAGGGATCGCGAGATGTCGAATGGATCCCATCCGAACGGCGCGCCGACGAGCATCCAGAGCCTCGTCGGCGATGCCCTGCGCGAGACGAACGAGCTCGCGCGCAAGGAGATCGCCCTGTTCCGCGCCGAGATGGCGAGCAACGTGCGCTCCCTCTTCATTGGCCTGGCCTGCCTCGTGGGTGCAGCGGTCTTCGCGGTCGTGGCGCTGCTCGTGCTGATCGACGCGTTCGTCAAATGGCTCGCGACGATCGTCGGCTCGGAATGGCTCTCGGCGCTGATCGTCGGCGGCGTCCTCCTCATCGTCGCGGTGGGTCTGGCGCTCTGGGGCCGGAGCGCGATGTCGCTCTCCACCCTCGCGCCGACCCGCACCACGCGCCAAGTCCGCCAGGATGCCCGCGCCCTGTCTGAGAGGGTTTCCGGATGAGTTCGATGAACGAGCTGGAGCGCGAGATCGAGGAGAGCCGCGCGCGCCTCGACAGCACGATCGACCGCATCCAGAACCGCCTGTCCCCGGCAAGCCTCGTCGACGAGATGCTGGGCAGTGCCCGCCGGACGCCGCTCAACGGCGCCTACGACGGCGCCCTCGAGGCTGTGCGCCGCAATCCCGTGCCGGTGATGCTGATCGCGGCCGGTCTCGGATGGCTCCTCTACCGCATGCAGGACGATGCGGCGCGGGCCGGGCGCCTGCGCCGGGCGCGCCGCTCGGCCGACCGCGTTCCCGTTCTGAATACCGGCGCGGCACGCGTCTACGACCCCGACCTGCCACCCGGCCGGCCGGCCCGCGAACTCGCCGAGGAAACACAGATCTGACGGCGCCTTCGCGCGTCTTGAGCGCGACGCGGCACCGGACACGAGACGAGAGGAGTATCGCCATGAGTGAATCGGGCAATCCCCAGAAGGACGGCCGCAGCCTGCCCGACGACATCGCCGCGGCGGCGGGCATGCCGAGCGGCCCCGGCGCCGCGCGGAGCCAGCACGCCGGCGGAGGCGCCGGCGGGACCACGGGCGGCAACCTCGACCCGCACGCGCAGGCCCAGGATTTCAGCCTGCGCCCCGACTCGACCGGCGCCCACGATCCGCTCGGGGCCGCGCGCACCGATCCCCATGCCAAGCCGCAGGACTTTTCCTTCCGCCCCGATGCCGGGGGGAGCCGCGATCCGGGCGGCCATGCAGGCCTGACCGGTCAGGAGACGCGCTCCGCCGCGGGCGACGCGGCGGGCCGCGCGCGAGGCGCCGCGTCCCAGGCCGCCGGTCAAGCCTCCGACCTCGCGGGACAGGCGCGCGACCGCGCATCGGACTTCGCGAGCGGGGCCGGCGACCGGCTGCGCGGCGCGGCGGACGACGTCCGCGAGCGTGCCTCCGAAGCCTACGACGACGCCCGGACCTGGATCTCCGACATGCAGAGGGACCAGCGCCGCCGCGTCGAGGATCTCGCGGCCCGCGGCCAGGACCGGCTGCGCCAGCACCGCTCCAGCGCGGAGCTCTTCGTGCAGGAGAACCCGCTCCTCGTCGGCGTGGTCGGCTTGGCGGCAGGTCTGCTCCTCGGAGCCCTGCTGCCGCGTACCCGGAGCGAAGACCGCAATCTCGGACCTTACGCTGACGAGTTGCGTGGGCAGGGCCTGCGCTACGCCCGCGATTTCGCCGACCGAGGCCGCGAATTCGTCGAGAACGCCCTCGATCCGGACAATCTCAACGCGACTGCCCAGCGTGCCGGAGCCCAGCCGGGTTCGGATTACCAGGGCGAGGAGCGGGCGGCGCACCGGCTCTGAGACCACATGCCGGGGCAGGTTTCTGTCCCCGCAACACTGTGAGCGACGCGGATCGTGCTAGGATCCGCGTCGCTCACGCCGTCCAATGCCTCGATGCCCTTGACCGAACCCAGCTTCCGCGTCCTCGCCTGCGGCGACACGGCGCTCACGGTCGAGTTCGGAGAGGCGATCGACCCCGCCCTGAATGCGGCCGTGCTTGCGCTGGAGGCCCGGATCCTCGCGGCCCGCCCCGCCGGCCTCGTCGAGACGGTGCCGACCTACCGATCGCTCACGCTCCACATCGATCCCCTCGAGACCGATCCGGCCGCCGTCGAGGAGGCGGTGCGGGAACTCGCGCGCGGTGCCCTCCCCGTCCCGGCGCGGCGGCGACTCTGGCACGTGCCGGTCGTCTACGGCGGCGAGCACGGGATCGACCTCGACAGGGTCGCCGAGCATCACGGCATGCCGGCCCGGGAGGTCGTGGAGCGACATGCCGCCCCTGAATATCGGGTCGTGATGCTCGGGTTCCTGCCGGGCTATGCCTATCTCGCGGGCCTCGATCCTAGGCTCGCCCTGTCCCGCCGCCCGAACCCGCGGCCCGTGACGCCTGCCGGCACGATCTCGATCGGCGGCGCACAGGCACTCGTCGCCAGCATCGCGGCGCCGAGCGGCTGGCATCTCCTCGGGCGCACCCCGGTACGCAGCTTCGCGCCGGGACGGGAGCCCGTCTTCCTGTTCGAGCCCGGCGACGCGATCCGCTTCATGCCGACCGATCCCGCCCGGTGGGACGCCCTCGACCGGGCCGCCGCCGCGGGCGAGTGGGTGGCGGAACGCGTGGAGCGTGATGCGTGAGCCGCGCCCATCTCCTCGTGCTCGAATGCGGGCCGGCGACCGGCCTGCAGGATGGTGGGCGGCCGGGCTACCAGCGCCAGGGCCTCTCGGGCTCCGGCCCGATGGACCGCCTCGCCCTCGCTGCGGCCAATGCCCTCGTCGGGAACGCGCCGGGCGTGGCGGCCCTCGAACTCGCCCTCACCGGCGCTCGCCTGCGCGCTGCCGGCGGCAGCGTGCGCCTCGCGCTCGCCGGCGCACCCTTCGGGCTCTCGATCGACGGCGAGGCCGTGGGCGATCACCGCTCGTTCCAGGTGCCGGACGGCGCGACGCTGGTGCTCCGGCCGCCGCGTCAGGGTCTGTTCGCCTATCTCGCGGTGGCCGGCGGCATCCACGTGCCCGAGAGCCTCGGAAGCCGCGCCCTTCATCTCCGGGCGGCACTCGGAGGCCTCGAGGGCCGGAATCTGCGGGCGGGCGACCGCCTGCCCGTCGCGACCTGCACCGACGCCGCGCCGGACCGGGCGCTCGTTCCCCTACCCCTCGACGCCGACGAGCCCGTCCGCGTCGTCCTCGGTCCTCAGGCCGACCATTTCCCGGACGAGGCCGTCGCGGACTTCCTGGCCACCCCCTACACCGTGTCGAACCGGGCCGACCGGATGGGTTACCAACTCGACGGGCAGACGATCCGCCACGGGGGGCGCGGCTTCAACATCGTCTCCGACGCGACCGTCCCGGGCTCGGTCCAAGTGCCCGGCAGCGGCCTGCCGATCATCCTGATGGCCGACCGCCAGACCACGGGCGGCTACCCGAAGATCGCCACCGTGATCTCGGCGGATCTCCGTCGCGTCGCCCAGCGCCGACCCGGCGAGCCTCTGCGTTTCGCGCCGGTCTCGGTGGATCGTGCGGTTGCCCTCGCCCGCGAGGCGGCGGCGCTGCAGGCCGGTTTGGCGGGGCGACTCGGTCCGGTCACCTCCCGCGAGGAGCGGCTGATGGAGGCGAACCTCGCCGGCGATGCCGTCGATGCCCTCGCGCCCTGACACCGCGACCGGCCAAGCTTGCGTCGAATCCGCACCGTCCGCGTTGTCGCCCCATGAGCGACGCCCCGACCGACGAGACCACCGGCACGCCCCGCCTCGGCTTCTGCTGCAAATTCATCCCGGACGAGCCGCCGGGCACCCACAAGACGGTCAAGGCGGCCAAGGAGGCGGCGCTCGCCATGAACGTCACCAGCGTGACGATGGCCTATCTCCAGCGCCAACCGCCCGCGGCGGCGCAGGCGAAGCTTGGCGACATCGTCGGGCACAACCTCACCGCACTCGCGCGGCAGGTGGAGTGGGTCGGCGCGCGGCCTCCGCTGGAGCGGCTCCTGCGGATGGCGAGCTCGATCCTGCCCGGCTACACGCACCCCGTCGTCAAGCCCTTCTATGCCGAGCCGGACCTGCGTGCGGCCGTCGAGACCGGCCTTGCCGAGATCGGCGAGCGGGCACGGATCCTCGGCGTGCGCCTCAGCCTGCATCCCGGGCCCTTCTGCATCCTCGCCTCGCGCAACGAGGCAGCCCTGCGCAACGGCATCGAGGAGCTCGATTACCACGCCGAAATCATGGACATGATGGGCTACGGCACCGGCTGGCACCCGCACGGCGCCCACATCAACATCCATGTCGGCGCCCGCGACCCCGGCACCGAGGGCTGGCGGGCGAACCTGCCGAAGGTCAGCCGTGTCGCGCGCGACCTCGTCACGGTGGAGAACGACGAATCCTCCTTCGGGCTCGATGCGGTCCTGACCCTGAGCGACCTCGTACCCGTCGTCCTCGACATCCATCACCACTGGGTCGAGAGCGGGGGAGAGTACATCGAGCCAGACGATCTCCGCATCGCGCGGGTCCGCGATTCCTGGCGAGGCGTGCGTCCCGTCTCTCACATCAGCGTCTCGCGCGAGACGCTCCTGCCCGACCACGATCCCGACCGGCTGCCCGACTTCGCGGCCCTGCGCGCGTCCGGGCATTCCTGGCGGGATCTCGCCGCCCATTCCGACCTGATGTGGAACCGGGCCCTCAACGCCCTCGTCGGCCGCCACCTCGCCTGGACGGATTTCGAGATCGAGGCGAAATCCAAGAACCTCGCCTCGGTCGGCATCGCGGCGCAGATCTCCGGCTCGCTCGCTCCCCTCGCCGTCGCGGCGGCGTGAGGAGGCGGGTCGACGGCGCTGCCGCGAGCCGTTATCGCGAGTCGCCATGAAGACAGCCGATTGCGACATCCTCGTCATCCCGGGGCTCGCCGGCTCCGAGGAGGAGCACTGGCAGGCCCGCTGGGCGAGCCGCCTGCCCACTGCCCGCATCGTCGAACAGGCGGATTGGGATCGGCCGGAGCCCGAGGCTTGGTGCGGCCGGATCCGGGAGGCGGTCGAGGCGTCGACCCGACCCGTCGTCCTGATCGCCCACAGCCTCGGCGTCATCGCGAGCGTCGCCGTCGCACCCGCCCTGCCCCCGGGCGTCGTGCGCGGCGCCCTCTTCGTCGCGCCGCCCGACATCGAGCGCACGCCGAACCTGCCCGAGAGCGTGCGCGCCTTCGCGCCGATCCCGCGCGAGCCCCTGCCCGTCCCCGCCCTCGTCGTGGCGAGCCGGACCGATCCGTACTGCACCTACGAGCGCGCCGAGGATCTCGCTTATGCCTGGGGCGCGGTGATCGTCGATGCGGGCGAATCGGGCCACATCAACGTGGCGAGCGGGCACGGGCCTTGGCCGGAGGGTCTGATGCGCCTCGCGGGTTTTCTGAAGAACCTCTGATCAGTCGTTCAATCCCCTGTTCGCTTTGCCGTGTCGGCAGGCGGCCGCGCGCTGCGCGAGAATGTCGGCCTGGGACAATTCGGGAACTGATCCAGGTTAAGCTGGTTTCATCCGCGAAAGCAGGCCGCGGCGCTCCGCCGGGGGCCGCGCTATCCTTGCGATTTCACGGAGAACCAGATGAAAAGCGGACGGATCCTCGCCGGCCTCGCGCTCGCGTGCCTGACCACTCCCGTTCTTGCGGGCCCCTGCACCGAGCAGATCGCGGCTGTGGCGAAGCAGCTGGAGAGCAGCCCCGCCGCGGGCGCGGCCGTGACGGGCTCGGTCTCGGGCAGCGTCGCCGAGACGAAGTCCGATGCCAGGACGTCCCGCGACAAGACCGCCGCCACCGAGAGCGCCCCGAGCCTCAACAAGGATGGCAGGACGGGCGGCGTCGGCGGCAACGACGAGGTGAATGCGGCGGCCGCCGACCGCGCCACCTCCGCCGCTGACGTGCGCCGGCAACAGGAGGGCAAGCCGACGGCCGCCGCGAACCCCGCCGCGGCCGGCAACGCCGACAGCGGCGAGAGCCGGGCCAAGAACCTCCTCGCCGAGGCGCGCGCCCTCGACGCCAAGGGCGACGATGCCTGCAAGGGCAAGCTCGCCGAGGCCAAGGATGCGGGCGGCCTGAGCCAGAGCTACCGCTGAGGTCGCGCAGGCCCGCGCCGGGTCGGAATGCTGTCGCAGGAATGCGGGGGCTTTCTCGTTTCCGGGCGCGCTCTTAACCCCTCGTTTACCATCCTCGCGCTCGATGGTGCCGACCCACCCGTCCGCAGAGTGCGAGGACTCATGACGAGAAAAGAGCTTCTGGCCCGCCTCGACGCCGTGCAGGCGGCCCTCGGCCCCCGCGCCAATACGAGCTTCAACAGCTCGATCTTCAACGACGCGGCGCTCCTGAAGCGCATCGAGGCGTTCGAGGCGCAGGTCGCCGTCGCCGACAAGCCGAAGCCGGCCGAGTATACCGGCAACATGTTCAGCCGCATCCAGAACCGCAGAAATGCCGCGCCGGCCGCACCCGCCCGGACGCTGGTGACGGGGCAGTAGGCCTCAGCTCTGCTCCTCCCGGGCGGGACGCAGCAACTCTCCCGCGACGTCCGCCAGCCGCGGGGGCGCCTCGCGGGTGAAGGGCAGCGGACGGCACACCGCGATGGCCGCGAGCCCGAAGCGTGCGGTCATCAGGCCGTTGAGCACGCCCTCGCCGAGCTTCGCCGAGACGCGGGCGGCGATGCCGAGGCCGAGCACCTGTTGCACCACGCTGTCGCCGACCGCCATGCCGCCGGTGACGGTGAGATGGGCGAAGGCGGCGCGCGCGAGCCGCAGGAAGCCGAGGAAGCCCGGCCTCCCGCCGTAGATCGCGGCGATCCGGCGCAGTAGCCGCACCGCGGAGAACACCACGAACGCGACGTCGACGATGGCCCGCGGGCTCAGCGCCGTCACCGCCGAGACCTGCTTGGCGGCCGTGGCGATGGCGCCGCGCGCCTGCGCATCGAGGGGCGCGAGGAGTTCGCGCTCGGCGATGCCGATCCGGTCCTCCACGTCGAGGATCGCGTCCCCGAGCGTGTCGAGGCGCCGGCGTCCCTCCGCGAGCGGCGCCCGCTCGGCGTAGAAGGCGGCGAGATCCCGCACCACCGCCTGTGCGCCGGTATGATCCCGGGTCGCGATCGCCTGGATCGCGGCCTCGCGCAGCTTCTCGATCCGCCGCTCGCGCCAGAGACCCCCGATCTCGCGGCCGACGATCGCCAGGAAGGCCAAAGCCGCCAGCGCGAGGAGCGCGAGGGCGACGCCGCCGAGCCACGGTGCGGCCTGGAACAGGTCTGCGATCAGCCGCTCGACCGACAGGCCGATCCCCAGGGCAACGAGCCCGCCGAGGGCGGAGAGGAGCAGGCCGAGCCAGGGTGCACGGCGCCGGCCGGCGACCGGCACGGGCGTGCCGTCCGCCGCGTCGACGATCTCGAAGGGCTCCTCGACCATCCGGACCTGGGCGGGAGGCGCGACGGGCGGTGCGGCGCCGGCCTCCGGGGCAGCGCCCGGTGTTGGCATGCGGAAGGCGCGCGGGCGCTGGGAGGAACTCATGCGAGGAATCCCGAGACAATGGGGCGGCCGGTCTGAGACCTGGCCACGGGGAGCGAGGCGGACGCCGCGCTCACGCCAGCCGGTCCCCGATCAGGAACTGCATCGCCCGGTCGAGCCGGATCTGCGGCAGGTGGCCGGGGCGGCCGAGGCCGTCGGGCCGCACCAGGGGCGGGCGGAAGCGCGGGAAGCGGAGTGAGCCGGGCTCGACCGCGCCCTCGAGCACCGCCTCCGGCCGGGCGGGTAGCTCGCCGGGGAAGATCGCGGCCTCGCCCAGCCCGTCGAAGGTCTCGTCGCCGACCACCTCGCCCGCCTCCGGCGTGCCGGTGACCGCGCGGAAGGTGGCCTCGCCCTCGTGCACGGTGGTCTCGCGGGTGGCGCGCACGGAGGCGAGCGCCACCGTGCCGACGCGGGCCCCCGCGGCCTCCGTCCGGCGCATCGCCCGCGAGACGAGGAGGCGCAGGAGGGCGTCGAGGCGGTCGTGGCTCGTCTGGTGGAGGTGGTCGGCCTTGGTGGCGGCGAAGAGCACGCGGTCGGCGCGGGGCGCGAACAGCCGGGAGAGCAGCGAGTTGCGCCCGATATTGAGGCTGAGCAGCACGGAATCGAGCGCCTCCTCCAGTTCCGCCAGGGCGGCCGGCCCCGCATCGACTGCCGCGAGCACGTCGACGAGCACGATCTGCCGGTCGACCCGCTGGAAATGGTCGCGAAAGAAGGGCTCCACCACCTTCGCTTTGTAGGCCTCGAAGCGGCGCTCCATGAGGCCCGCGAGGCTATCCGGCGCCAGCGCCTCGGGCAAACGGTCGAGGGGCGCGAAGGTGAGCGCGGGCGAGCCCGCGAGATCGCCGGGCATCAGGAAGCGGCCGGGCGGGGTCGTCGCCACCGCCTCGGGACCGGCGCGGAGACCGGCGAGATAGGCCTTGAAGGCGTCGCTCGCGCGCTCGGCCAGGGGTTCGTCGAGGGGGCCGTTCGGATCGAGGCCGGAAAGCATGGCGAGCCAGGGCGCGGCGATTCCCGCGCGGCCGGCCCGGCGCGTCCCCGCGATCGTGGCGCGCGACCACGTCGTGTAGCTCTGCTCGATCAAGGCGAGGTCGAGGAGCCACTCGCCCGGATAATCCACCACGTCGAGCATCAATCTGCCCGGCCCCGAGCGCCAGCCGCCGGCCCGCTCGTACTCGATGGCGAGGCGGAACTGGCTGATCCGGTCTGTGGAGCGCGGCCAGCGCCGCTCCTCGGTGAGCGCCGCGAAATGCTCCTCGAAGGGGAAGCGCGGCACGTCGTCGTCGGGCTGCGGCACGAGGCGGGCCCGGCGCAGGCGCCCCTCCTGCGTCGGCGCGAAGGCGGGCAGCGCGTGCGTCTCGACGAGATGGTGGATCAGGGCCGTCGTGAACACGGTCTTGCCCGAGCGTGCGAGCCCGGTGACGCCGAGCCGCAATGTCGGCTGGATCAGGAAGTCGCTGGAGGCCTCGGCGAAGGCCTTCACGGCCGATCCGGCGCGCGCGGCGAAACTGTTCAGGGGCAAGGCGAGCTCGGTGGGATGATGTGACCGGCCGCTGAGGTGGCGCGCCGGCCGGTCGGCCGCAAGGCTTGGGTGCCTACCGGCCGGCCTCCGCGGTGGGGGCGACGCGCACCGTCGAGGCGGAGAGCCGGGCGATCGCGGCCTGCACGAGGTCCGGCCCGGCCCGCAATGTGCCGAGTTCGACCCCCGACATGGCGAGCATGACGGGTGCGAGGTTCGGCAGCGGCCCGCCCGCCTCGTCGAACAGCTTCAGGTCGTCGCCCGGCTTCAGCCCTACGCTTCCGGCGATGCGGGCGGCGTAATTCCCGATACGCACCTCGTCGTTGCCGCAGAGGGGGGGTGGCAGGCGCAGGTCGAGGAGCGGCAGGCCCGCCGCGATCGCCGGGAGGGCGGCCGATTCCGCGACGAGCCGGTCGGGCGAGAGGCTGGAGCGGGTGAGCAGCGCGGCGGGGTCGTCGGCCCCGCGCAGCGGCGTGCGGGCGGCGGAGCGCTCCGGCGCCGCCGTGACGCCGGCCGCGATGTCGGCGACGGGCCGCAGGGATGGGAGCGGTGCGCGGCCGGGACGCCTGGCGGGGTTGCCGGCCATCCGCGCCAGCGGCGACCAGGGCTGGACGCGCAGGGCCGGCCGCGCCGCGGCAGCAGCGCGGCGGGGCTGCGCCGAGGCCGTCGCGCGCCGGGGCGCGCCCCCTCGGGCATGCCGGGCGAGGAAGCGGGCGCGGAGCGTCCGGCCGATGCCCTGCGGCGCGAGGGCCGTCGAGACGGACGGCGTGCGCGGGACAGAGCTCCGCTGGACGGTGGCCGCCGGCACCCCGCAGGAGGCGGGAGCCCAGCGGCGCACGATGGTGAGTGCCGTGCGCCGCCCGTATTCACGGTAGTAGCGGCGCAGGAGCTGAGCGGCGGCGTCCGCCCCGTCCGCGGCGGTGGCGAAGCCCGTGTGGCCCTCCCCATCGCCGCCGAGCTCGCCGGACCAGCGGGCCTGCTTGATGCACCAGTAATTGTTGAGCTTGACGCAGCGCGCCACGAAGGCGGGCTCGGTCCGTGAGAAGCGCGCGACCAGCGCCAGCGAGGCGGGGCGGAGCGCCGCGCCCGCTTCCTGACGCCAGTTCGTGACGGCCCGGGCCTCGGCCGCGAAGCGCGGCGGTACCGGTGCCGGGGACGGCATCACGAGGGCGAGCCGCGCCGCTTCACCTCCGGCCCGCGCGGCCTCCAGCCCCGCCTCGATCCGGGGCGTCAGGGTCGTCAGGACGAGGAGCGCGGCAAGGAGCAAGGCGGGACGGCCGAGGGTTCGAGGCGCGGCGAAGCTTGGCCACCCTCAGGCAACGGCGGCGCGCCGTGTTCGGTTCAACCGGTGGTAAGGTTCGTCAGGGGTTCAACGCGGCGAGCGCCGCCGCGTGCAGGCGCCGGTCGCCGGCCGCCACGACGCGACCGCCCTGCGTCGCCGGGCCGCCGTCCCAGGCCGTGACGACCCCGCCTGCGCCCTCGACGATCGGGATCAGGGCGACGATGTCGTAGGGCTTCAGCCCCGCCTCGACCACGAGGTCGATCTGCCCGGCCGCCAGCATGCAATAGGCGTAGCAATCGGCGCCGTAGCGGGCCATCCGGACGCTGGCCTCGATCGACCGGTAGCGCTCCGCCTCCTCGCCCTCGGCGAAGAGCCGCGGGTCGGTGGTGGCGAGGATCGCCTCCTTCAGGCTCTCGCAGCGGCGGGTGCGGAGCGTGCGCTCGCCGCGGGCATGGCGCAGCTTCGCGCTCGCGCCGTCGCCGAAGAAGCGCTCGTTGAGGAAGGGCTGATGCATCAGCCCGCGCACCGCCATGCCTCCGCGCGTCAGCCCGATCAGGGTGCCCCAGGTCGGCAGGCCGGCGATGAAGGCGCGGGTGCCGTCGATCGGGTCGAGCACCCAGACGCACTCCGCGTCGAGCCGCTCCGAGCCGAACTCCTCGCCGAGGATGCCATGGGTCGGGAAGGTCTGACGGATCATGTTGCGCAGCACGACCTCCGCCGCCCGGTCGGCTTCGGTGACGGGGTCGAAGGCGGCGGCGCCCCGCGCCTTGTCGTCGAGGCCGAAATGCGCGCGGAAGAAGGGCAGGATCGCCTGTCCCGACTGGGTGGCGAGATCGTCCATGAACCGCGCGAGATCGACGACGCTCATCGGCAAGGCACCCTCTGTCGGCGGCGCGCGGGCCCCGGTTTCCGATGACGGAAGCGGGCTCGGAGCGGCGGCGTCAAGCCCCCGCGAGATCGGAGTTCGCCCGGTCGGGTTCGGTGCGCCCGCTCGCCGAGAGCGCCGTCACCCGACCGGAGGAGAGGGCGCGCGGCTCGGCCTCGACCGCGGCGAGCACCACCTCGACCGCCGCGCGGAGCGAGATCACGTTCTCGTCGGCGCCGAGGGCGGCGAGGCGCGCGGCGTCCCCAAGGATCTCGTCGTCGGCCCGCCAGAGGCCGGCGACGATCCGCACCTGGGGCATCCGCCGGCGCAGCCGCCCGACGAGCCGGCGCAGGTGGGTCGGTTCCCCGCTGATCGCCAGCGAGATGATGCAGGCGATCCGCGCGGGACCGGGCGAGAAGGCGTCGATGCGGGCGCGCGCCACCTCGGAGAAGGGCACGATCCGGGTGCCGATGCCGCGCTTCTCCAGGAGCTGCGCCAGGATCGCGGCGGCGGCCCCGTCCACGAAGCCGCGCCCGGCGACGCAGAGCACCGCCCCCTCGCGCCGCCAAGCCTCGCCGACCGAGCCGGGCGCAGGCGTGATCGGCTCGCGGCCGCAGGCCGGAGCGTTGCGCTCGCCGCCCGTGACGAGGCGGTGGGCGGCCGCCGCCGGCGCTTCCGGCGTCTCGTCGGCGCGGGAGGACAGCTCCTCGACGAGTTCAGTCACCGAGGCGCGGATCGCGGTCTTCTGCTCCGGCGTCAGCACGCCGCGTGCCGCGTCCCGCGCCGCGAGTTCCAGCCCGCGCAGCACGACCTCGTCGTAATAGGCGGAGAGCGAGCATTCCTGCAGGATCAGGTCGGCATGCTCCTGCACCTCCTCCGGGTCGTCGGCGAGGATGCGCTGGTAGAAGTTCTCGATCGGGGTAAGCGCCGGCCGGTCGCCGAACAGCACGTCGAGGAACTCGAGCCTGTCGACATGGCGGCCGAGCACCACGAGGCAGACGGTGAGGGGGGTCGAGAGCAGGAGCCCGACCGGCCCCCACAGCCACGTCCAGAACAGGGCCGAGACCAGCACCGCGAAGGGCGAGAGCCCGGTCGATTGCCCGTAGAGCATCGGCTCGATGATGTGGCCGACGATGGGCTCCAGCACCACGAACAGGGTCGCGGTGGCCACGACCATGTTCCAGCCGGGATCGACCGCGGCGGCGAGCGCCAGCGGGAACAGCGCGGAGAGGAAGGCGCCGACATAGGGCACGAAGCGCATCAGGGCGGAGAAGATGCCCCACAGGACCGGATTGGGCACCCCGATCAGGTAGAGGCCGGCGCCGATGACGATCCCGAAGGCGGCGTTCAGGGCGAGCTGCACCACGAAGTAGCGGCTCAGGCGCCGCGCGGCGTCGTCCATCGCCACCGTGGTGCGGTGCAGGTCGCTCGAGCCGGCGAGCCGGATCATGCGATCGCGCAGGTCCTCCTTCTGCATCAGGATGAAGAGCAGCACCACGAAGACGATGCCGGTGGTGGCGAGCGGCTTCATCACCGGCGAGAGCAGCGTGCCGGCCGTCTCGATCGGGCCCGGGGGACGCTCGCGCATCTCGACCAGGACGGCCTTCTCCTCCGGCTTCTCCGGGCCGGCGGCGGAGGGCGCCGGCTTGTTGCCCGCCTCACCCTCGCTGCCGGCCTGATGGATCGCCCGGCCGATATTGGCGACGTAGTCCGTCGCCCGCCCCAGCGCGCTATCCTTCAGGCCCTCGACCTTGCGCTCGATCGTGTCGCGGTAGCGCGGGACATCGCCGGCGAGATCGGCGACCTGGACGCCGATCAGCGTGGTCAGCGCCGCCACGATTCCGAGCGCGGTGATCACAGCGATCGCAACCGCCATGATCCGGCCGAGACGCAGGCGCCGCAGGAGGTCGACGAGCGGACCCAGCACGAAGGAGAACAGCACCGCGATGGCGATCGGGATGAAGATCTCGCGCCCGACATAGAGCGCGGCGACGA
The DNA here is from genome assembly GCF_004348265.1 of Methylobacterium segetis. GTDB lineage: Bacteria > Pseudomonadota > Alphaproteobacteria > Rhizobiales > Beijerinckiaceae > Methylobacterium > Methylobacterium segetis. The sequence continues at coordinate 67,731 of NZ_SMNT01000003.1, forward strand.
TGACCCCGGCGATCACGACCGGCGAGGCGAGCGCCGCCTTCGGCGTCTCGGCGGCGGCGATCCGTGTCGGGCGCGGCGGGATGAGGAGCGCCTCGGGGCTCGAATTCCTGGCCATTCCGGTCTCGCCTCGAACGCGACGCCTGCGCTGCACCGCCAGGGCGGGCATCGCAGCGTGAGGAACGGCGGGAGGCCGCAATCGATCCCTGAATGAGGCCGGGGTTCTCACGGATTCGTGAGCGCGTGGCGTGGCGGCCGGGTCCGGAAACCTCAGGCCGCGAAGGGCGCGAGCACGTGGCCAGCGGCTTCGAGACGTGCGCGGACGGTTCGCGCCATCGCGACGGCGGCCGGATTGTCGCCATGCACGCAGATCGTGTCGATGGCGACGGGGATGTGCCGTCCGCCCCGCGTCTCGACGGCGCCGGCCTCCAGCATGCGAAGGACCCGATCGGCCGCGGCCTCCGCCTCGTGGATGACGGCCCCGGGCTCGGAGCGCGGCGCGAGCCTTCCATCCTCCCCGTAGGCGCGGTCGGCGTAGACCTCGCGCGAGACCGCGAGGCCGTGGGCGAGCGCCGCCCGCTCGGCAGGCAGGCCGGGCATGACCATGAGGACGAGGCCGCGATCGACCGCGCGCACCCCGCGGGCGATCGCCGCCGCGACCCCATCCTCGACATTGGCGAGGTTGGCCAGCGCCCCGTGCGCCTTGACGTGGCTGACGCGGTGGCCGGCAAGCGCCGCGCAGCCCTGAAGCGCCCCGATCTGGTAGGCGATTGCCTGCTCGATCTCGGCCGGGCTCTGCGGGATCACCCGGCGCCCGAAGCCTTCGAGGTCGCGGAAGCCCGGATGCGCGCCGAGCGCCACGCCCCGCGCCTTCGCCGCCCGCGCCGTCTCGACCATGATGCCGGGATCGCCCGCATGGAAGCCGCAGGCGACGTTGGCCGAGGTGACGATGTCGAGCATGGCCGCATCCTCCCCCATGCGCCAGGGGCCGAAGCCCTCCCCGAGGTCGCTGTTGAGGTCGATGCGCATCGCGTGATCCTAGACCACCACCGGCGCCGCCACCTGCCCGCCGGTCCCGAACACGCGCTGATAGCGCGCGATCGCCTCGGCGGGGCCGATCGCCTTGGTCGGGTTGTCCGAGATCTTCACGGCCGGGCGCCCGTTCGCCTCGATGACCTTGCAGACGATCGAGATCGGATCGAGGCCGCCGCCCGGCACGAGGCCGCGGAAATCGTTGGTGAGCAGGGTGCCCCAGCCGTAGCCGATGCGGAGGCGGCCGTGGAAATGGGCGTGGATGCGCTCGATGTCCGCGATGTCGAGCCCGTCGGAGAAGATCGCGAGCTTCGTCGCCGGATCGCTGTCATGATCGCGCCACCACGCGATCGCCTCCTCGCCGCCCGCGATCGGCTCCTTCGAGTCGATCCGCATGCCGGTCCAGTCCGCCACCCAATCGGGCGCGTTCGCGAGGAATCCCGCCGTGCCGTAGGTGTCCGGCAGCACGACCAGCAGATTGCCCGCATAATCCTGCTGCCAGTCCCGCAGGACGTCGTAGGGCGCGCGGGCGAGGGCCTCGTCGTCCTCGGCGAGTGCCGCGTAGACCATCGGCAGTTCGTGCGCGTTGGTGCCCACCGCCTCGACTTCCCGGCGCAGCGCGATGAGGCAGTTCGACGTCCCGAGGAAGCGGGGCCCGAGCCCCGCGCTCATCGCCTCGACGCACCAATCCTGCCAGAGGAAGCCGTGCCGGCGGCGCGTGCCGAAATCCGCGATCGAGAGGTCGGGAAGGTTCCTCAGGCGCTCGATCTTCTCCCAGACCCGCGTCATGGCCCGGGCATAGAGCACCTGCAGCTCGAACTTGGCCATGCCGCGCAGCACGAAGCGGGAGCGCAGCTCGTTCAGGATCGCGAGGGCCGGCACCTCCCACATCGTGGTCTCGAGCCAGGGCCCGTGGAAGGTCAGCACGTATTGCCCGTCCCGTGCCTCGAGCTCGTATTCGGGCAGGCGGAATCCCTCCAGCCACTCGATGAACTCGGCGGAGAACATCCGGCGCCGCCCGTAGAAGGCGTTGCCCCGGAGCCAGGTCGATTCCCCCCGGGTCAGGCGCAGCGAGCGGGCGTGGTCGAGCTGCTCGCGCAACTCCCCCGCGTCGACGATGGCGGCGATGCGCACGCTGCGCGAGCGGTTCTGGATGCCGAAGGTGACGTGCGTGTCGCGATGGCGGCGCAGGATCGTTTGCGCCATCAGGAGCTTGTAGAAATCCGTGTCGAGCAGCGACCGGACGATCGGGTCGATCTTCCAGGTGTGGTTGTAGACCCGCGCGGCGAGGTCGATCATGTCCGTCCGGGGCCAATCCGTTGCCAAGGCAGCCTCCGAGTGGCCTCAAGCGCGTCCGCAAAGTCAATCGCGCCTTCACGAAGCGGGCGGCGCCTCCGCCGGGGAAGCGCCGCCCGCTCGGGCAGTTGCGGGATGCGAGGCTCAGCCCAGATCGACCTTCGCGCTCTCCGTCTTCGGGCTCTCGCCGGTCACGGCGGCCTTCACGTAGCCGTAGAGGTGCAGCATCGTGGCGTTCGGGCTGTCCCAGTACTCGCCCTTCTCCGGGTGCACGCGGATGAGGGCGACCTCCGGGTCGTCCTTCCCGTTCGGGAACCAGGTCTTCAGGCTCTCATTCCACTTGTCGTCGATCACCGCCTGATCGGTGACGATCTCGGCCTTGCCCGCCACCGAGACGTAGGTCTGCGTCTTCGGGTCCGAATAGGCGAGGTTCACTTGGTTGTCCTTGGAGATCTCGGCCGTCTTCGGCGAGTGGAGCCGCGTGAAGAACCACAGGTCGCCGACCTCGTCCGCGTCCTGGCTCCACATCGGGCGGCTGTAGAGTTTCCCGTCCGGGTCGGCGGTGGTCATCATCGCGACCTTGATGTCCTTGATGAGCTCGAACAGCTTCTTCGCGCCCTCGTGGTCGCGATGGTTGCCTTGATGCATGGGGGGATGTCTCCAACGTGGCGGGGCGCGTCCTGGGCGCCCCGAGATCGTGTCGACAACGGGCAAGGCCCGCGATGGTTTCGGAGCGGCCTGGCCGCCGTGCGGGCTGGTGTTTCCGGCGCGGGCGCGTACATGGACAGGGACGGCGGCGGGGCGAGGCGGCCCCGCCATCGGCGCGTCTTTCAGGAGCCCTGCCCTTGCCGATTACCCGCGACGACGTGCTGAAGGCGCTCGCGACCGTGACGGTCGATGCCGGCGGCACCACCCTGCCGGGTTCCGGCCGCCTCTCGCAGGTGGTTGTCGATCCGAGCCAGAGGGTCATGTTCTCGATCCTCGTCGATCCCAGCGAGGCGGAGCGCTTCGAGCCCGTCCGTCGCCGGGCAGAGGGCGCCGTGCTGGCGATGCCCGGCGTCACGGGCGTGTTCGCGAGCCTGACCTCCGAGCGCGGCGCGGATGCGCCGGCCCCCGCTGCTGCGCCGCAGCGCCCCGCGACGCCCCCGCCGCGGGGCGGGGCGCCCGGCCCCGGGCCGGCCCTGCCGGGCGTGCGCCACATCGTGGCGGTGGCCTCCGGCAAGGGCGGCGTCGGCAAGTCGACCACGGCCTGCAACCTCGCCCTCGCCTTGCAGGCGCAGGGGCTGCGGGTCGGGCTCCTCGACGCGGACATCTACGGTCCGTCGGTGCCCAAGCTGTTCGGCCTGTCCGGCAAGCCGCGGGTGATCGAGGGGCGCACGCTTGAGCCGATGCAGGGCTACGGCCTCAAGGTGATGTCGATCGGCTTCCTGATCGAGCCCGAATCCGCGATGATCTGGCGTGGGCCGATGGTGCAATCCGCGATCACGCAGATGCTGCGCGAGGTCGCCTGGGGCGAGCTCGACGTGCTTCTCGTCGACATGCCGCCCGGCACCGGCGACGCGCAGCTCACCATGGCCCAGGCGACGCCGCTCTCGGGCGCCGTCATCGTCTCGACGCCGCAGGATCTCGCGCTGATCGACGCGCGGCGCGGCGTGACCATGTTCAAGAAGGTCGCGGTGCCGATCCTCGGCGTGATCGAGAACATGGCGACCTTCGTCTGCCCCCATTGCGGGCAGGCGTCGCACATCTTCGGCCACGGCGGCGCCCGCGAGGAGGCCGAGCGCCTCGGCGTGCCCTTCCTCGGCGAGGTGCCGCTCAATATGACAATCCGCGAGACCTCCGATTCCGGCCGCCCCGTCGTGGCGACCGATCCGGACGGGCCGCAGGCGAAGGTCTACCGCGAGATCGCGAGCCGGCTCTGGGGCAACCTGTCGGGCGCGTCCGCGGGACGGACCGCGCCGAAGATCGTCATCGAGTGAGCCGGTGACGACGCGCGGAGGCAGCCGGTGACGACGCTCGGCGTCATCCTGGCGGGCGGGCTGTCCCGCCGGATGGGCGGCGGCGACAAGCCGCTGCGGGGGCTCGCCGGCCGCACGCTGCTCGACCGGGTGGTGCACCGGTTCGGCCCACAATGTCCGGCCGGGCTCATCCTCAACGCCAACGGCGATCCGGCCCGGTTCGGAGCCTTTCCCGGCGCGATCGTGCCGGATGGGGTGTCAGGTCATCCAGGACCGCTTGCCGGCATCCTCGCCGCGCTCGAACACGCGCGGGCGCATCATCCGGCGGTGGTCGAGGTCGCGAGCGTCACGGGCGACGCGCCCTTCCTGCCGGACGACCTCGTGGCCCGCCTCGCCGCGGCCCGGCGCAGGAGCGGGGCGCCGATCGCGGTGGCATCCTCGGGCGGGCGCCAGCATTTCACGGTCGCGCTCTGGTCGGTCTCGCTGCTGGATGATCTGCGCGCCGCGCTGATCGAGCGGGACGAGCGGCGCGTCGGCGCCTATCTCGGCCGACACGGCGCCGTACCGGTGGACTGGCCGATCGAACCGATCGACCCGTTCCTCAACATCAACACGCCGGAGGATCTCGACCTCGCCACGGCCCTGCTGGCGCGCATCGCCGAGGGGTAGGGACGCGTCACCTCTTGGCCAACGGCAAGGCGTGATGCGGCCCGTCTCCCGGGGTCCGTGTTCGCGGACTCCCGGAAGACATCGCGCGGAGGCGCGGCCGCCAGGCTTCAGGCCGCGGCGACGGTCGCCTTCACGATGCGGTCGGGATCGCGCACGGGCTCGCCGCGCTTGATCGTGTCGACCACCTCCATGCCTTCGACGACCTTCCCCCAGACCGTGTACTGCTTGTCGAGGAAGCGGGCGTCGCCGAAGCAGATGAAGAACTGCGAGTTCGCCGAGTGCGGGAAGTTGGTGCGCGCCATGGAGCAGGTGCCGCGCACGTGCGGCTCGCTGTTGAACTCGGCGTTCAGGTCCGGCAGCTCGGAGCCGCCGGAGCCCGTGCCCGTCGGGTCGCCGGTCTGGGCCATGAAGCCGTCGATCACCCGGTGGAACGGCACGCCGTCGTAGAAGCCCTGTCCCGCGAGCGTCTTGATGCGCTCCACATGGTTCGGCGCGAGGTCGGGGCGCAGCGCGATCACAACGCGGCCCTTGGTGGTCTCCAGGACGATGGTCTCGTTGTCGGCCATGATGGGTACTCCTCTACCTCTCTGGTCCCCGATCGATCAGGCGGAGCGCCAGGGGGCGCCCCGCGATGGCCCGCCCGAGGGCGGGAGTGATGCGAGCCGGCGTGCAGCGCCGGATCGATGTCAGCGTCGCCCGCACCAGACTCGACCGGGCGGCGGCGTCGGGCGTGCCCGCCGTGAAGGTGATGCGGGGCGTCCCGATCAGTGTTCCGTCACGGCGCAGCGCGAAGCGCGCCGTGATCTGCAGGTCCTTCAGCCCGTCGAGCCCCGAGGGCAAGGCCCAGCAGGCGGCGAGCGCCGGAAACAGCGCCGGCAGCGTGTCCGCAATCCCGGAGGGCGGCTCCGCCAGAGGCACCCGGACGGTGCCGCGCAGCGTCTCCGGCAGGGTGAGCGGCGGCTGCAGGATCTCCGCGCTCTGGCCGAGGGCGGCGCCCGGCAGGCTCGTGCCGAGGAGCAGGAGCGCCAGCGCCGTCCTCACCCCCGGCCCTAGCGCGCCTTCCCGGCGAGCTGCATCGTGACGATCTTGTCCGGGTTCTGCACCGCGCCGCCCGCCGCGTTGCGCTCCGCCTTCTTGATCTTGTCGACCGCCTCCATGCCGCTCGTGACGGTGCCGACCACCGTGTACTTGCCGTTGAGGAAGGGGGCGTCGGCGAGACAGATGAAGAATTGCGAGTTCGCCGAGTTCGGATCGCTGGACCGGGCCATGCCGACGGTGCCGCGGGTGAACGGCGTGGAGGAGAACTCCGCCGGGATGTTCGGGAGGCTGGAGCCGCCGGTGCCGTTGCCGTTCGGGTCGCCGGTCTGGGCCATGAAGCCCTCCATGACGCGGTGGAACTTCAGCCCGTTGTAGAAGCCCTGGCCGACGAGCGTCTTGATCTGCTGCACGTGCTTCGGCGCGAGGTCGGGCCGCAGCTGGATCGTCACGCGCCCGTCCTTGGTGTCGAGGAAGACGGTGTCGTCATCGGCGGCGCGGGCCGCGGGGGCGGCCCCGAGGAACGCGCTCAGTGCGAGCGCGAGGACGGCGTTCCGGCGGTTCATCGGCGAAATCTCTCCCAGGATCGTCGTTGTCGGTTCGGTGATGCCGAGGCTTACGCCCCGGAAAAGCGCGCCTTCAGGAGGTCGGCGACACTCGGCGGGACGAAGGGCGCCACGTCCCCTCCCATCGCGGCGATCTGCCGGACGAGGGTCGCCGTGATCGGCCGGACATGGATCGAGGCCGGCAGGAAGACGGTCTGCACCTCGGGCGCCATCGCGGCGTTCATGCCCGCGAGCTGCATCTCGTAATCGAGGTCGGTTCCGTCCCGCAGGCCGCGGATGAACAGGTTCGCGCCGAACCGCCGCGCCGCGCTCACCGCAAGGTCGTCGAAGGTCGCGATCTCAAGCGCGGTGCCGGCTTCGGCGGCGAGGGGCGCGCAGGTCTCCCGCAGGAGCTCGGCGCGCTCCTCGGCCGAGAAGAGCGGCGCCTTGCCCGGATGCACCCCGATCGCGATGACGAGGTTCGGCACCAGCCGGCAGGCCTGCCGCACCACGTCGAGGTGGCCGTTCGTGACCGGGTCGAAGGAGCCGGCATAGAGGGCGGTTCGGATCATCGCCCGTGGGCGTAGAGCATTTTGTCCGCGAACGGAACCGTCGCGGGTCCTCCCGCCGCCCTCGTCTCGCCGCGACCCTCAGGCGCGCCCGTGCACGAGGTCGTGGATGAAGCCGAGCTTGCCCACCACGACGGGCGCGAGGACGAAGGGATAGAGGTCGCTGATGCCCATCGCGCGGTTGACCCCGTTGATCGCGAAGGCGAAGGGCAGCCACGCATCGACGATCTGCTGGATGCTCTCGGCCGCGTAGGGATCGAAGTCGATCTTGGCGGAGATCTCGCGCTGCGTGTCGACGGCCGGGTTCACTTCGAGGCCGAAGGCGCTGGCCATCTCCAACGTGTCGACGATGTGGAGGTAATGCGCCCAGGTCTCGGCGAAATCCTCCCAGGGGTGGGTGGTGGCATAGGCCGAGACGAAGCGCTCCTGCCAGTCGGGGGGCGTCCCCTGGGCGTAGTGGCGCTTCAGGGCCGCCTCGTAATCCTCGGAATCGTCGCCGAACACCGCGCGGCAGGCGTCGAGCTTCCCCCCGTCCCGCACGAGGATGTCCCAGTAATGGTGGCCGACCTCGTGGCGGAAATGGCCGATCAGGGTTCGATAGGGCTCGCCCATGGCGTGGCGACGCTTCTCGCGCTCGGCATCGTCCGCCTCGACGAGGGCGATCGTGATGACGCCGTTCTCGTGGCCCGTCATCACCTTCGGCCCCTCGGCCGGCGGGTCGGCGAGGAAGTGGAAGACAAGGCCGTGCTCCGGGTCCTCGGCACGGGTCTTCAGGGGCAGGTTCCAGCGCAGCAGCGTGTAGAACAGCCTGTGCTTGGCGAATTCCATCCGCTGCCACGCCTGCAGGTTGGCGGGAATGCTCACGTCGGGGATGGTGCCGTTGTGGCGGCAGGCGAGGCAGAAGGCGTCGTTCGAGCCCGGCGGCACCAGCCAGTTGCAGGCATCGTGCCCGGCATTGGTGCAGAACAGGCTCGGCCGGTCGGGGACCGCGAGGGGCGTCCAGGCCGTGCCGCCAGCGGGCTCGAGGGCGGAGAGGGTGCCGGTCTCAGGGAGATAGGCGAGCCTGTGCTTGCAGCGCTCGCAGGTCTTGTTCTCGAAGTACAGGATGTTGCCGCAGGACTGGCATCGGAACAGCTTCATGGACGGGCCTCGTTTCGCCGTGTCCCCGCCCCATGCAGGAGCCGTGCAGGAAAGGGCGCGAGGCGCCGCCGGTTCCGGGCGGCGCGCCGTTCAGGCGGCGCGGGCGCGCAGGGCGGGCCGGACCGGGCGCTGCTCCTGCGCCGAGCGGTAGGCGGCGAGAAACTCGGTCGGCGTGTGGCGCGCCCCGTCCGGGTTCGTGACCATGACGTCGGTGAGACCGCTGACAAGGAGCGCCAGGGCCTTCTCGAGAGCCTCCGTCATCGACGCGCGCTGGAACGTCACGGAGCGGGATCGATCGGTGGCGCTGACTTGGAAATACACGTGAGCCGATCCTGTGCGCTGCGTCTGGGACGAAGAGCGCGGTCATCTCCGCGCCCGTTCATAACGCAGTGCAATAACGGCAATTCGTAGAGAATCCTTTGACGAAACCGGGAAGCGGACTCCGGGGCCTGCCTCAATATTCGGCACGCCTCCCAGTTGTGCCGCCGCCTCGCGGGTGCGAGAGCGGCAGCACGGATCTCGCCCCTCCTCAGCCGGTTGCCGCTTCGTCCTCGGCTTCGTCCTCGCCCTCGATGTGCTCCACCGAGACCACGCGCTCGTCCTTGGCCGTGTTGAACACGGTCACGCCCTGAGAGGCGCGGCCGACGATGCGGATGTCGTCCACCGGCACCCGGATCAGCTGCCCGGCATTCGTGACGAGCATGATCTGGTCGGAGGTCTCCACGGGGAAGGAGGCGACGAGGCTGCCGTTGCGGCTGTTGACCCGCATCGCCGTGATGCCCTTGCCGCCGCGCCCGGAGACCCGGTACTCGAAGGAGGAACTGCGCTTGCCGAAGCCGCGCTCCGACAAGGTCAGCACGAACTGCTCGTGGGCGCTCATCTCGCTGTAGCGCTCCGGCGAGAGGGCGGAGGCCTCCGCCAAGCCCTCGTCCTCGCCCTCCTCGGCCTCGGCCCCGTCGCCGATGATGGCCCGGCGCATCTTGAGATAGCCAGCCCGCTCCTCGGGGGACGCCTCGAAGTGGTTGAGGATGGTCATCGAGATGACCCGATCGTCCTTGCCGAGGTTGATGCCGCGCACGCCCGTGGAATCGCGGCCCTTGAAGACGCGCACGTCCTCGACGGGGAAGCGGATGCACTGGCCGTCCGCGGTGGTGAGGAGCACGTTCTGGTCGGGGCGGCAGATCTCGACATGGACGATGTGGTCGCCCGCATCGAGCTTCATGGCGATCTTGCCGTTGCGGTTCACCTGCACGAAGTCGGAGAGCTTGTTGCGGCGCACGCTCCCGGAGGCGGTCGCGAACATCACGTCGAGCGCCTCCCAGGACGCCTCGTCCTCCGGCAGCGGCATGATCGTGGTGATGCGCTCGCCCTGCGCTTGCAATTGCAGGATGTTCACGAGCGCCTTGCCACGGGCGTTCGGGGCCGCCATCGGCAGGCGCCAGACCTTCTCCTTGTAGACCTGGCCCTGGTCGGAGAAGAACAGCACCGGCGTGTGGGTGTTGGCCACGAAGAGCCGCGTCACGAAATCCTCGTCGCGGGTGCTCATCCCGGAGCGGCCCTTGCCGCCGCGCCGCTGGGCCCGGTAGGTCGAGAGCGGCACGCGCTTCACGTAGCCCGCATGGGACACGGTGACGACCATGTCCTCGCGCTGGATCAGGTCCTCGTCCTCGACGCTCGAATCGTAGTCGACGATCTCGGTCCTGCGGGGCGTGGCGAATTGCGCGCGCACCTCGGCGAGCTCGTGCTTCACGATGCCCTGGATGCGGGCGCGCGAGCGCAGGATGTCGAGGTAGTCCGCGATCTCATCGGCGAGCGTCTTCAACTCGTCGCCGATCTCGTCGCGGCCGAGGGCGGTCAGGCGCTGCAGGCGCAGATCGAGGATCGCGCGGGCCTGCACCTCGGAGAGGCGGTAGGTGCCGTCATCGGCCACCCGGTGGCGCGGGTCGTCGACGAGGGCGATCAGCGGCGCGATGTCGTGGGCCGGCCAGTCGCGGGCCATCAAGGCCTCGCGGGCAGTGTTCGGGTCGGGCGAGGTGCGGATCAGGCGGATCACCTCGTCGATGTTGGCGACCGCGATGGCGAGGCCGCACAGGACGTGGGCGCGCTCCCTGGCCTTGCCGAGCAGAAACTTGGTGCGCCGGGAGACGACCTCCTCGCGGAAATCCACGAAGGCCTGGAGCAGGTCCTTGAGATTGAGGAGTTCCGGCCGCCCGCCGTTCAGGGCCACCATGTTGGCGCCGAACGAGGTCTGCAGCGGCGTGTAGCGGTAGAGCTGGTTCAGCACGACGTCCGCCATCGCGTCGCGCTTCAGCTCGACCACGATGCGCATGCCGTCGCGGTCGGATTCGTCGCGCAGGTCCGAGATGCCCTCGACGCGCTTCTCCTTCACGAGCTCGGCGATCTTCTCGATCAGCGTCGCCTTGTTCACCTGATAGGGAATCTCGGTGAAGATCAGCGCCTCGCGCTCCTTGCGCAGCTCCTCGACGTGGGACTTCGCCCGCATGATGATGGAGCCGCGCCCGGTGGCGTAGGCCTGCCGCGTGCCGGCCCGCCCGATGATCAGGCCGCCCGTCGGGAAGTCGGGGCCGGGCACGATCTCGTTGAGGCCCTCGACCGTGATGGCCGGATCGTCCAGGAGCGCGACGCAGGCATCGATCAACTCGCCGAGATTGTGGGGCGGGATGTTCGTCGCCATCCCGACCGCGATGCCGCCGGCACCGTTGACGAGGAGGTTCGGGAAGCGGGCCGGGAGAACGGACGGCTCCTCGCGCGACTCGTCGGAGTTGGGTCCGAAATCGACGGTGTTCTTGTCGATGTCGGTCAGGAGCGCGGTGGCGGGCTTGGCGAGGCGCGACTCGGTGTAGCGCATGGCCGCCGGCGGATCGCCGTCGACGGAGCCGAAATTGCCCTGCCCGTCGATGAGCATGAGGCGCATGGAGAAGTCCTGGGCCATGCGCACCAGGGCGTCGTAGATCGATTGGTCCCCGTGCGGATGGTAGAGACCGATCACGTCGCCGACGATGCGGGCGGACTTCACGTATTTCCGCTCGGGCAGGTGGCCGGATTCGAAGGCCGAGTAGAGGATGCGCCGGTGCACCGGCTTGAGGCCGTCGCGCGCGTCCGGCAGCGCCCGGCTCACGATCACGCTCATCGCGTAATCGAGGTAGGAGCGGCGCATCTCGTCGGTGATGGAGACGGGCTTGATGTCCGTGGCGGGCGGGGGCGCGCCGGCACCCTGATCGGTGTTGTCTGCCAAGTTTCTGTTCCGTCTCGCGCGGGCCCGAGCCGGGGCCGCCTACCAGAGCCGCGAAGCGCCGCGGCGGCACTCTCCGAAGGAGCTGCCGGACGTTCGGGAATACGAATGATATCAGGTGGTTAATTAATCATCACGGGGCTCGCGCGCAAGTCGCGGCCGGCCCGGATTACACCGATTCAGCAAGGATTTGAGCCCGTTCCGGGTTCAGGCCGCCGAGAGGTCCGCGCGGTGCACGTCCGGGTCCCGCACGAGGCCGGCCGAGACGCGATTGCGGCCCTGGCGCTTCGCCTCGTAGACCGCGCGGTCGGCGGCCCGCAGCAGGTCGGCCGGGCGGGCGGTCGCGCAGGGGATGGTGCTCGCCACGCCGACGCTGACCGTGACGTGGCCCGGCGCGCAGCGCCCCGGATGAGGAAGAGCCGCTCGCTCGACCGCGTCGCGGAGGCGCTCGCCGATCTCGAGAACGCGTTCGGGGCCGGTATCCGGCAGGACCACGACGAATTCCTCGCCGCCGAGGCGCGCGGTCCGCCCGATCCCGAGCGGGATCTCGGAGCGGATCAGGCCGGCGACGGCCCCGAGGCAGCCATCCCCCGCCTCGTGCCCCGCGGCATCGTTGAACGCCTTGAAGTAATCGATGTCGACGAGGGCGGCCCCGATCCACGCGCACCGCTCTCCCGCCGCGGCCCAGGCGGGGCCGAGATACGCGTCGAGGCCGCGCCGATTCAGCAGGCCGGTCAGCGGGTCGGTGCCGGCCAGGGTCGCCAATTCCCGGGTCAGCCGGGTCAGGTCGCGGTTGAGGCAGGCCTGCAGCTGGCGGTGCAGGAAGTGCGTCCGCTCCGTGCGGTCGAACAGGAGGATGCGGACTGCCAGGAAGCCCGGGCTGAACGCCGTCACGAAGGCGGCGTAGGGGAGCCGGCCTTCCTCGCCCGCCTCCGCCATCGCGATCACCGCCCCGTCATAGGCGGCGACCGCGAATCCGATCGAGAGCAGCGTGGCCAGGGGGCGCTGCCCGGTCAGGGCCCCGTAGACGAGGATAAGCCCGCCCTGAACCGTCAGGTAGCGCGTGGCGGTCTCGCCGCCCGCCGTGCTAGCGAGGAGTGTGATCACCGCCATGGCGACGCAGAAGGAGAGCGCTCCCGCGAGATCGAGCGCGGCGTGACTCCGCGCGCGGCAAGCGATGCCGATCGCGAGGAGCTGGATCGGGAACAGGATTCCGAGGCGAAGTCCCAGGGCGAGCGGCCAGGCGGGGTGCTCCGCGTAATCGATCGGAGCCACGGCAAGGCACATCGTCGCCAGGATCGCGATCTCGACGATGATGTGCCGCCGGCTCGCGGCGAGGCGCGACGCGCGGAAGGCGTGCTCGAGCTCCGGATCGAAGGCAAGCCGATGCCAGGGACGTCGCAGATGGTCCTCGATGCGTCGCGCGTCGATCTCTGGCACTACCGGTCGAGGGTCTCCGGCCATCGTCGGCTTCTCCTCCGATGGGGCGAGAATACGATGGCCGAGCTAAACAATTACTGTCGATGCCGCCGTCGTTTTTTGAGTTGAAGTTGGTGTTTTGGAGAATTACTCAACCCTGAACTGTATCAGCCGAGCCGGAGATCGCCCTTTCCCGCTTCCAGCCACCGCCTCAGCTTGGTGACGCGCGCCCGCGCCCGGGTGCCCCGCACCGCCATCGCGATGGCCTTGCGCTGGCCGATCAGCACCACGAGGCTGCGGCCGCGCGTGACGCCCGTGTAGAGCAGGTTGCGGGCGAGCATGGTCCAGTGCTGCGTCGTCACCGGGATCACGACGGCGGGGTACTCGGAGCCCTGGCTCTTGTGGATCGTGGTGGCGAAGGCCGGCACCAGCGTGTCGAGCTCGGCGAAGGGATACTCCACGGTCCGGCCCTCGAAATCGACGCTCAGCACCCCCTCCTCCGCGTCGATGCCGCAGACGCGCCCGAGATCGCCGTTGAAGACCTCGCGGTCGTAGTCGTTCTGGGTCTCCATCACCCGGTCGCCGGGGGCGAAGCGCCAGCCGAAGCGCTCGACCTCGGTCGGCGGGTCCGGGTTCAGGACGCGCTGCAGAGCGTGGTTCAGGTTGCGCGAGCCCAGCGAGCCGCGGATCATCGGCGTCAGCACCTGCACGTCGCGGGCCGGGTCGAGGCCGAAGCGCTTCGGGATGCGCTGCGTCACCACCTCCACGAGCCTGTCGACGCCCTCCTCCGGATCCTCGATCTCGACGCAGTAGAAGTCGCTCGCCTCGCCCCGGCGGGGCCATTCCGGCATCTCGCCCCGGTTGATGCGGTGGGCGTTGACGACGATCCGGCTCTCGGCCGCCTGCCGGAACACCTCGGTGAGGCGCGCGACCGGCACCCGCCCCGAGGCGATGATGTCGGCGAGCACCTGGCCGGGACCGACGGAGGGGAGCTGGTCGACATCGCCGACGAGGAGGAGGGCCGCGTCCTCCGGCACCGCCTTGAGGAGCGCGTTCATCAGCGGCACGTCGACCATCGAGGTCTCGTCGATGACGAGGAGGTCGCCGTCGAGCGGGTTCTCCGCGTTGCGGGTGAAGCCGCCGTTGCGCGGGTCGATCTCGAGGAGGCGGTGGATCGTCTTCGCCTCGAGCCCGGTCTGCTCGCTCATGCGCTTGGCGGCGCGGCCCGTCGGGGCGGCGAGCAGGACCCGCACGCCCTTGGCGGTGAGGATGCGCAGGATCGAGTCGAGGGTCGATGTCTTGCCGACCCCGGGGCCGCCCGTGACGATCGCGAGCTTCGAGGCGAGCACCAGCCGCACCGCCTCCCGCTGGGAGGGCGAGAGGGTCTTGCCGGTGCGACCCTCGACCCAGGGCAGCGCCTTCTCGAGGTCGATCCCGCCCCAGGGCGGCGTGCCGGCGGCGCGCACGAGCAGGCGCTCGGCGATGACCCGCTCGGCTCCGTGCAGACCCTTCAGGAACAGGCAGGGCTGCCCGTCGAGGTCGTCGGCGATCACCTCCTCGGCCGCCCGGACCGCGCCCGCCACCGCGAGGCGCACCGCCTCCGCCTCGACCTCCAGGAGCTTGACGGCGAGCGCGGTGAGCTGCTCGGCGGGCAGGCCGCAATGGCCCTCGTCCATCGCCGTCTGCAGGGCGAAGCTGATCCCGGCCGCGAGGCGCTGGGGCGCGTGCTTCTCCATCCCCAGCCGCATCGCGATGGCGTCCGCCGTGCGGAAGCCGATGCCGCGGATGTCGCGGGCGAGCCGGTACGGGTCCTCCGTCATCACGGCGATCGAATCATGCCCGTAGGTGCGGAAGATGCGCACGGCGCGCGCCGTGCCGACCCCGTGCGCGTGCAGGAAGATCATGATCTCGCGCACGGCCTTCTGCTCGGCCCAGCCGGCGACGATCCGCTCGGCGCGCTTCCGTCCGATGCCCGGGACCTCCGTGAGGCGCCCCGGCTCGGCCTCGATGATCTCGAACGTGTCTGCGCCGAACAGCGCGACGATGCGCTTGGCCATGGCGGGGCCGATGCCGCGCATCTGGCCGCTGGCGAGGTAGCGCTCGATGCCCTCGACGCCGGTCGGCGGCGTCGCGGTCAACGAGGTCGCCTTGAACTGGAGGCCATGCGCCCGGTCCGAGACCCAGTGCCCGGTCGCGGTGATCCACTCGCCCGCGCCGATCGCGGGCGCGTGCCCGACGAGGGGGACGAGGTCGCGCTTGCCCCGCACCCCGACCTTGAGGACGCAGAACCCCGTCTCGGCGTTGTGGAACGTCACCCGCTCGACCGTGCCGGCCAGGATCTCGGCGGGCGCGCCCGTGCCGCGGTCGCTGTTCAGGTCCTGAGGCCGCACCATGCGGTTCACGATACCACCTCGGGCGGCATCCGCCTCACGCGGCGCGGCCGCGACCCTTCCTGCCCGGCCAGCCGAGGGCCACGAGACGGGCCTTGGCGTAGTCGCGCACCTCGTCGCGGGTGCCCGCGGGGAAGCCGTTCAGGATCCGCTGCGTCTCGGCATCGAGCATCAGGTCGGTCACCGCATTGACGCTGTCCGCCTCGTCGATCCGCCGCTTCAGGTCGCCCTCGGCCTCCGTGACCTCGTCGAACGGGTCGGCCGCCTCGAAATCCTCGTCGACCGCGCGGATCGGCACGCCCTGGGACTGGCGGAACTCGTCCGCCTCCTCCTCGCTGTAGACGAGGCCGTGCAGCTCAATCAGCTTGAGGATGACCCGGTCCTTCCCCCGCTTCTCGGCCATTGCGTAGACGTAGGCCGCCTGCTTGCCGGAGACCCGGTAGTTCACGTTGACGAGCGCCTCGCCGAGCGACCACTCGACCCGCTCCGTCCCGGGCTTGGTGCCCGGCAGCCGGCCGGTGACGAGGATTACGGCCTCGTCCCGCTCGGCCCGGATGAGGGTGGGCGGATCGAAGACGATCCCAGCCTGCGCGGCGATGCGCTCCAGCGTCTTGTGGTAGATCACGGCCGTGCCCTGCACGCGCCAGACATTGCCCCCGAAGGGCTCGCCGTAGCGCACGAGGATGTCGGCGATCTGCTTGTCGGCGGTCCGCATGGCGGCTCCGTTCGTGATATGTTCTTTTTGCGATATGGGGCGCGGGGGCGGGGCCGCGCAAGGGATGGAGCCCTGATCCCCTCTCCCGTCCGGGATAGGTCGGTTTGCCGGAACGCGGATCAGGTGAGGGATGCGCCTCGTCCGGAGCGATCGCACCCCTCACCCCGTCCCTCTCCCGAACGGGAGAGGGGGCGCGGCGCGCCGGGCGATGCGGAACGATCCGATCCTAGAACGGGATGTCGTCGTCGAGGTCGTAATTGCCCCGGCCGCCGCCACCGCCGCCGCCGTTCCCGTTGCCGCCGGTCGAGGCCGGGCGCCGCTCGGAGCTGGACGAGCGGCCGCCGCCGTAATCGCCGCCCCGCGAGCCGCCGCCGAAATCGCCGCCGCGGCTGATCTGGCCGCCGCCCTCCTCGTCGGAGCCCATCTCGGCCCCGCCGCCGCGCCCGTCGAGGATCGTCAGCTCGCCGCGGAAGCGCTGCAGCACGACCTCGGTCGTGTACTTCTCGACGCCGGAATTGTCGGTCCACTTGCGCGTCTGGAGCTGGCCCTCGACGTAGACCTTCGAGCCCTTGCGCAGGTACTGCTCGGCGACGCGAGCGAGGTTCTCGTTGTAGATCACGACCGAGTGCCACTCGGTCTTCTCCTTGCGCTCGCCCGACGCCTTGTCCTTCCAGGATTCGGACGTCGCCAAGCGCAGGTTCACCACCGGGTCGCCGGAGGCGAGGCGCCTCGTCTCGGGGTCGCGCCCGAGATTGCCGACCAGAATGACCTTGTTCACGCTGCCCGCCATCGCTCTCTCCTTGCTGTCGATCTCACTGGGCCGTCGCGGACCGGCGCATGCCCATCCTCAGGTTCTGGGGCCGTGAGCCGCCGCCCGCAATGCGGGTGCGCTGCCGGTCCACGAAAAACACACCTGGGGAACGCGCGCCGCGATCCGCCGTTCGTTCTACCTTTGGTCCATGCCCGGCGCAAGGGCCGACCCACGTCCGTGCGCGCGACACGCCATCCCCGCGCTCACGCGACATGGACGATCAGCTTCCCGAAATTGTGCCCCTTGAGCAGGCCGATCAAGGCGTCCGGCGCCTGTTCCAGGCCCTCGACGAGGTCCTCGCGGTAGCGCACGCGTCCCTCCCTCAGCCAGCCGCCGACGTCGCGGGCGAAGGTCCTCGCCTGATCGGCGAAATCCGAGACGATGAAGCCCTGCAGCCGCAGCCGCTTCGTCAGGATCGCCCGCATCAGGGCGGGGGAGCGATCGGGCCCGGGCGGAAGCTCCGTGGCGTTGTAGCCGGAGACGAGGCCGCAGACGGGCACCCGGGCGAAGCCGTTGAGGAGCGGCAGGACGGCGTCGAACACGGCGCCCCCGACATTCTCGAAATAGACGTCGATGCCGTCCGGGCAGGCCGCGGCGAGTTGGCCGGGCAGGTCCTCGCCGCGATGGTCGATCGCGGCGTCGAAGCCGAGGTCCTGACGCAGATACGCGCATTTCTCCGGCCCGCCGGCGATGCCGACCGCGCGGGCTCCCTTGAGCCGGGCGATCTGTCCCACGAGGGAGCCGACCGGGCCTGAGGCCGCGGCGACGACGACGGTCTCGCCGGGCTTCGGGTCGCCGATGGTGAGGAGGCCGGTATAGGCGGTCATCCCCGGCATGCCGAGGATGCCGAGCGCCGTCGTCGCGGGGGCGAGGTTCGGGTCGACCCGGCGCAGGCCCCGGCCCGAGGCGACGGCGTAATCCTGCCAGCCCGAGAAGGCGGCGACGAGGTCGCCGACGGCGAAGTCCGGGTTGTTCGAGGCAACGACCTCCGCCACCACCTCCCCCACCATCACGGCTCCGATCGCGACGGGCTCCGCGTAGGATTTCGCGGCGCTCATCCGCCCGCGCATGTAGGGATCGAGGGAGAGCCAGCGGGTGCGCAGCAGGATCTCGCCCTCGCGCGGGGTCGGCACGCGCCCCTCCTCCATCCGGAAATGCGCTGGCGTCGGCTCCCCGTGGGGACGGGAGGCGAGGACGATGCGGCGGTTCACGGCGGCCATGGCGGGCTCCGGTTCTGCGGGCGCTCGAAGATGGGTTCTGCGGGTGTTTCGCGGTTCCTCCTCCGGCGAGATGGGGCGGAGGCGCCGACCCCGCAATCGCCGCAATGTTCATCGCCCGCATGATCATCGCCTGTTGATCGTCCCGGTGCATTCGGAGCGAGGGTCTGGCGCGTTGAGCGGGAGACCTGTGGGAGACCGACGATGCGACACCCCCTCCGGATGGCGATGGCCGCCCTCGCGATGGCCGGCGGCGCCGGCGGCGCGAGGGCCGACGAGGATCCGCTGGCGGCCCATCTCTGGACGCGGCGCGTCCTCGTCGTCTCGGCGCCGGGCCCCGATGATCCCGGCCTGCGCGCGCAGCGCCAAGCGCTCGCCTCAGCGCGGGCGGGTGCGGGCGAGCGCGATCTCGTCACGCTGGAGGCCGTGGGCAATTCGGTGGAGGCGGCCTCCCTGCGCCGGCGGCTGAACCTGCCGGCCGACGCCTTCCGTGCGGTCCTCGTCGGCAAGGATGGCGGGGCGAAGCTCCAATCGGCCGAACCGATCCCGCCGGAGCGCCTGTTCGCCACGATCGACGCGATGCCGATGCGGCGCGACGAGGCGCGGGAGAGGCGGCGCTGAGCGAGACGGGGCGAGATGGGGCGGCTCGAAGCCGCCCCGCCCCTGCCGCTCAGTAGCAGCGCTGCACGAAGACCCGCCGGTAGCCCCAGGGCGTCCAGCGCACCCGCGGGACCGTGTAGCAGCCGTAGCCGTAATCGTAGGCGCCATAGCCGCCGTAATAGCCGGCCGGCGCGTATCCGTAGCCGTATCCGTAACCCGGATAGCCGTAATAGCCGCCGTAGAGGCCGCCCGCGGCCAGGCCCAGGCCGACGCCGAGCCCCAGCCCGCCGAGGCCGTAGCCGTAGCCGCGGCGCCAGTAGCCTCCGCGATAGCCCCCGCCCCAGCCGCCGCGGTAGAAGCCCGCGCCGCGGTATCCGCCGAATCCGCCGCCGAGGCCGGCCCCTCCGAAGCGGGCGCCGCCGAAGCCGCCCCGGAAGCCGCCGCCCCCGAACCCTCCGCGGAAGCCGCCTCCGCCGAACCCGCCGCCGCCGCGGAAGCCGCCGCCCCCGAACCCGCCGGGCCGTGCGTCGGCCGTCAGCGGCACCAGTGCGAGCGCCCCGGCCAGGGCGACCGATGCCAATGCAACGCGCATCATCTCAGGATCTCCCAACACCCATGCCCCCGCTTGGCAGAAACGCCCGGATTGAGAAAACGGTCCCCGGCCGCGTTTCCGCGGTACGAGCGCCGTCGGTGCTCCGCCCCGCTTGAAAATGAACCCGTTTTCGGGCGAGGAAACGCCCCCCGGCCCGTCCGGACCGTCGGCTCACCTCGGGATCTCACGATGATGTTACGTCTCGCGCGGGCGACCCTGCTCGCGGGCCTGATCAGCGCCGCGACGGCCGTGCACGCCGAGCCCGCCCCCGAGGCCGGGCCCTGCCGCGCCGTCCAGGCCGAGGGCGAGGCCTATACGGTCTGCATCGTCGATCTGAAGCGGCAGCGGCTGCGCCTGTTCTGGCTGGGATCGGACGGCCTGCCCTACTCCTCCCTCTCGAAGCTCGCCGAGAAGCAGGGCGGGCGCCTCAGCTTCGCGATGAACGCGGGCATGTACGACAAGGGGCAGGCGCCGGTCGGGCTCTATGTCGAGGAGGGGCGCGAGATGAAGGGCGTCTCGACCGCCAACGGCCCGGGCAATTTCCACCTGAAGCCGAACGGCATCTTCTACGTGAAGGGCGACAAGGCCGGCGTCGCCGAGACGGGGCGCTACCTGAAGGCGAAGATCAAGCCCGATTTCGCGACGCAATCGGGGCCGATGCTCGTGATCGAGGGGCAGGTTCACCCGAAGATCTCCGCGGACGGCCCCTCCCAGAAGATCCGCAACGGCGTCGGCGTGCGGGAGGACGGGCGCGTTGCCGTCTTCGCGATCTCGGAGCGCCCGGTCAGCTTCGGGTCCTTCGCGCGGCTGTTCCGGGACGATCTCGGCTGCCGCAACGCACTCTTCCTCGACGGGAGCGTCTCGAGCCTCTACGCGCCCTCCCTCAACCGCTCGGACCTGAGCCGGCCGCTCGGGCCGATGGTCGGCGCCCTGAGCCGCTGACGAGCCCGGCCCGCGGGCGTCAGGGGCGCTCGTGAAGCCACAGGCCGGCAAAGCCGAGCGTGGCCGTGTAGATCGCCCGTCCCTCCTCGTCGCGCGCCACGACCGTGAAGAAGCGACGGTCCCCGTCGGCGCGGATCTGCTCCCGCGCGATGTCGGGAAGCACCTGGATGGCGGCGTCGCGCACCTCGTCCAAGGTCGCGCATTCGGAACCCGTGTCGTCGCGATGCGGGCCGCCGTCCACGACGTCGAAGAAGTAGCGCGGCACGATCCGTCCTCCTGCGGCGGGCCGGTACTCTGCCATCAACTTGGGACGCCCGCACTAACGTGCAGCACGTCGCGGACGCGCGGCGGGCGCAAAGAAAAACCCCGGCGCTCGCGCGCCGGGGTCTCTCGCTCGTCCGGTTCCGGGTCGCTCAGCGACGGTCGCCCATCAGCGAGAGCAGGAACTGGAACATGTTGATGAAGTCGAGATACAGCGTCAGGGCGCCGTTCACCGACATCTTGGCCGCGCCCTCCGCGTCGAAGCCGCTGTAGAGGTACATCTCCTTCAGCTTCTGCGTGTCGTAGGCGGTCAGCCCCGCGAAGATCAGCACGCCGATCACCGAGATGGCGAACTGCAGGGCGCTGGAGGCCAGGAAGATGTTCACCAGCGAGGCGATGATCAGGCCGATCAGGCCCATGATCAGGAACGAGCCCATGCCCGACAGGCTGCGCTTCGTGGTGTAGCCGTAGAGGCTCAGGCCGCCGAAGGTCGCCGCCGTGATGAAGAACACCCGCACCACGCTGGCGCCCGTGAACACGAGCAGCAGCGTCGACATCGAGGCGCCCATCACCGCCGCGAAGGCGAAGAAGGTCAGGCGCGCCGAGGAGGCCGACATCCGGTCCATCCGCATCGAGAAGATGAAGATGAAGGCGAGCGGGGCGAGCATCAGCACCCACTTGAGCGGGCTCTGGTAGAGCATCTGGCCGAACGGCGTCAGCGCGAGCTGGCCGGCCGAGGTCTGCGCGGTGGCGGCCATGTTGAGGCCGAGCGCCACGAGGCCCGAGATGCCGAGGCCGATGACCATGTTGTTGTAGACGCCGAGCATGAAGGCACGCAGCCCCTGGTCGACCTCGACCTGGGTGCCGGCGTACCCGGGGGCCTGCGCGCCGTACCGGAAGGGAGAGTTGTCGAATGCCATGGGAGTTTCCTTTGGAAGCTCTCTCAGCGTGGGGTTGAGGACGAGGCTCACGCAAAACCTCTGGCGCCCCACGGGCGCCTCGGGTCTGAATATGTTGCGTCGCGCTCGCGCACACAAGAGGCCGGTCGAGCTTCGAGAGGCGGTTTTTCCGCCGCAAGGGGGCGGAATTTCTTTGTTAAATCAGGGATTAAAACTGCGTAACATTGGTTTGTCCCACCCCTGGATTGTACGGTCCAACCGAGGGCGATCTGCGCGCCGCGCTCAGAACTGGCGGAGGTAGGGGGCGGGCTTCTGCCCGAGGATCCGCCAAGTTCCCGCAAGCCCGATCACCACCGCGAAGGCGACGGCGAGCCCGGCCGCGAGCAGCGCCCCGGAGAGATCGAGCGCGAAGTCGAGGCGCATCACCTTCGCGACGATGACCCAGCCGGCCAGCGACCCGGCGATCAGCCCGAACAGGGCCGTGGCGAGGCCGAGGGCTCCGTATTCCAGGCTGTAGGCCGAGAGGAGGCGCCCGCGCCTCGCACCCAGCACCTTGAGCACCACGGCGTCGTAGAGGCGCGCCCGGTGGCCGGCGGCCACGGCGCCGGCGAGCACGAACAGGCTCGCGGCCACCGCGATGCCGCTGGCGCCGCGGATCGCCAGGACGAGCTTGCCGACGAGGTCGTTGACCGCCTCCAGCGCGTCCTTCACCCGCACGCTGGTGACGGACGGGTAGGCCCGCGCCACGTCGCGCAGGATCGCGTTCTCGACCCGCGCGTCGGTGCCGCCGGGCAGGGTCAGGGTGGCGAGGTCCGAATGCGGCGCGCCGCGGAAGGTGCCGGGCGAGAACACCATCACGAAGTTGATCCCCAGCGAGCGCCACTCCACCTTCCGGAAATTGGCGATCCGCGCCGTGACGTTGCGCCCGAGCACGTTCACGGCGACGTTCGAGCCGAGCTTCAGCCCGAGCGCCCGGCCGAGCTCCGCATCGAAGGAGACGAGGCGCTCCCCGGCTTCGTTCGCCGCCCACCAGCGGCCCTCGACGATGGCTGAGCCGTCCGGCACGTCCTCGGCGTAGGTGATGCCCCGGTCCCCGTCGAGGACCCAGGCGGCGTCGTCGGGCGCGCGAATGCTCCCGGCGGGACGCCCGTCGAGGGAGACGATGCGCCCGCGCATCATCGGCACCCGCTCGATCTTGCCGCCCGGCGCGGCCTTGCCGAGGAAGGCGTGGAAGGCGTCCGCCTCCGCCGCCGGGATGTCGAGGAAGAACAGGTTCGGGGCGCGGGCGGGCAGCGTGCTCGTCAGCGTGCGGCGCACGTTGGCGTCGATCAGGCTCAGGGTGACGAGGAGCGTCACGCCGAGGCCGAGGGAGAGCACGATCGCCGAGGTCAGGGCACCGGGCCGGTGGAGGTTGGCGAGCGCCATCCGGGGCGCCGCCCGCCTCGGCCGCGGCAGCCGTGCGGCGCCCGCCATCAGGCCGAGCGCCACGAGGCGCAGAAGCCCGAAGGCGAGGCCGGCCGCCGCGATGAAGATGAGCGCGACCCGCCGGTCGAAGGCGGTGACGAGGGCGAGCCCGACGAGGGCCGCGAGCGCCAGCGCGAGGATCGCCCGGTAGCGCCAGCGCACGCCGTTGCGGGCGGGGTCGACCGCGTCGCGGAACAGGCCGGAGACGGGGATGTCGTGCGCGCGGCCGAGCGGCGTGATCGCGAAGGCGAGCGCGGTGAGGAGCCCGTAGGCGGCCGCGAGCGCGAGCTCGGCCGGCGCCAGGGTGGGGTTCAGGGGCAGCGGCAGGTCGGCGCGGAACAGCGCGTCGAGCCCGAACGGCAGCGCGGCGCCGACGAGGAGCCCGATGGCGGTGCCGAGGCCCGCGATCAGCATGACCTGCGTCAGGTAGAGACCGACCACGCCCGAGCCCGGCATGCCGACGCTCTTGAGCGTCGCGATCGAGCCGCGCTTGCGCTCGACGAAGGCCTGGACGGCGTTCGCCACGCCGACCCCGCCGACGATGAGCGCGGTCAGCCCGACGAGGGTCAGGAACTGGGTGAACCGCTCGATGCTCTTGGCGAAGCGCGGGTCGGCGTTGACGCGGGAGCGCACCTCCCAGCCGGCGTCGGGGGCGGCCTTCGCCACCCGCTCCAGGGCGGCGACGAGGTCGGCATCGCCCGCACCCGGCACGTGCAGCCGGTAGCTCCAGCGGTTGAGGCTGCCCGGCTGGACGAGGCCGGTCGCCCGCAACGCGGCCTCGGAGATGATCAGGCGCGGGCCGAAGCCGATGCCGTTGGCGATCTTGTCGGGCTCGGAGACGAGGCTGGCGCGGATCGCGAAGGGGCGTCCCGCGAGCGTGATCCGGTCGCCGACCTTCAGGTCGAGCCGCGTCAGCAGGGCCGGGTCGGCGACCGCGCCGTCGGCGCCGTCCTGCGAGGCCAGAAGGTCGGGAAGCGGCGCCTGGGGCTCGGTCGAGAGCTCGCCCGCGGCCGGATAGGCGGCATCCACCGCCTTCAGCTCGACGAGGGCAGCCCCCTTCTCGCCCGGCGCCACCGCCATGGCACGCAGCGAGGCCACGACGCTGACCGGGCCTTCGGCCGCGAGCGCCGCGCGCTCGGGTGCCGTCGCCTCGCGGTTGATCAGGTTGTAGCTGAGGTCGCCGCCGAGGATGCGCCGCCCCTCCCGCCCGAGCCCGTCGCTGAGCGAGCGCGAGATCGAGGCGACGCCGGCGATCGCCGCGACGCCGAGGGCGATGCAGGCGAGGAACACCGCAAAACCCCTCAAGCCGCCGCGCAATTCGCGCAGCGCCAGGCGCAGCGTCAGCGGAAGCCTGGCTGCGCGGGGGGAGGCGCGCCGCTCGGGCACCGCTCGCGGAAGGGTGCCGTGCATCAGGCAGCTCCGCGGTGCGTGAGGCGCAGGTCCCCTCTCCCGTTCGGGAGAGGGACAGGGTGAGGGGTGCGACCTCTCCGGAAGAACCTGGATCCCTCACCCGGTCCGCGTATCGCGGACTCGACCTCTCCCGAACGGGAGAGGTGCGGCGCAGTGGGTCTCATCTTGCCGGTCACGCCGCCACGGGCTCCTCGATGCGGCCCGAGCGCAGGCGCACGGTCCGGTCGCAGAGGCGGGCGAGCCCCGGATCGTGGGTGACGAGGACGAGCGTCGCGCCGCGGTCGCGCTTCAGGGCGAAGAGCAGGTCGATGATCTGGCGGCCCGTCGCCTCGTCGAGGTTTCCGGTCGGCTCGTCGGCCACCAGGATCGCCGGGTCCGGCGCCACCGCGCGGGCAATGGCGACACGCTGCTGCTCGCCCCCCGAGAGCTGGGCCGGGTAATGGTGCAGCCGGTGGCCGAGCCCGACCGCCTCCAAGTCCCTGCGGGCTCGCGCATGGGCGTCGGCCTTGTCGGCGAGTTCGAGGGGCAGGGCCACGTTCTCCAGCGCCGTCATGGTCGGCACGAGGTGGAAGGCCTGGAACACGATGCCGATGCGCCGGCCCCGGAAGCGGGCGAGGGCGTCCTCGTCGAGCCGGCCGAGATCGGTCCCCTCGATCGCGACGGTGCCGGAATCCGGCCGTTCGAGCCCCGCCATCACCATGAGCAGGGTCGACTTGCCCGAGCCCGAGGGACCGACGAGGCCCACAGCCTCGCCGCCCGCGACGTCGAGCGAGATGCCGCGCAGCACGTGGACGCGGGCGGGGCCCCGGCCGAGGCTCAGATCCACCTGCGAGAGGGCGACGGCCTTGCCGGACATCAGCGGGAGTCCGATCTGTGCGCGGGAGCGGGCATGAAACGAAGGTCGGGGTTCGGAGCGGATGATTCGGTGCGCTTTGGCACGTCTTGCGGCGACGCGGCAACGCCGGGAGGATATGGGCCGCCCCCGGCCGGAACGCCAAGTCGGGCGGCGCGCGGCGACGCTGCTGGTGCTCTTTGCCGCACTCGGCGCGCTCCCGGCCGGGCTCTCCGCCGCGCCGGCCGAGCGCGCGCTCACCCTCGTCGCCTTCGGCGACAGCCTCACCGCGGGCTACCGCCTGCCGGCGGACGCCGCCTTTCCGGCCGCCCTGGAGCGGGCGCTGCGGGCCAAGGGCCACGCGGTCACGGTCGCCAATGCGGGGGTTTCGGGCGACACCACCACCGCCGGGCTCGACCGGCTCGACTGGTCGGTCCCTGACGGCACCGACGGCGTGATCCTCGAACTCGGTGGGAACGACATGCTGCGCGGCACCGATCCGGCTGTGACGCGCAAGGCCCTCGACGCGATCCTCGGCCGGCTGAGGGAGCGCAACATCCCGGTCCTGATCGCCGGGATGCGCGCCTCGGCCAATCTCGGGCCGGACTACGTCGCCCGCTTCGACGCGATCTTTCCCGACCTCGCCCGGAAATACGGGGCCACGCTCTACCCGTTCTTTCTCCAGGGGGTCGCCGGCGAGCGAGGCCTCAGCCTCGAGGACGGGATGCACCCGAACGCCAAGGGCGTCGAGGCCGTCGTCGCCGGAATCCTGCCCACCGTCGAGAGCTTCCTGGGTCAGCTGAAACCCTCCTCGCAGTGAGGCGCCCATGCCGCGGCTTTTCACGGGGCTCGAGATCCCGCCCGAGATCGGCGAGGCGCTGGCGCGCTTCCGCGGCGGCCTGCCCGGCGCGCGCTGGATCGAGCCCGTCGACTACCACATCACCCTGCGCTTCCTCGGCGACGTCGACGGCGCGGTCGCGGAGGATCTCTGCGAGGGGCTCGCGGAGGCGCGCCCGCGCGGGCCGATCCCGATCACGCTGGAAGGATTGTCGAGCTTCGGCGGCGACAAGCCGCGGGCCCTGTTGGCGGCCGTGGCCCCCGGGCCGGACCTTCTCGACCTGCAGGCCGAGCAGGAGCGCATCGCCCGCCGGGCCGGGGCCGAGCCGGAGCGGCGCAAGTTCACGCCGCACGTGACGCTGGCGCGGCTGCGCCGGGAGGCGAACCCGGAGGCGGTGGCGATGTATCTCTCCCAGGCCCCGATCTTCGAGCCCCTGCGCTTCACCGCGACACGGGTCGCTTTGTTCTCGGCGCGGGAATCGACCGGGGGCGGACCCTACGTGACGGAGGCGGTGTTCCCGTTCGCGTGAGCGGCGGGGCTCACAGCCGGCGCAGGGCCACGCTCTCGATGCGGTGGCTCGCGCCCTTGGCGAGGATCAGGCTCGCCCGCTGCCGCGTCGGCAGGATGTTCTCGCGCAGGTTCGGCAGGTTGATCGAGGTCCAGAGGTGGTCGGCGATGCGCAGCGCTTCCTCCTCCGGCACCTCGGCGTATTTCGCGAAGTAGGAGCGCGGGTCGCGGAAGGCCGTCTGGCGCAGCTTCATGAAGCGGGTCACGTACCAGCGATGCAGGTCGTCCTCGTGCCCGTCGAGGTAGATCGAGAAGTCGAAGAAGTCCGAGACGAAGGGAATCGCGGTGCCGTCCCGCGGCAGGCGCGCCGGCTGGAGCACGTTCAGGCCCTCGACGATCAGGATGTCGGGGCTCTCCACCACCCGCTCCTCCCCGGGCACCCGGTCGTAGACGAGGTGCGAGTAGAGCGGGGCCGTCACCCGCTTGTGGCCGGCCTTCACGTCGTGGAGGAACTGGAGGAGCGCCGCCGTGTCGTAGCTCTCCGGGAAGCCCTTCCGGTCCATTGCCCCGTGGCGGGCGAGCTCCGCGTTCGGCAGGAGGAACCCGTCCGTCGTGACGAGATCGACCTTCGGCGTGTTCGGCCAGCGGGCCAGCAGCGCGGCGAGGATGCGCGCCGTCGTCGACTTGCCCACCGCCACCGAGCCCGCCAGCCCGATGATGTAGGGCACCTTGGTCTCGCGCTCGGCGAGCAGGAAGCGCTGGGTCGCCTTGAACAGGCCCTGCGTGGCCGCGACGTAGAGCGAGAGCAGGCGCGACAGCGGCAGGTAGATCGCGACGACCTCCTCCACCGAGATCGGGTCGTTGATCGATTGCAGCCGCTCGATGTCCTCGGCCTTCAGGGTCAGCGGCGTGTCGGCGCGCAGCTGCGCCCATTCCTCCCGCTTGAACAGCCGGTAGGGCGAGAGGCTCTGCGGCCCCTCCCCCGTCACCGGGTCCTGACCGGGGCCGGGATCGGGCTCGGGGAGCGGATTCTGCGACCCGAAGACGGCGTTCACGTGTGGCGCCTCGCGGCCTTCTCGGCGAGGCCGCTCTGCGCCGTGCGCCTTGCGAGTTCCGCCATCACCTCGTCGAGCCCGACGCCGCCGGCCCGCAGCAGCACGACGAGGTGGTAGAGCACGTCGGCGGCTTCCGAGACGAGGCCCGCCCGGTCGCCCTGCACAGCGGCGATGGCCGCCTCGACCGCCTCCTCGCCGAGCTTCTTGGCGGGCTTGGCCGGGCCGCCGCTGAGGAGCTTCGCCGTGTAGGATTCGTCGACCGGCGCCGCGGCGCGGTCGGCCACGAGGGCGGCGAGGTCGTCGAGGGTGAAATCGCTCATGTCGCGGTCATGTCGCCAGGGCTGCGGGGCGCATCGTCGTCACCTGATGTTGCGCGAAACTGCGTCAACGCCGGACGCACGGCAAGCGCGGCCGCTGACACTCGGCGGCCTTTACACACCGAGGCGCATCGCGAGCCCGGCGGCGGCCATGTGGGCCTTGGCCTCCGCGACGCTCGCCTCGCCGAAATGGAAGATCGAGGCGGCGAGCACGGCGCTGGCGCCCCCGTCCCGCACCCCGGCCACGAGATCGTCGAGCCCGCCGACGCCGCCCGAGGCGATGACGGGCACGCTCACCGCGTCCGCGATCGCCCGCGTCAGGCCGAGATCGTAGCCCGAGCGCGTCCCGTCCTTGTCCATCGAGGTGACGAGGAGTTCGCCCGCGCCCCTGGCCGTGACGGTGCGGGCGAATTCGATCGCGTCGAGGCCGGTGGGCGTGCGCCCGCCATGGGTGAAGATCTGCCAGGCGGCCGGCTCGCCCGGCGCGGAGGTGCGCTTGGCGTCGATCGCCACGACGATGCACTGGCTCCCGAACTTCTCCGCGGCGCGGGCCACGAAGTCGGGGTCCTTCACGGCGGCGGTGTTGATCGAGACCTTGTCGGCGCCGGCGAGCAGCAGGGTGCGGATGTCCTCGACCGTGCGCACGCCGCCCCCGACGGTGAGCGGCATGAAGCAGGCCTCGGCCGTGCGGCTCACCACGTCGAGGAGTGTGCCGCGGGCCTCGTGGCTCGCCGTGATGTCGAGGAAGCAGAGCTCGTCCGCGCCCGCCGCGTCGTAGGCCTTGGCGGATTCGACCGGGTCGCCGGCATCGCGCAGTTCCAGGAACTGCACGCCCTTCACGACGCGCCCGTCCTTCACGTCGAGGCAGGGGATGATGCGGGTCTTGAGCACGAGAGCCTCCCTACCGTCTCAGTGCGGCCCCCGCTCCGCCGCGCGGATCGCGGCGAGCGCCGCCGCCGGGTCGATGCGGCCGTCATAGAGGGCGCGGCCGGTGATGGCGCCGGCGAGCATCGCGCAATCCGGCTGGAGCAGGCGGTGCACGTCCTCGATCGAGGCGAGGCCGCCGGACGCGATGACGGGGATGCTGACGGCCTGCGCGAGCGCCAGGGTCATCTCGATGTTGAGCCCCTTCAGGATGCCGTCGCGGGCGATGTCGGTGTAGATGATCGCGGCGACGCCCGCGTCCTCGAAGCGGCGCCCGAGCTCCTCGGCCGTCATGCTGGAGGTCTGCGCCCAGCCCTCGACCGCGACGCGCCCGTCCTTGGCGTCGATGCCGACCGCGATCTTGCCCGGGTGGAGGCGGGCGGCCTCCCGCACGAAGGCCGGGTCGCGCACGGCCGCCGTCCCGATGATGACCCGGCTGACGCCCTTGGCGAGCCACGCCTCCAGGGTCTTCATGTCCCGGATGCCGCCGCCGAGCTGCACGGGCAGCCTCACCCGGGCGAGGATCGCGTCGACGGCCGCCGCATTCATCGGCGCGCCCGCGAAGGCGCCGTCGAGATCCACCACGTGCAGCCAGGAGAAGCCCTGCGCCTCGAAGGCCGCGCCCTGCGCCGCCGGGTCGTCGTTGAACACGACCGCCTGGGCCATGTCGCCCTGCACGAGGCGCACGCAGCGCCCTTCCTTGAGATCGATGGCGGGGAACAGGATCACGGTTCGGGGACTCGTCTCGGTGTGAGGGCT
The DNA here is from genome assembly GCF_004348265.1 of Methylobacterium segetis. Taxonomy (GTDB): domain Bacteria; phylum Pseudomonadota; class Alphaproteobacteria; order Rhizobiales; family Beijerinckiaceae; genus Methylobacterium; species Methylobacterium segetis. The sequence continues at coordinate 97,177 of NZ_SMNT01000003.1, forward strand.
GCCGGCTCAGGGCCGCCAGCGCAGGAAGTTGGCGATGAGAGCGAGGCCCAGGCGCTGGCTCTTCTCGGGGTGGAACTGCGTGCCCGCGAGGTTGTCGCGCCCGACGATCGCCGTCACGGGACCGCCGTACTCGGTGTGGGCGACGACCTCCTCCGGCCGGTCCGCCTTGAGGGCGTAGCTGTGCACGAAATAGGCGTGCAGGCCGCCCTCGCCGGTCGCGATGCCGTCGAGGAGCGCGTGCGGCCTGTCCGGGTGGAGCGTGTTCCAGCCCATATGCGGCACCTTCAGCGCCGGGTCGGCGGGGCGGATCGGCCCGACATCGCCGGGGATCCAGTCGAGCCCGGCGGTGGTCTCGTATTCGAGCCCCCGGGTCGCCATCAGCTGCATGCCGACGCAGATGCCGAGGAAGGGCCGCCCGCGCCCGTGCACGGCCCCCGTCATCGCCTCGACCATGCCGGGCACCGCGTCGAGGCCGCGCCGGCAATCGGCGTAGGCGCCGACGCCCGGCAGCACGACGCGCTCGGCCGCCGCCACGACCTCCGGCTCGCTCGTCAGCACGATGCGGGTGCGGTCGAGCCCGGCCTCGCGGGCGGCGCGCTCGAAGGCCTTCGCCGCCGAATGCAGGTTGCCCGAGCCGTAATCGATGATCGCGACGGTCTCCTCGCTCACGCTGGACGCGTCCTCATGCTCGCGCGGCCGCTCACCGGCGGCCCTCCTGGAAGGGAAACATCCCGATGGCCCGCTCGGTCCCGCGGCTCGGCCCGGCCGGGAAGGCGGGGGCCACGGACCGGGGCGGGCCCGCGACGGGATCGAGCCAGCGCGCCATCAGGCGGTTCTCGGCCTCCGCGACCGAGCCCGCGACGACAGCGTCCCGCACCGGCCGGCCGCGGCGCGCGAGCGTCCAGCGGCGCAGGCTCGACGCCTCGAGGCCGATCAGGATCGAGACGAGGAGCGTGACGAGGGAGCCCATGAAAGGCGACAGGCCGAGGACGCGACCCAGCACCGCCACCGCGACCAGCCCGGCGAGCACGCCGAGCCCCGCGAGCCAGAGGCGATGATAGAAGAACCACAGGGCGGAGAAGGCGAAGGCGCCCCAGGAGAACCCGTCCGGCACGATCTGCGCCCGGTCGAGCCCGAGCGACTCGCCCGCTCTCGCATCCCGCGGCAGGTGCAGCGTGTAGCTTCGCATGTCCCGTCCTCCTGCCCCGCGGGGCGGCGGCACGCCTCAGAGCGAGCCCTTGGTCGAGGGCACGCGGCCCTCCTCGCGCGCATCGACGGCGACGGCGCCGCGGAGCGCCCGCGCCAGCCCCTTGAAGCAGCTCTCGGCGATGTGGTGGGCATTGTCGCCGTAGAGCGTCTCGACGTGCAGGGTAATCCCGGCATTCATGGCGAAGGCCTGGAACCACTCGCGCACCAGCTCGGTGTCGAACTGGCCGATCTTCTCGACGCGGAACTGCGTCCGGAAGACGAGGAACGGGCGGCCCGAGATGTCGAGCGCCACCCGGCTCAGGGTCTCGTCCATGGGAAGGTGGATGTCGGCGTAGCGCGCGATGCCGCGCTTGTCGCCGAGCGCCTTGGCGAAGGCTTGGCCGAGCGCGATGCCCGCATCCTCCGGGGTGTGGTGCTGGTCGACGTGGAGGTCGCCCTCGACCTTCACGGTCACGTCGAACAGGGCGTGCCGGGCGAACAAGTCCAGCATGTGGTCGAGGAAGCCGACGCCGGTGGCGATGTCGGCCTTGCCGGTCCCGTCGAGGTCGATCGAGACGGTGACGTCGGTCTCCGCCGTCCGGCGGCTGAGGCTGGCAGCGCGCATCGTGCCTTCAAGGGGTTCGCGGAGCCGGCAGGAGGGCCGGCTCGCGCCTTCTAAGCATCAAAGGGCCGCCTGTCACATCGGCGGCCGGCGAAAAGGCGGGGACGCGCCGCTCAGGCGCGCAGGACGCGGCCCGCCACCGCGTCGAGCTTGGCCACCAGGGCCGGGTCGCGGTGCTGCGCCCCCGTCATGATGGCGCCGTCGAGGGCCTTGTGCGACCCGACGGGGCAATCCTCGCGCGCGGCGGGAAAGTCGCGGGCGAGCCGGGCCACGAGCCGGGCCGCCCGGTCGGCATTGGCCCGGGCCACCGCGATCACGGAGGCGACGTCGACGGCGTCGTGGCCGGGGTGCCAGCAATCGAAATCGGTCACCATGGCGATGGTGGCGTAGGTGATCTCGGCCTCGCGGGCGAGCTTGGCCTCCGGCATGTTGGTCATGCCGATCACGTCGAAGCCCTGCGCCTTGTAGAACTTCGATTCCGCCAGCGAGGAGAATTGCGGCCCCTCCATGCAGACGTAGGTGCCGCCGCGATGGACCAGGATCTCCTCGGCTTCGGCGGCCGCGATGATCCGCCTCTGCAGCCCGGGCCCGACCGGATGGGCGAGGGAGACGTGGGCGACGCAGCCATTGCCGAAGAAGGACGAGGCGCGGCCATGCGTGCGATCGACGAACTGGTCGACGAGGACGAACAGGCCCGGATGCAGCTCGTTGCGGAACGAGCCGCAGGCCGAGAGCGAGACGAGGTCGGTGACGCCGGCCCGCTTCAGCACGTCGATATTGGCGCGGTAGTTGATGCCGGACGGCGAGAGCCGGTGCCCGCGCCCGTGCCGGGGCAGGAACACGACCCGGGTCTCGCCGATGCGCCCGATCCGCAGGGCGTCCGAGGGCTCGCCCCAGGGCGAGCCGATCCGCTCCTCGCGCACCTCCTCCAGGCCCGGCAGGTCGTAGACGCCGGAACCGCCGATCACCCCGAGCACCGCTGCCGTCATGCCGTCGAGTCCGTTCGTGAGGGGCGCCGCGCGCCCGTGGCCTGCGCCGCGCCGGATGAGACAGGCGGGTGGCGCCCCCTCTCCCGTCCGGGAGAGGGCTGGGGTGAGGGATCAAGCCTGTCCGGAGAGGTCGCACGCCTCGCCCGGTCCGCGTCCCGCGAAACCGGCCTCTCCCGAACGGGAGCGGCGGCCCGCGCCGGCGACCCTGCACGCGCGCGGGGCGCGCCGCAAGGGCGGCCTTCAAACGAGAACGGGCCCCGCGCGGGGCCCGTCCGGCGAGGTTCGCGTGGCCGCGCGCCTCAGTAGGTCTTGTGCAGCTCCGGCTGGAGGCCGTGAACCTCCCCGCCGACATCCGCCCAGACCCGCTTCTTGACGTAATAGAGCAGGCCCGAGAGCAGGATCAGGAACAGGATCACCCGGAAGCCCAGCGCCTTGCGGGCCATCATGTGCGGCTCGGCCGCCCAGGCCATGAAGGCGGCGACGTCCTTCGAATACTGGTCGACCGTCTCCGGCACGACCGGCTCGCCCTTGTCGTTCTTCGGGTAGGTCACCTGCCCGTCGCTGATCGGCTTCGGCATCGCGATCAGGTGGCCCGGGTAATACTCGTTGTAGTAGGTGCCGGCCGGCACCTCCTTGCCCTCGGGCGGATCCTCGTAGCCGTTGAGAAGCGCGTGGATGTAGTCCACGCCCTGCTCGCTGTAGCCGACGAAGGGCAGCGCGTCGGAGATGAACCAGGGGAAGCCGCGCTCGTAGGTGCGGGCCTTGGCGAGCACCGAGAAGTCCGGCGGCGCCTTGCCGCCGTTCGCCGCGGCCGCCGCCTGGTCGTTCGGGAAGGGCGGCGGGAAGGTGTCGGCCGGGCGGCCCGGGCGCTCGAACATCTCGCCCGAATCGTTCGGTCCGTCCTTGACCTGATAGGTCGCGGCGAGCGCCTTGACCTGGGCGGCGCTGTAGCCCGGCCCGCCCTCCTGCGAGAGGTTGCGGAAGGCCACGAGCTTCATGCTGTGGCAGGCGGCGCAGACCTCCTTGTAGACCTGGAAGCCGCGCTGGAGCTGGGCCTGGTCGAACCGGCCGAACACCCCGGCATAGCTCCACTTCTCGCGCGGAGGCTGCGGCGCCTCGGCGCCGAGCGCGGGGAGCGCGGAGGCGCCGAGAAGGGCCGCGAACAGGGAGGCGGCGAGGACGCGTGTCGTCTTCATGTCTCTCTCGTGTTCCCTGTCCTCAACCCTTGGTCGTGGGCGCGGCGGCAGCACCCGCCGGCAGCCCCGAGCCGCTCACCTGCTTGCCCGGCCCGGTGACGCTCTCCAGGATCGAGCCCGGCAGCGCCTTCGGCGTCTCGAACAGGCCCACCAGCGGCATCACCAGGAGGAAGTGGGCGAAGTAGTAGGCGGTGCAGATGCGCGCCGCGAGGACGTAGCCGCCCTCCGGGGGCTTCGCGCCGAGCCAGCCGAGCACGATGCAGACAATCACGAACAGCCAGAAGAACTGCCGGTAGATCGGCCGGTAGTTGGTCGAGCGGACGCGGGAAGTGTCGAGCCAGGGGGCGAAGGCGAGGATCAGGACCGCGCCGAACATCAGGATGACGCCGCCGAGCTTGTCCGGCACCGCGCGCAGGATCGCGTAGAACGGCAGGAAGTACCATTCGGGAACGATGTGGGCCGGGGTCACGGCGGGGTTGGCCGGGACGTAGTTGTCGGCGTGGCCGAGGTAGTTCGGCTGGTAGAAGATGAACCACGCGAACAGGATCATGAACACCACCGTGGCGAACACGTCCTTGATCGTCGCGTAGGGGGTGAAGGGCACCGCGTCCTTGCCCGACTTGATCGGTATGCCGGTCGGGTTGTTCTGCCCCGTGACGTGGAGCGCCCAGACGTGGAGCACGACGACGCCGGCGATCATCCAGGGCAGCAGGTAGTGCAGCGAGAAGAAGCGGTTGATGGTCGGGTTGCCGACCGAGTAGCCGCCCCAGAGCAGGCTCTGGATCGTGTCGCCGACGACGGGGATCGCCGCCAGGATGTTGGTGATGACGGTCGCGCCCCAGAAGCTCATCTGGCCCCACGGCAGGGTGTAGCCGAGGAAGGCGGTGGCCATCATCAGCAGGTAGATGATGACGCCCAGGATGTAGAGCACCTCGCGCGGGGCCTTGTAGGAGCCGTAGTAGAGGCCGCGGAAGATGTGGATGTAGACCGCCACGAAGAACATCGAGGCGCCGTTGGCGTGCGCGTAGCGCAGCAGCCAGCCGTAATTCACGTCGCGCATGATGTGCTCGACGGAGTTGAACGCCTCGGTCGCGGTAGCGGTGTAGTGCATCGCCAGCCAGACGCCGGTGACGATCTGGATGCCGAGCATCGCGATCAGGATCGCGCCGAAGGTCCAGAAGTAGTTCAGGTTCCGGGGCACCGGGAACGCGATGAACGAGGAGTGGATCAGGCCCGCGATCGGCAGGCGCGACTCGAACCACTTCGCGAAGCGGCTCTTCGGGACGTAGGTGGTGGCGTGAGCGCTCATGGTGCTACCCGCATCTCCCTCAGGTCAGGCCGCGGCCTTGCCGCCGCCCTCTTCGCCGATCCGGATCTTGGTGTCGGACTGGAAGGCGTAGGGCGGGACGGGCAGGTTGCTCGGGGCGGGGCCTCGGCGCACGCGGCCGGAGGCGTCGAAGAGGGACCCGTGGCAGGGGCAGGCCCAGCCGTCATAGGGTCCCGAATGGCCCGCCGGCACGCAGCCGAGATGCGTGCAATTGCCGTAGACCACGAGCCACTTCTCGTGGCCCTCCTTGGTGCGGGCGGCGTCGGTCTGCGGATCGATCAGATCGGACATCGGGACCGCGCGGAGATCCTGGATCTCCTTCTCGGTCCTGTTGCGCACGAAGATCAGCTTGCCGCGCCAGAAGACGTTGATGATCTGGCCGTCCTGGATCGGGGCGAGATCGACCTCGATCGGCGCGCCGGCCGCGATGGTGGCGGCATCCGGGGCCATCGAGGAGACGAAGGGCCACGCCACGGCGCCGACGCCCACGGCGAGGCCCGCTCCAGTGGCGAGGAAGAGGAAATCGCGTCGCGTTCCGTCAGCCCCGTGCGGGGCGGCAACGCCTGTGGCCACGGTGTCTGCCAAGGTCGGAAACTCCAAGCATGCAAACGACGGGTCCGGCCGCGTCTGACCGGCGGCCGGGACCTATGAGGCTCGTGAGGAACGCCAGCCCGTGGGGGACCGAAGCATTATCGTTCTAAAGTGTGCAATGCGACCGCGCGTCGCCCGAAGTCAAGCTGACCCGCGCCGCAGCGGTGCACAATCGGCAGGATTGTGGCCGCGGCCCCCGCTCCCGGGCGAAGGCGCCGCGTTCCGGGCGCGCGGCGGACCCGGCGCGGCGCGTCGAGGCGCCTCTACCGGGCCGCGCCGAGGGCCAGCCCCGGCTGCCGGAGCCCGGTGAGCCGGAACCAGCGGGCGACGAGGAGGCAGGCCACCACGAGGAGGCCCGCGCAGAAGCCGAGCCAGATGCCTTTTCCCTCGAGCCCCGCGCCCCAGGCGAGGCCGGCGCCGACCGGCACCCCGATGCCCCAGTAGCCCACGAGCGCGATCAGCATGGGCACGCGCGTGTCCTGGAGCCCGCGCAGCATCCCGAGGGCCGCCGATTGCACGCCGTCCGACACCGCGAACAGGGCGGCGAGCAGCAGGAAGCCGGTCGCGGTGGGAAGGACGGCGGCGTTCTCGGGGGCCGAGAGGTCGAGGAAGAGGCCGATCAGGGTCTCGGGCAGGCTCACCTGCACCAGCGCGCACAGGGCCATGAAGCCGAGGGCGAGGCCGAGCGCCACCAGCCCCGCGCGGCGGATCCAGGCCGCGTCCCGGGCGCCGTAGGCGAGGCCGACCCGCACGGTCGCGGCCTGCGCGATGCCGTTCGGCACCATGAAGCAGAAGGCCGCGATCTGGATCACGACTGCGTGCGCGGCGAGCTGCGCCGTGCCGAACAGGCCCATGCCGAGCACCGCCGCCTCGAACAGGCCGGCCTCGGCGAGGCCGGTCGCGGCCATCGGCACGCCGAGGCCGGCGAGCATCTTCAATCGCGCCGGATCGAACCGCCAGAGCCGGTGCAGCATCCGGTGCCGCCGGAAGCCCGGATCGGCCACGACCACGGCGCAGAGGGCGGCGAGGCTGAGGAAGGCGGTGAGCGTGGTCCCGAGCGCGACCCCGACCGGGCCGAGCCCCAGGCCCCCCTCGAAGGCGAGCGAGACCGCGAGGAGCACGTTCACGGGCAGCGCCGACAGGCTCACCGCGAGCGGCCAGCCCGGCCGCTGCAGGGCGGTCAGGGTCGAGCGCAGGACGAGGAACAGGACGGCCGGCCACATCGCCCATTGCAGGCCGCGCAGGTAGGTGCCGGCCGCATCCGCGAGCTCGGCCGGCTCGCCGAGGGCGTGCAGCAGCGCGCCGGTGTGCCAGAGGAGCAGCATCAGCGGTAAGGCGGCGAGCGTCGCCGCCCAGAACCCGGCCCGCACGATCCGGCGGACCTCGTCCGGGTCCCCGGCCGCGGCCGCGCCCGTCCGCGCCCGCCCCCGCGTCTCCGCGATCAGGGGCGCCACCGCCATGGTCAGGCCGATGCCGCAGATGAACAGCACGAAGTACAGGCTCGTCGCCAGCGCGCCCGCGGCGACCGGCCCGGCGCCGAGGCGGCCGAGGATCACCACGTCGCTCGTCACGAGGCCGTGCTGGGCGAGGTTCGTGAGGACGAGGGGTGCGGCGAGCGCGAGGGTGGCGCGAAGCTCCGTGCCGCGGGGGCGACGGATCGCCCGTTCCCGCGCGCCGGGCGCCGCGAGGCCGAGTGCCGACATGATGTCCGAGATCCCGAGATGGCGTGCGGGCGGCGCTCCGGCCCGTCGATTCGTTGCGTGCGTCGATGGCCGGAGGGTCTAGCGCCGGACCACGTCAGGAATTCGACGCTCCTGCGCGTCGCCCGGCCCGTCTCCCGGACCGTCCCCGGAACCGTCGCCTTTGCGGTCGGCGAGGAAGCCGCCCGATTGCCGCTCCCAGAGGCGGGCGTAGAGGCTGCCACGGCGGATCAATTCCGCGTGCGTCCCCTCCTCCACGATCCGTCCCTCGTCGATGACGATGAGCCGGTCGAGGGCGGCGATGGTCGAGAGGCGGTGCGCGATGGCGAGCACGGTCTTGCCCGCCATCAAGGTGTCGAGGGATTCCTGGATCGCCGCCTCGACCTGGCTGTCGAGGGCCGAGGTCGCCTCGTCGAGGATGAGGATCGGGGCATCCTTCAGGATCACCCGGGCGATGGCGATGCGCTGGCGCTGGCCGCCCGAGAGCTTCACCCCGCGCTCGCCCACCTGCGCCTCGTAGCCGCGCCGGCCCTGGTGGTCAGCGAGGTCGCGGATGAAGCCGTCGGCGTGGGCGAGGCGCGCCGCCCGCTCGATCTCGGCCTCGTTCGCCTCGGGCCGGCCGTAGGCGATGTTGTCGCGGATCGAGCGGTGCAGGAGCGAGGTGTCCTGCGTCACGACCGCGATGGCCGAGCGCAGGGAATCCTGGCTCACCCCGGCGATGTCCTGCCCGTCCACGAGGATGCGGCCGCCCTCGAGGTCGTGCAGGCGCAGGAGCAGTGAGGTGATCGTGGTCTTGCCCGCGCCGCTGACGCCGACGAGGCCGACCTTCTCGCCCGCCCGGATCGTGAGGTTCAGGTCCTCGATGACGTTGGCGTCGCCCCGGCCGTAATGGAAGTCGACGCCCTCGAAGCGGATCTCGCCGCCGGTCACGCGGAGCGTCCCGGCGTCGGCGGCGTCGACGACCGCGTGCGGGCGCGAGACCGTCTGCATGCTCTCCTGGATGACGCCGACATTCTCGAAGATGCCGCGCACCGTCTGCATCACCCAGCCCGACATGGCGATGAGGCGCAGCACCAGGGCGAGGCCGGCCGCGGCCTCCCCCGTGGTCAGGCCGTTGCGCTGCCAGAGCAGGAAGCAGACGCTGCCCGTCGCCAGGATCAGGAGGCTGTTGAGGATGCCGAGCAGCCCCGTCGTCGCCGTGACGAGGCGGAACTGGTGCAGGTAGGCCTTCGTGTGGACGTCAACCGCCTCGCGCACGGCGGCGCGCTCCTCCTGCGTGCGGGCGAAGAGCTTGACGGTGAGGATGTTGGTGTAGCTGTCGACCACGCGCCCGACGAGGGTGGAGCGGGTGTCGGCGGTGGCGTGCGAGCGCTCGCGGGCGCGCGGCACGAACCAGGCCGTGAGCGCGGCGTAGGCCACGACCCAGGCGACGACCGGCAGCGCCAGCCAGGGCGAGATCGAGCCGAACAGGCCGACCGCGGTGATGGCGTAGATCGCCACGTAGAGCAGCGTGTCGATGAAGACGACGGCGAGCTCGCGCACGGCCGGCCCCACCTGCACCACCCGGTTGGCGAGGCGCCCCGCGAAATCCGCCTGGAAATACGAGAGCGAGTGGCCGAGCGTGTAGAGATGGGCGCGCCAGCGGACCTGGTTCGTGGCCTGGGGCACGACGAGCTGGTTCGAGACGGCCTCATGCAGCCAGATCGAGATCGGGCGCACCACCCCCACGAGCACGAACGCCGCCACGATGGCGACGCCGTGCTCGTGCAGGACGCTCGCCCGGTCGGCCGTGCTCATCAGGTCGATGAACCAGCGCATCAGCAGGTAGAGCGAGGCCTCGATCGTGCCCGCCACGAGGGAGATGACGAGCAGCACGAGGAGCGCCGCCCGGATCGGCCGCAGGTAGAAGGCCGCGAAGCCGAGCACGGTCTTCGGCGGCATGCGCCCCTCGTCGAAGGGCGCGAACGGGTCGATGCGGCGCTCGAGCCAGTCGAGGAACATGGGGCTGGACCGGTTTCCGGGTGAGCCCCCCGATGTATGCGCTCTTGACGCTCTGCCAACCGGGCGGCGATGCCGCACGGGTCCCTGCCTCGTGACGGTTCGATGCTGCGCCTCGCCCTCTACCAGCCCGACATACCCCAGAACACCGGCACGATGCTGCGCATGGCGGCCTGCCTCGGGCTCGCCGTCGAGATCATCGAGCCGGCCGGCTTCGACGTCTCGGACCGGCACCTGCGCCGCTCCGGCCTCGACTATCTCGATCACGTGGCGATCACCCGCCACCGCTCCTGGGCCGCGTTCGAGGCGTGGCGGCGCGGGGCCGGGCACCGCCTCGTCCTCGCCACCACGCGCGGCGCCCTGCCCTACACGGACTTCGCCTTCGCCCCCGGCGACTGCCTCCTGATGGGCCGCGAATCGGCGGGCGTGCCCGAGAGCGTCCACGCGGCGGCGGATGCCCGCATCGTCGTGCCGATCCAGGCGGGGCTGCGCTCGCTCAACGTCGCGGTCTGCGCCGCAATGATCCTCGGGGAGGCGATCCGGCAGACGGGCGGGCAGATGGGCGCGGAGGGCGCTCCCAGTTCTCCGGGCACGACCTGAACCACGCGTCGCGGTGCTGCCGACGCCGCTCGGCCCGGGGGCAGCCGAAGCGTGAGAGCGAAAAGGTCAGGTCTGAACAGTTCCGGCGATCTCAGTTGATCAAGATGCGCGGGCTGGACGGTCATAATGTAGGCAGAGTCAGCAATCACCGTAGGCGTTATCTGATTTTTAGTCAATGAACGGCTTATCTCAGCAGTAGAGACACGCTGTCTGACCTGAAGGGCGCGCCCTTGCTCGACGCCGGCATCGCACCGATCGACGCCCCGGCGCCGGGCCTGACGACCATCTCGCGCCTCACCGCGGAGGTGAACCGCGTCGCCTGCGAGAAGATCGGCCGGATCCAGCAGATCACCTCCCAGACGAAGATGCTGGCGCTGAACGCGCTGATCGAGGCGGCACGGGCGGGAGACCAGGGGCGCGGATTCTCGGTCGTCGCCCAGGAGGTGCGGGCTGTCGGGGTGGAGGTCGAGGCCATCGCCCGCGAACTCGAGACCCACCTCTCCGGACGCATCGGCGAGTTGCAGCGGGCTGTCGGCGCGATGGCGGTGCGGGCGCAGGGCGACCGGCTCGTCGATCTGGCGCTCAACGCGGTCGAGCTCATCGACCGCAACCTGTACGAACGGACCTGCGACGTGCGCTGGTGGGCGACCGACGCGGCCGTGACGGATTGCGCCGCGCGCCCCTGTGCCGAGGCCGCCGCGCATGCGGGCGAGCGCCTCGGCGTGATCCTGTCCGCCTACACGGTCTACCTCGACATCTGGCTCTGCGACGCCGACGGGACGGTGCTCGCCAACGGCCGGCCCGACCGTTACCCCCGCGTCCGGGGCGCGCGCGTCGCGGACGAGCCGTGGTTCCGGGAGGCCACGGGCCTTCGCGACGGCGATTCCTACGTCTGCGCCGACGTGGCCCGCGAGGCGCGCCTCGGGGGGGCTCCCGTCGCCACCTTTGCGGCCGGCGTGCGCGAGGGCGGGCGGGCACAGGGGCGCACGCTCGGCGTTCTCGCCGTGCACTTCGATTGGGAACCGCAGGCGCGGGCCATCGTGCAGGGCGTGCGCCTTGCGCCCGAGGATCGCGGGCGGACCCGCGTGCTGCTGGTCGACGCGCATCGCCGGGTGCTCGCGGCCTCGGACGAGCGCGGGGCTCTGTCCGAGACCCTCCCCTTCGCGCCGGGAGACCGGGCGAGCGGCGTCGCGACCGATCCGCGCGGCGCGGTCACCGCCTTCCACCGCACGCCCGGCTACGAGACCTATCGCGGCCAGGGCTGGTACGGCGTCATCGTCCAGGGGCCGGCCTGACCTGGCGCGTCGCGGCGGAACCTCGCTCCGCCGAATTGACGGCTTGCCCGCCGGATGGGAAAGCCTGATCCCATGACGGACGCCCCGATTCCGAAGCCCGCCCCCCTGCCCTTCGAGGGCGATCTGACCGCCCTGAAGAGCGAGGCGGCCGCCTGGTTCGCCACGTTGCGCGACCGGATCGTCGCCGCCCTCGAGGCGATCGAGGACGAGGCGTCGGGCCCGGTCCATCCGGACGCCCCGGTCGAGGCGGGCCGATTCGAGAAGACGCCCTGGCAGCGGACCGACCACAGCGGCGCACCGGGCGGCGGCGGCGTCATGGCGATGATCAAGGGCCGGGTCTTCGAGAAGGCCGGGGTGCACATCTCGACCGTTCACGGCGAGTTCGCGCCCGAGTTCCGGGCGCAGATGCCGGGCGCGGCGGAGGACCCGCGCTTCTTCGCCACGGGCATCTCGCTCATCGCCCACCCGTGGAACCCGAACGTGCCCACGGTGCACATGAACACCCGCTTCGTGGTGACCACCAAGGCGTGGTTCGGCGGCGGGGCCGACCTGACCCCGGTGCTCGACAGGCGGCGCAGCCAGGAGGACCCGGACGCGAAGGCCTTCCACGCGGCGCTCCGCGCGGCCTGCGAGGCGCATGCCCCGGCCGCGGATTACGCCCGCTACAAGGCGTGGTGCGACGAGTATTTCCACCTGAAGCACCGGAACGAGCCCCGCGGCATCGGCGGCATCTTCTACGACTATCACTGGACCGGCGACCCGCAGGCGGACCTCGCCTACACCCGCGACGTCGGCCAGGCCTTCCTCAAGGTCTATCCCGAGATCGTGCGGGCGAACCTCGCCGCGCCCTGGACCGAGGCCGACCGGCTGGAGCAGCAGGTGCGGCGCGGGCGCTACGTGGAGTTCAACCTGCTCTACGATCGCGGCACCATCTTCGGCCTGAAGACCGGCGGCAACGTCGCCTCGATCCTGTCCTCGCTGCCGCCCACCGTCCGCTGGCCGTGAGCGACCTGCCGACGCGCTTCGCGCCGCAGCAGGACGCGGCGCTGAAGGCCATCGACGCGTGGCGAAGAGGGGGCGGCGCGCAGGTCTTCCGCCTGTTCGGCTATGCCGGCACCGGCAAGACCACGCTCGCCCGCCGCATCGCCGACGATGTCGACGGCCCGGTCGTGTTCGGCGCCTTCACGGGCAAGGCGGCCTCGGTGATGCGCCAGAAGGGCTGCCACGACGCGCAGACGATCCACAGCCTGATCTACCGCACCAAGGAGACGGACGAGGGCGGCCCGACCTTCACCCTCAACCGCTCCGGCCCGGCGGCGAAGGCCGAGCTCATCGTCATCGACGAGTGCTCGATGGTCGATTCCGACCTCGGCAACGACCTCCTCTCCTTCGACAAGCCGGTCCTCGTGCTGGGCGACCCGGCCCAGTTGCCCCCGGTGCGCGGCGGCGGCTTCTTCACGGAGGCCGAGCCCGACGTGATGCTGACCGACGTCCATCGCCAGGCCGCCGACGACCCGATCGTCCGGATGGCCATGACGGTGCGCGAGGGCGGGCGGCTCGAGCGCGGCGATTACGGCCTGAGCCGCGTGATCTCCCGGCGCGATCTCGACCCGATGATGGTGCTCGAATCCGATCAGGTCCTGGTCGGCATGAACAAGACGCGCCGCCTCTACAACAACCGCATCCGCGAACTCGGCGGGCAGACCGACCCGATGCCGGCGGTCGGCGAGAAGCTGGTCTGCCTCAGGAACGACCGGACGAAGGGGCTCCTCAACGGCTCGACCTGGACGGTGCACGCGCTCCGCGCCCCGCCGCGCCCCGACACGGTCCGCCTCGACGTGGTCCCGGAGGACGACCCGGCGCTCCGCCGCCGCCCGACCGACATCAAGGTCCTGCGCGCCGTGATGGAGGGCTCGGAGGAGGAGATCCCGGCCTTCCTGCGCCGGGAGACCGACGAGTTCACCTACGGCTACGCGCTCACCGTGCACAAGGCGCAGGGCTCGCAATGGGACAAGGTGGTGCTCTTCGACGAATCCTTCGCCTTCCGCGAGCACCGCGCCCGCTGGCTCTATACCGGCCTGACGCGCGCGGCCCAGGCGATCACCGTCGTGACCTGAGCCCGGGTTGCCGGGCCTCGGACGGGCATGCCACACAGGCGGGGAGGAGGATCGGCGATGGTTCTGACGGGAGGTTGCCGCTGCGGCGCGGTCCGCTACGCCGCCGAGGGCGCGCCGGCCCATTCGTCCCTCTGCCACTGCGCCGATTGCCGCCGCTCGGCCGGGGCGCCGATGGTGGCCTGGGCGCTGTTCCCGCAGGAGCGCCTCGCGATCACCGGCGAGCCCGTGCGCTACGAATCCTCCCCCGGCACGCTGCGGGAATTCTGCGGGACCTGCGGCACGGGGCTCTTCTACCGGAACGAATCCATCTTTCCGGGACAGGTCGACGTTCAGACCGCGACCCTCGACGATCCCGATGCCCTGCCCCCGCAGGCCCGAATCCAGACCGCGGAGGCGCCCGGCTGGTTCGAGCGGTTCGACGCGCTGCCCCGCTTCGGGCGCTTCCCGGGATAGGGTTGGAGCGCCGCCCCGGAGCGCCTACCTGAGCGCGGTATCGATGTCCCCGACCGGAGCGTTCCGTGCCCCATCCCGAAGCCGGCCAGCCGCCGCAGATGCATGCCACCACGATCCTGATGGTGCGCAAGAACGGGCGCGTCGTCATCGGCGGGGACGGGCAGGTGAGCCTCGGCCAGACCATCGTGAAGGGCAACGCCCGCAAGGTCCGGCGGCTCGCCAAGGGCGCGGTGATCGGCGGGTTCGCGGGCGCGACCGCCGACGCCTTCACCCTGTTCGAGCGCCTGGAGGCGAAGCTCGAGCAATATCCGGGGCAGCTCACCCGCGCCTGCGTCGAGCTGACAAAGGATTGGCGCACCGACCGCTATCTCCGCCGCCTCGAAGCGATGATGCTGGTCGCCGACAAGGATGTCGGCCTCCTGCTCTCGGGCAGCGGCGACGTGCTGGAGCCAGAGGGTGGCGTCATGGCGATCGGCTCGGGCGGCAATTTCGCCCTCGCCGCCGCGCGGGCGCTCGAAGACAGCGCGCACGATGCGGAGGCGATCGTGCGCCGCGCGCTCGGCATCGCGGCCGAGATCTGCGTCTACACGAACGGCAACCTCGTCATCGAAGCGCTCGATACGGCGACTGACTGATTTTTAGTCACGTTAACCGTGTCTTGAGCAGTTTCTTGCAACGTCCGCAGGAGGGAATGCGCCTGTAGGTTGCAAAATGCAGATCAAGACCAAGATCCTCGGCTTCGTCGGAGCCTGCACGCTCGTCACGCTCACGGGCGCGGCGGTCAGTATCACCACGCTGCACACGTTCAACGATGCGATCACGGATGTGAAGCGCACGTCGGTGCACGCGCTCAACGGGGCGAATCTCAACCGGCTCGTGACCGAGGTGGTGGTGGAATCCCGCGGCATCTACGCTTCCGCGGACACGGCCGAAGCGAGGAAATACGCCGACGGGCTCATGAAGAGCCTCGCCGCGCTGAACGCGCTCCTCAAGGAATGGACACCCCTCGTCTCCGACGCCGACCGGCCCGTCTTCGAGCAGGTTCTCAAGGACGCGGCCGCCTTCACGGCGTTGCGGTCCGAGCTGGCCAAGCGCGGCGTCGAGGTGTCGCCCAAGGCTGCGACCGAACTCGGCTTCAACGACGAGAACCGGGCGAACCGCAAGGCCTTCCAGGCCGGCGTCGATTCCCTCGTGCAGAGGAGCCGGGCCCAGGTCGAGGCGATCGACAAGGCGACCGACGACCTCTACGCGGAGCGGCTGCGTCTCCTCCTGCTCATCGCCGTCGGCGGCGCGCTGGCCTGCGCGGCGCTCGGCGGCTTCGTCGGCTACCGGCAGATCTCGCGGCCGCTGGCGGGCGTCGCGGCGGCGATCCGCCGGCTCGCCGAGGGCGATCACAACCTGCCGCCGGTGAGCCCCACCCGCGACGAGATCGGTGCGATCTGGCGCAGCATGCAGGTCTTCGCGGCCTCGATGCAGGAGACGGCGGATCTGCGCCGCAACCAGGACCTCGCGAGCAACGAGGCGAGCACCCGCAAGCGCGTCGAGATGAACGGCCTGGCCGACCGCTTCCAGGGCAGCGTCGGCGGCCTGGTGCGCACCCTCGCGGACGCGGCCTCCGAGCTGGAGCACACGGCCCGCACCCTGGCCTCGAACGCCGAGCAGACGAACCGGCAATCGAGCGCCGTGATGGCGGCGGCCAACGAGACCTCGATGAACGTCCAGGCCGTCGCCACCGCGACGGAGGAACTGGCCGCCACCGCCAACGAGATCGGCATGCAGGTCACCCAGACCTCGCAGGCCGCGTCCGGCGCCGTCGAGAGCGCGCGCCGCACCAACGAGCGCGTGCAGATGCTCGCCCGCAGCGCCTCCAGCATCGGCGAGGTCGTCGCCCTGATCTCGAACATCGCCGGCCAGACGAACCTGCTGGCGCTCAACGCCACGATCGAGGCGGCGCGGGCCGGTGAGGCGGGACGGGGCTTCGCCGTCGTCGCCGCCGAGGTGAAGGAACTGGCCTCGCAGACCGCGCGCGCCACCGACGAGATCACGGCGCAGATCGCCACCATCCAGGACGCCACGCGGGACACGGTCAGCGCCATCGGCGAGATCAGCGACACGATCGGCACGGTGCACCAGATCGCCCTCGGCGTCGCCGCCGCGGTCGAGGAGCAGCAGGTGGCGACCCAGGAGATCGCCCGCAGCGTCAACGATGCGGCGCGCGGCACCCAGGCCGTCACCGAGACGATGGCCCAGGTGCAGCGCGTGGCGCTCCAGGCCGGCAGCGGGGCGACGCAGGTCCTCGCCGCGGCGGGCGACCTCAGCCGCCAGTCGGAGACGCTCGGTCGGGAGGTCGACGGCTTCGTGAGCGGCGTGCGCGCGGCCTGAGCCCGGCCGAAAAGACGCGGCCGTGCCTTTCGGGGCCGGCCGCGGACGCTTAAATCCCCGGCAGGACGGCCGCCACCCCGGCGCGGGAGGGCGGGCAGGGGCTTGGCCGGTGGACGATTCGGATTTCCTTCAGCGCGCGGTGGCCCGCGGCATCGTGAGCGAGGCGCAGGCGGCCGCCCTCGCCGCGCTCCGCCGCGAGGGCGGCCCGGCATCGTCCGATCTCGCCGACGAGGACGAGCGCGTGCGCTTCGTCACCGGCTTTTCCGACATCTTCGTGACGATCGGCATCCTCCTGGTGCTCGGCACGACGGCCTCCCTCGCGAGCGTACGCCTGGGGCCGTCCGCGGGATCGGCCCTCGTCGCGGGGCTGGCCTGGGGGCTCGCGGAGCTGTTCTCCCGCCGCCGCCGCATGGCGTTGCCGAGCATCGTCCTCCTCGCGGCCTTCGTCGGTGCCGCCTTCATGGCGGTGGGCAGCGCGATCTCGCTCGACCTGCGATTCTGGAGCGTCGTCACGGGCCGCACGGCGGCGACCGAGGCGGGCATGCTCGCCCAGATCTGGGCCGCGCTCGCGGCCGGGGCGCTCGCCGCCTCCCACTATCGCCGCTTTCGCGTCCCGATCACCGTCGCCGCCGGCGTCGCGATCCTCGTCGTCGGCGCCTTCGGCCTCCTCGACGCGGTCCGGCCGGACTGGGGCGGGGCGGGGCGCTCCGGGCTCGCCGCGGCCCTCGGCCTCGCGGTCTTCGCCCTCGCCATGCGCTTCGACCTGTCCGACCCGGGCCGGGTCACGCGCCGCACGGACATCGCCTTCTGGCTGCATCTCCTGGCGGCGCCTCTCATCGTCCATCCGGTGCTCGGCCTGATCCAGGCGGGCGGGACGGGTCCGGCCACGGCCTCCCTCGTCCTCGCCCTCGTTTGGGTCCTCGCCCTCGTCGCCCTCGTCACCGACAGGCGGGCGATCCTCGTCTCGGGTCTCGTCTACGCGAGCGTGGCGCTCGGGACGCTGATCCGGGAGGCGGGTTTCGCCAACGGGGCCCTGCCCTACAGCCTGCTCGTGCTCGGGCTGTTCGTGCTGGCCCTGAGCATCGCCTGGAAGGACCTGCGCCGCCTCACGCTGCGCGCGCTTCCCCCCTCGCTCGCGGCCCGTCTGCCGCACCCGATAGGAGCCCGATGACCACCTTCTCCCCCCGCGAGATCGTCTCCGAACTCAACCGCTTCATCGTCGGCCAGCACGATGCCAAGCGCGCGGTCGCCATCGCCCTTCGCAACCGCTGGCGGCGCCAGCAGCTGAAGGGCCCGCTGCGCGACGAGGTCGCGCCCAAGAACATCCTGATGATCGGGCCGACCGGCTGCGGCAAGACCGAGATCGCCCGCCGCCTCGCCCGGCTCGCGGGCGCGCCCTTCCTCAAGGTCGAGGCCACCAAGTTCACCGAGGTCGGCTACGTCGGTCGCGACGTCGAGCAGATCGTGCGCGACCTCGTCGAGGTCGGCATCGGCCTGCGGCGCGAGGAGAAGCGCCGCGGGGTCAAGGCCAAGGCGGAGGCGGCCGCCGAGAACCGCATCCTCGACGCCCTCGTCGGCCCGACCGCGAGCCAAGCGACCCGCGACAGCTTCCGCAAGAAGCTGCGCAACAGCGAACTCGACGACAAGGAGGTCGAGCTCGAACTCGCCTCCGGCCCGCCCGCCGGCCTGCCGATGTTCGACATCCCCGGCGTGCCGGGCGCCTCGATGGGGGCGATCAACCTCGGCGACATGCTGGGCAAGGCGCTCGGCGGCGCGAAGGGCAAGCCGCGCCGCGTCACCGTGCGCGACGCCTACGCACCGCTGCTCGCCGAGGAATCCGACAAGCTCGTCGACAACGACGCCCTGATCCAGGAGGCCGTCCGCGAGGTCGAGGACAACGGGATCGTCTTCCTCGACGAGATCGACAAG
>NZ_SMNT01000004.1 GCF_004348265.1 Methylobacterium segetis
GATGCGGCGGAGGCGGCTCTGCGCGCGGCCTACAGGCTGGGAGCAGCGCCGTCAGCGGGGCCGGCCGTGCTGGAGCGGGTGGGATAGGACCCCTATGGAGCCGGCCTGACGATGCAGAGGGTGCGCTGGGAATGGAGGGGCGGACCGGCGTCCGCCGGCGCACGGCCCCTCCCCGCGAGGGGGAGGGGACATGCAGTCCGGCCCGAGGCCTTACCAGCGATAATGCCGGTGATGGTGCCGGTGGTGGCGGTGATGATGGTGGCGCCAGCCATGGTGGCGGTGACCCCAGCCGTGATGGCGATGGCCCCAGCCGTGGTGGTGATGGCCCCAGCCGTGGTGATGGCCACCGCGGACTTGGATCAGCGCGCCGTCGGCCTCGCCGGCGACGGCCGGCGCGGGGGCGAGCGGCGCGGCCTGCGCGAGGGGGGCACCGAGGACGAGGCCGCCGGCGAGGGCGAGGGCGGCGGCGAGGCCGCGGCCTGACCAGCGCGAGCTCAGGGACATGAACGATCTCCTGCTTCCGGTGGGCCGGCGTTGATGCCGGTTGGTGCAGAACTAGGCACTTCGGCCTGAATGCCCACTGACGGAGATCGCAACACTTCGTTGCAATTCGTGACGTCGCGCCCCTTAGGGCCGGCGATAGACCCACACGCGGGCGGGCGGCAGGTTGAGCCAGACCCGGTTCGAGCGGCTCGCCGTGTAGCTTCCCGCCTCGCAGCGGGCCGGGATCGGCGGCACGACGGCGTAGGTGAATTGCACGAACGGCGCTCCGGGCTGCATCAGATCGTGGGCGCAGTTCAGGAGGTCGAGGCGCTGCTCCAGGGGCTTCGTGAAGAGCGGCAGGCTCGAGATCGTGGCGGCAGCGGGTCTCTGCAGGATGCCGCCCACCGTTTGACGGATGTTGTAGGCGTCACCCTGGATCACGCTGACGCCGGGGAAGCGGCGCCGGAGCAGTTCACAGAAGCCGGGGTTGAATTCAACGAGGACGAGGCGCTCCGGCGCGATGCCCCGCCGGATCAGGGCCTCGGTGACCGGCCCGGTCCCCGGACCGAGTTCCACGACCGGTCCGTCGATCCGCGGATCGACGTAGGAGGCCATGGTGCGGGCCAGCATCTTCCCGGAGGGCGTCACGGCGCCCGTCACGAGGGGCCGCTCGAACCACGAGCGCAGGAATCGCGCCTCGTCCTCCAGCGGATCGCGCCGCTCGCGCACCACACCGGTTGCAACCATGGCTTTCGCCCTGGAACGACGTAACGGCGGCAAGACCGAAGTCCCTCGAATTGGCAGGCGTGTGAACAGGCTAGACGACGAAAGCCCGACCGCAGTCAAGCCGCGCCGTGCGCATGGCGCACAGGCGGCCGCCCGGCGGAGTGCCGGACGCACCCCGCTGCAAAGTCCATAACCGGGCCGTGGCTGGATTGGATCCCGGCTGCTCTCACTGCCGGGCCGCGCC
The DNA here is from genome assembly GCF_004348265.1 of Methylobacterium segetis. Lineage (GTDB taxonomy): Bacteria > Pseudomonadota > Alphaproteobacteria > Rhizobiales > Beijerinckiaceae > Methylobacterium > Methylobacterium segetis. Next base: position 1,454 of record NZ_SMNT01000004.1, read on the forward strand.
GCTGAGGCCGCCCAGGAAGTCCCGAACCTTCGAGAAGAATCCGGCGCTCTCGGGGTGGTTCTCGTCGGAGGCGGTCTGGTCGAATTCCTGCAGGAGTTCGCGCTGGCGCTTGGTCAGGTTCTGCGGGGTCTCGACGAAGACCTGGATATAGAGATCGCCGACGTCCCGCGAGCGCAGGACCGGCATGCCCTTGGCCTTGATGCGGAACTGCTTGGCGGTCTGCGTGCCCGCCGGGATGCGCACTTGCGTCTGCGAACCGTCGATCACGGGAACCGTGATCTCGCCGGACAGGGCCGCGGTCACCATCGAGATCGGGACGCGGCAGAACAGGTCCGCCCCGTCGCGCTGGAAGAACTCGTGCGGCCTGATCGACAGGAAGACGTAGAGGTCGCCGGCCGGGCCGCCGCGCATGCCGCTCTCGCCCTCGCCGGCGAGCCGGATCCGCAGGCCGTCGTCGACGCCCGCCGGCACGTTGATCGAGAGGGTGCGCTCGCGGCTGACACGGCCCGCGCCCGAGCAGTTCGGGCAGGGATCATCGATCACCTCGCCGCGCCCATGGCAGTTCGGGCAGGTCCGCTCGATGGCGAAGAACCCCTGCGCCGCCCGGACCCGGCCGTAGCCCGCGCAGGTCGGGCAGGGGCGCGGCTTCGAGCCGGCCTTGGCGCCGGAGCCCGCGCAGACATCGCAGGTCACGGTGGTCGGGATCTTGATGGTCTCGGTCTTGCCGGTGAAGGCTTCCTCCAGCGAGATCTCGAGGTTGTAGCGCAGGTCCGCGCCGCGCTCGCGCCCGGGCTGGCCGCTGCGCCCGCGCGCGCCGCCCCGGCCATCCCCGAAGAAGTTCTCGAAGATGTCCGACATGAAGTCGCCGAACTCGTTGCCGAACCCGGGGCCGCCCCCGCCCTGGCTGAAGGCGGCGTGGCCGAACCGATCGTAGGCCGCGCGCTTCTGGCCGTCGGACAGGCACTGATAGGCCTCGTTGATCTCCTTGAACTTGATCTCGGCTTCCTTGTCGCCCGGGTTTCGGTCCGGGTGAAAGGTCATGGCGAGCTTGCGGAAAGCCACCTTCATCTCGCCGTCGCTGGCGGTCTTCGAGACGCCCAGAATCTCGTAGTAATCCCGCTTCGACATACGTGAGGCCCCAAGGTCCTTCATAAGCCGATCCCCGAGCCTTCCGCCCGGGGACCTCGCCGTCACCGAATCAAATGTTGACGAAGATTACGGGACCGGATCGCTCCGGTCCCGTGCACGCGCGCATCAGGCGCGCTTCTTCTGGTCCTTGTCGTCGACTTCCTGGAAGTCGGCGTCGATGACGTCGTCCTTCTTCTCGGCGCCGGCCTCCGGCCCCGCCTCGGGACCGCCGGCCTGGCTCGCGGCGTACATCGCCTCGCCGAGCTTCATCGAGGCCTGCATCAGGTCGGTGGTGCGGGCCTTGATCGTCTCGACATCCTCACCCTCGAGCGCGGTGCGAAGCGCCGTGATCGCGGTGTCGATGGCGCCCCGATCGGCCTCCGAGACCTTGTCGCCAAAATCCTTCACCGACTTCTCGGTGGAGTGGATCAGGCTCTCGCCCTGGTTCCTCACCTCGACGAGCTCGCGACGCTTCTTGTCGGCCTCGGCATTCGCCTCGGCGTCCTTGACCATCCGGTCGATATCCGCGTCGGAGAGGCCGCCCGAGGCCTGGATGCGGATCTGGTGCTCCTTGTTCGTCGCCTTGTCCTTGGCCGTCACGTTGACGATGCCGTTGGCGTCGATGTCGAAGGTCACCTCGATCTGCGGCATGCCGCGGGGAGCCGGCGGGATGCCGACGAGATCGAACTGGCCGAGCAGCTTGTTGTCGGCCGCCATCTCGCGCTCACCCTGGAAGACCCGGATGGTGACCGCGTTCTGGTTGTCCTCGGCCGTCGAGAAGACCTGGGACTTCTTCGTCGGGATCGTGGTGTTGCGGTCGATGAGCCGCGTGAACACGCCGCCCAGCGTCTCGATGCCGAGCGAGAGCGGGGTGACGTCGAGGAGCAGCACGTCCTTGACGTCGCCCTGGAGCACGCCGGCCTGGACGGCCGCGCCGATCGCCACGACCTCGTCCGGGTTGACGCCCGTGTGGGGCTCCTTCCCGAAGAAGGCCTTCACCACCTCCTGCACCTTCGGCATGCGAGTCTGGCCGCCGACGAGCACGACCTCGTCGATCTCGTTGGCCGAGACGCCGGCATCCTTGAGCGCCTTGCGGCACGGCTCGATCGTGCGCTGCACGAGGTCGTCCACGAGGCTCTCGAACTTGGCGCGCGAGAGCTTCAGCGCGAGGTGCTTCGGCCCGGTGGCGTCGGCCGTGATGTAGGGCAGGTTGATCTCGGTCTGCGTCGCGGAGGAGAGCTCGATCTTGGCCTTCTCGGCGGCCTCCTTGAGGCGCTGGAGGGCGAGCTTGTCCTTCGTCAGGTCGATGCCCTGCTCGCGCTTGAACTCGCTCGTCAGGTACTCGACCACGCGGTTATCGAAATCCTCGCCGCCGAGGAAGGTGTCGCCATTCGTCGACTTCACCTCGAACACGCCGTCGCCGATCTCGAGGATCGAGACGTCGAAGGTGCCGCCGCCGAGGTCGTAGACCGCGATCGTGCCGGTCTTCTTCTTGTCGAGGCCGTAGGCGAGCGCCGCGGCGGTCGGCTCGTTGATGATGCGCAGCACCTCGAGGCCGGCGATCTTGCCGGCGTCCTTGGTGGCCTGGCGCTGAGCGTCGTTGAAGTAGGCCGGGACCGTGATGACCGCCTGCGTGACGGGCTGGCCCAGGTACGACTCGGCCGTCTCCTTCATCTTCTGCAGGGTGAAGGCGGAGATCTGCGAGGGCGAGTACTTCTTGCCGTCGGCCTCGACCCAGGCGTCGCCGTTGTCGCCCTTGACGATCTTGTAGGGCACGAGGCCCTTGTCCTTCTGCGTCATCGGATCGTCGTAGGTACGGCCGATGAGGCGCTTGATGGCGAAGAAGGTGCGCTCCGGATTGGTCACGGCCTGCCGCTTGGCGGGCTGGCCGACGAGGCGCTCCCCATCGTCGGTGAAGGCGACGATGGAAGGGGTGGTGCGGGCGCCTTCCGCATTCTCGATGACCTTGGGTTGCGTGCCTTCCATGACGGCCACGCAGGAATTGGTGGTGCCCAAGTCGATGCCGATGACTTTACCCATGGTGGGATCCCTCTGTTGTTCTGATCAAGCAGACCGCCGAGCCCCGAAGCAGCTCGGCCCATGGCGGTGTGGAATGGAATTGTGAGGTGGGGACGAGGGCCGGACGACCGGCCGGAGACGGCCGGATCCGGCGCTTAATCCCGCGCCTCGCCGGATATAAGAAGGTCAAAGCGGGCTCGCAAGGCAAAGTCCGACGATCGCTGCGATCTCAGCTATGTCCTTGCCGATGTTGGGTTAAGCTGCGGGACGTGCGGTACCGTCGCCACCCGTGGGGCCCAGATTTTGTTGCGCCGCTGCCACGCCCGCGCCATCGATCGCGTGCTAGACTTGATCTTGACGAGACGGACCTGCCGCCCGATGCCGGCGGGGCGGTGTTCATTGCAAGTCCCAGGCCCGAAAGACCCGATGCGTCCGACCCGCGTTCTCCTCGCTCCCCTCCTCGCGCTCGCGAGCCTCTCTGCCCTCGCCGAGGAGGCGGCTGCGCAGAACTTCTTCGAGGAGCTGTTCGGGATCGGACGCGCCGCGCGCCCGCCGGTGCCGCCGCGCGGGGTGCCGAACGCCCCACCGGCCCAGCCCGGCGCGGTGCCGCCCGGGGCGCCGGGCGTGCCGGGAGCCCCGGTCGATCCGAATGCCGAGGCGCAGAAGCCTGCCGCGCCCGCGCCGATGCGCCCGGTCGTGCTGAAGGCGCCCGCCGACGACAACGTGGCCGGACAGGACCTCCTGCTGAACGGCCTGAACGGGACCCTCAAGATGGAGCGGGCGGGCGCCAACATGACGGCGCGCCTCACGCTGCCGGGCACCAAGGTCTCGCAGCCGACGGAATCCTGCTCGGTCCCGCTCTCGGGCGGCCAGCCGGTCACCCTGACCTCGGCGGGCAAGCCCGAGGGCGTGGCCCGGTTCGAAGCCGCGGCGGCCGAGTGCCCCCTGCGCTTCGAGGTGCTGGAGGGCAGCGTGCTCGTCACCCCGCTCGGCGGGAATCCGGTCTGCACCTTCTCCGCGGCCGATTGCGCGACGACGCCGGCCGGCCTGTGGGGGCCGGGCGCGGCGGGCCTGATCCCCCGTTCGGCCGAGTTCGACACCGGCCGCGGCGTGGCCGACAAGGCCGTGCGCGAGAACTACAAGGTGATGACGCAGCGCGCCCGCCGCGAGGACGTGCGCCCGATCGTGACCGAGCAGGCGGCCTTCTCCTCGGACCGCGAGCAGGTCTGCCGGACCTACGCCCGCGAAGGCTCGCACGGCTTCTGCCACCTGCGCGTCTCGGAAGCCCGCGCGCTGGCCCTCGCCGCCCGCCTCGGCGCGAACAGCGCCGCCCCGACCGCCGCCGTGGCGCCGCGCCCGCGGCGCAAGCCCGTCGTCGACGGCATGAACCCGGATGCCGGCGGCGCGCCGCAATCGGTGGCGGAATAGGGCTCAGTCGGAACTGGGCTCCTCCTCGCCGATCCATTTCTGCAGGCAGACGGTGCGGGACTCGCCGAAGCCGAGATGGGCGTAGAAGTCCTGCACCGCGGCATTGTCGGCCCGCACGAGCAGCTGCATCTTCCAGACGCCGCGGGCCACGAGCCAGCGTTCCGCCGCGGCCATGATGGCGCGGCCGTAGCCCTGGCCCCGGCAGCCTGGATCGACGGCGACGTAGTAAACCCAGCCCCGGTGGCCGTCCTCGCCGACCATGCAGGTCGCCAGGATCCGGCCCTCGGCCTCGGCGACGAGCACGGCCGCATGGGCGCCGCGGCGGGCCAAGGCGAGATCCTTGCGCGGATCGTTCCAGGGCCGGGACACGCCGGCCGCATGCCAGAGGCCGATGACCGCCTCGGCGTCGGCATCGCGCATCGGCCGGATCACGGGCGCCGTCTCAGGCCCGGCCGGCGCTCAGGGAGAGCATCGCGGGATCGATGCCGTTGCTGCGCAAAGCCCGCTCGTACTTGGTCTCGAGAGTGGGGTGGAAGATCAGCTCTGGATCGGCCGGGCAGTTGAGCCAGCCATTCGCCATGATCTCGCTCTCGAGCTGGCCGGCCTGCCAGCCGGCATAGCCGAGCGCCAGCACCGCGCTCGCCGGGCCGTCGCCGTTTGCGATGGCGCGCAGGATCTCGACCGTGGCGGTGAGGCAGATGCCGTCGTCGATCATCAGCGTCGACTGGTCGATATGGAAATCGTCCGTGTGGAGGACGAAGCCGCGCTTGCCCTCGACGGGGCCGCCCATCAGCACCGGCATGTGCCCGACCCGCTCGCGCAGGCGGATCGCGTCGGCGGCGGGTGCCACGTCGAGCTGCACCAGCAGGTCCGGCATGCTCAGGTCGCTCACCGGCTTGTTGACGATGATGCCCATCGCGCCGTCCGCGGAATGGGCGCAGACGTAGATGACGGAGCGGGCGAAGCGGCTGTCCGCCAGTCCCGGCATGGCAACCAGGAACTGACCGTCGAGATACGCGCTGCCACCGTGCCGGGGAGTGTGCATGGCCCTATGCTACGCCCCCTCACCCCGTTGTCCAGCGGACAAAGCGCCCGAGCTGATGCCATCGTGCGGTCCGGTGCGGATCGCCTCGACAGGGGGAGACCGCCACGCTAGACGGGCGGCACCCCGAACCCGGCCGAGCCGGCGGATGCGCGGCCCCGACGACCCGATCGAGGAGAACAGCGGATGACGATTCAGGTTGGCGATCACCTGCCCCAGGCGACCTTCCGCGTGAACGGCCCGGACGGTCCGCAGGCCAAGACCACGGACGACGTGTTCAAGGGCCGCCGCGTGGTGCTCGTCGGCGTGCCGGGCGCCTTCACGCCGAGCTGCCACCGCAACCACCTGCCGGGCTTCGTGCAGAACCTCTCCGAGATCAAGGCCCGCGGCATCGACGCCGTCGCCGTCACCGCCGTCAACGACGTGTTCGTGCTCGACGCCTGGGCGAAGGCCTCCGGCGCCGAGGGCATCGAGTTCCTGGCGGACGGCAACGCCGATTTCGCCAAGGCCACCGGCCTCGACATGGACGGGACCGGTTTCGGCCTCGGCACCCGCTCGAAGCGCTACGCGGCCCTGATCGAGGACGGCGTCGTGCGCGTCCTCAACATCGAGGAATCGCCCTCGAAGGCCGAGGCGTCCGGCGCCGAGGCGCTGCTGAAGGTGATCTGACGGCGAGCGTCCGGACGACAAACCGTCAAGGCCCTCTTCCGGCTCGGGAGCCGCGCTCCCGGGCTCATGCCCCCACCTTGAACGGCGCCATCGCCGCCACCGCGAGGGCGTCGACCCGGTTGTTCAGCGGGTCGGCGGCGTGACCCTTGACCCAGTGCCACTGGACATCGTGGCGCTCGCGGGCAGCGTCGATGCGGCGCCACAGATCCTCGTTCTTCACGGGCTTCCTGTCGGCGGTGCGCCAGCCCCGCGCCTTCCAGCCGTGGATCCACTCGGTGATGCCCTGGCGCAGGTACTGGGAATCCGTGAACAGGTCGACGCGGCAGGGGCGCTTGAGCACCTCCAGCGCCTCGATCGCGGCGAGGATCTCCATGCGGTTGTTGGTGGTGTGGGCCTCGCCGCCCGAGAGCTCGCGCTCCGTGTCGCCGTAGATCAGGATCGCGCCCCAACCGCCGGGCCCCGGATTTCCGGAGCAGGCCCCATCCGTATAGATCGTGACCCGCCTGCCGGGGGATGCGCTCACGGTGCCCAACCGTAGTCGCGGGCATGGCTCGCGCTGCGGTGGAAGGTCAGGCGCCGATCGTACTCGCGCGGGTCCTTCGGCTGGACCAGCGCGCCCGCGGGCACGTTGAGCCAGTCGACGAGACGGGTGAGCATGAAACGCAGGGCCGCCCCCCGGGCGAGGATCGGCAGCGCCTCGACCTCGGCCGGCTCCAGCCGCCGCACCGCCTCGTAACCGGCGATGAGCGCGGCGGCCATGTCCCGGTGGAAGGTGCCGTCGGCCTCGAAGCACCACGCATTCAGGCAGATGGCGAGGTCGTAGGCGAAGGCGTCCGTGCAGGCGAAGTAGAAGTCGATCAGGCCGGACAGGTCGTCGCCGATGAAGAACACGTTGTCGGTGAAGAGATCGGCGTGGACGACGCCGCCCGGCAGGCCGCGGGGCCAGCCGGCCTCCAGCACCGCGAGATCCTCCCGCGTGCGCTCGGCCAAGCCCGGCGAGACCGTGTCGGCCTGGGCCTCGGCCTGTGCGAAGAGTGGGCGCCACGCGCCGACCGAGAGGCTGTTCTCCCGCTGCATGCCGAAATCGGCGCCCGCCGCGTGGAGGCGCGCCAGCGCGCCGCCGAGGGCCCGGCAATGATCCGCGCCCGGATGCTTGACCGAGACGCCTTCGAGGAAGCTGACGATGACGGCGGGCCGCCCGCACAGGCGCCCGAGGGCCGTGCCGGCACGGTTGCGGACCGGCTGCGGGCAGGCGAGGCCGCGCGCGGCCAGATGCTCCATCAGGTTGAGGAAGAAGGGCAGGTCCGCCTCGCGGACCCGCTTCTCGTAGAGGGTGAGGATGTAGGAGCCCTGCGTCGTGTGCAGGAAGAAATTGGTGTTCTCCACCCCCTCGGCGATGCCCTTGTAGGAGAGCAGGCCGCCGATGTCGTAGGCGGAGAGGAAGGCGGTCAGCGCCTCGTCGGAGACCTCGGTGTAGACGGCCACGTGTCGCGCTCGGGATGTCTCTGGTTTTCAGACGCGGGCCGGGAACACGGCAAAGGGGCGCCCCGCGGGCGCCCCTGCCGAAATCCTCGGATCGGTCGGAGCGGGCTGCTTCCCTACTCCGCGGCCTCGCTGCGCAACTCGCGCGGCAGCGGGAAGGACATGTCCTCGACCACCGTCGAGACCGTGTCGACCGTCACCTCGTAGCGGGCGGCGAAGGCGTCGATGATCTCCTCCACCAGCACCTCCGGTGCCGAGGCACCCGCGGTGAGGCCGAGCTTGCGCACGTTCGTGAAGGCCGGCCAGTCGATCTCCTCGGCGCGCAGGACGAGACGGGTGATGGGGCAGCCGACCCGCTCGGCGACCTCGCGCAGGCGCTGCGAATTCGAGGAGTTCGAGGAGCCGACAACGATCAGCGCGTCGACGAGCGGCGCGATCTGCTTCACCGATTCCTGGCGGTTCGTCGTCGCGTAGCAGATGTCGTCCTTGTGCGGCCCGGTGATGTTCGGAAACTTCGCCTTCAGGGCCTCGACGATGTGGCGGGTATCGTCCACCGAGAGCGTCGTTTGCGTCACCCAGGCGAGGTTGTTCGGATTGTCCGGGGTCAGGGCGGCGATCTGTTCGAGGTCCTCGACGAGGGTGATCGACCCCTTCGGCAGCTGGCCCATCGTGCCCACGACCTCCGGATGACCCGAATGGCCGACAAGCAGCACGTGGCGCCCGCGCTTGTGGTGGATCTCGGCCTCGCGGTGGACCTTCGTCACCAGCGGGCAGGTCGCGTCGATGGTGGTCAGGCCGCGGGCATCGGCGTTGGCCGGCACCGTCTTGGCGACGCCGTGCGCGGAGAAGATCACCGGGGCGTTCCCGTCCGGAACCTCGTCGAGTTCGCGGACGAAGACCGCGCCCTTCCGCTTCAGGCTCTCGACCACGTACTTGTTGTGGACGATCTCGTGCCGGACGTAGACCGGCGGCCCGTAGATGGCGAGCGCCCGCTCGACCACGTCGATCGCGCGCACCACGCCGGCGCAGAAGCCGCGGGGGGCTGCGAGGAGGATCTCGAGGGGCGGCTTGGCCCCCGTGGCGGCGGCCGCGTCCGAGGCGGAGAGATTCGTGTTGTCGGCGCTCATGATCCAGCGGATGTGGCGAGGTGGGGGCTGCCCTGTCAACCGTGCGGCCGGTCGAAACCGCCGAGGCAGGGGCGTCCCATATCACATTTGGCGGCTTTGTTGACCCGTGAGGCACGGGAGAGCGCCGTGGCGTCGGCGTGGATGACTGGCGGAGGGAGCGGGATTCGAACCCGCGATACCGTTTCCGGTATACACACTTTCCAGGCGTGCGCCTTCAACCACTCGGCCACCCCTCCGGACCCGGCGCGGACAGACCCTGCGCGGGGCGCGGGCGGGCCGTTCGTGGCGGGTGGCGTGCTGTACTCGCCGCGCCCCGCCAGCGCAAGCCGGCAGCGCGCGCGGCGCGGCCGGAAATCGGGGCGCCTTTCAGAATTGCGGCGGCAGCAGCCTCATCGGCGAATCGGTCCGTGCCGCGCAGGAGCGCAGCATGTTGAGGCAGCGCTCGCGGTCCCGCGGGTCCCGGATGCGGGCCCAGAGGCCGAGCAGTTCCCCCGTATTCGCGTCCGCTTCGGCCGCGACGCAGGGGGGCAGGTTCATGCCCGACTCGTCGAAGAAGTCTGAGACCGGAACGCCGAGGTGCTGCGCGATCTGTCGAAGGTGACTCTCCGTCGGCGTGCTCATCGCTGTCATCCAGCCCCCTGTCTCGTTCCCCGGCGCGCGCCGCCCCGGCCCCGCTCCGATCGGAAACCGGCCGATGACGCCGCGGGTGCCACGCGGTAGCGTCGCGTACGGTGCGGGCGCCCGGGCCTAGAGGCCGGGACGCTCCCTTGCATCCCTTCGCCCAACCGACCGATGAGGCTCCGATGCCGCGCTATGCTTTCACCGTCATCATCGATACCGACGCGCCGGCGGAGCCGTATATCCGCAGCCTCGACGATGCGGATGCCGCCTGGGAGGCTGCGCGTGCGATGATCGTCGACCTGATGACGGCGAGCGCGGATCCGCGCCTCCTCTCGGCCATCATGGTCGTGACCGACGAGGCCGACGAGATTGTCTTCGAATTTCCGTTCTCGGAGGCGCTCAATCTGCCGGCGGGGGGAACCGGTCCTGTCCATTAGTCGGCTGCGTCGGAGGCTGGAAGCGGGCAGAGAAAAGGCCCGACGGCGATGCCGGCGGGCCCTGGCAGGGTCCACGCTCACGGGTTCAAGGGGTTCCTGACGGATCCCGGCGCCGGCCCCGCGACACGTTCCGGTCGCGGCGGGCGCCGTCTTCCCTCCCGAGAGCCACTATCCCTGTCGCAGATGGTCCGGCGGAGTGTCCTGCTCACCGTCAGCGGTGCGCGCCGTGCGGGAGCCAGAGGCGTGAGCTTGCATGGGCAACCTCCTTACATCTGCGAGTGAGCGGCGGTTCCCGGCAATTCCTGGGAGGAGCGGACCCGTCGCGCAAGGTCGATGGTAGGCCGGGCGTGCGGAAGCTGACAAGACCTTCTGAAGCTCGGCAGAAGTCTTTTTCTCACCGGCAAAGGACGGGTTCGAGACATGCGGACGGGCGCCCCGCCGCGCGGGCGCGCCCTGGCCTCACAAGGGGTTCAGGACCTCGCGAGACGGCCGAACGGCCGCCGCGAGCGGGTCAGGAGATCATGTCGAGCCTGGCCGTCTCGACCCCGCCGGAGCGAATCGAGTCGGGCAGTGCCGAATAGTCGCGATAGCCGGCCTCGCGGGCCATCGCGTCGAGGGCGGTCTGCTCGTCGTCGGCCGATCCCGTCCACAGGATCGCGCCGCTGGTCTTCTGTCGGATCTGGAAGATGCTCATCGAGCGCCTCGTGCGTCCCGGCCGGCACGGCCTGGATGTTGACGAAGTGGTAACGAGTTTCGGCGTCTCTGGTTGCTTCGGACGGCGATCCGTGCCGCGCGCACGTGACGCCACACCGGCTCGAATCCTCGCCGGATGGTCGTGTATGATACGCGCCATCAAAACGCCGGCCTGAGCGGCGACAGACCGGCCGCGGCCCCGCATGCGGTGCCGAACGATTGATTCCGCCGTACCTGCACTGGGTGGTTCGATGCCCGCGCCGCGCCTTTTCCGGGTCCTTGCCCTGCTGGCTTCGACCCTCCCGCCGCTCGCCGCCGCACCGGCGCGAGCCGCGGACACGGCCGCCGTGCCGACCGCCGAGGCGCTGGCGCCCGCCGTCACCGTCGTGCCCGCCGAGAACCGCGAGATCGTCGAGCGGGCGATCGTCACCGGGACCCTGGTGCCGCGCGACGAGATCCTGGTCTCGCCCGAGATCGAGGGGCACCGCATCACCGAACTCCTCGTCGAGGAGGGTGACAGGGTTGCGAAGGGTCAGGTGCTGGCCCGCCTCTCCCGCGAGATGATCGAGACGCAGGAGGCCGCCAACCTCGCCGCCATCGCCCGGGCCGAGGCCGCGATCGTGCAGGCCCGCAGCCAGATCGTGCAGGCCGAGGCCGCTCAGACCGAGGCGCGCCAGGCCCTGGAGCGGGCGCAGACGCTGATCCGGACCGGCAACGCCACCGCCGTCACCGTGGAGCAGCGCGTCTCCACCGCCCAGGGCGCCGAGGGCAAGCTCGCGGCGGCCCGCGGCGGCCTGCAGGCGGCGGAGGCCGACCTCGCCACTGCCAGGGCGCAGGCCGCCGAGATCGCGCTCCGGCGCGCCCGCACCGAGATCCGGGCGCCGGAGGCCGGGATCGTGAACCGCCGCACCGCCCGCATCGGCGCCACCGCGACGGCGGTCGGCGAGCCCCTGTTCCGCCTGATCGCCCGCGGCGAGATCGAGCTCGAAGGCGAGGTGCCCGAGACCGTGATGCCGCGCCTGCATGTCGGCGACGCCGCCGCCCTCGACCTCGACGAGGGCCGGAAGCTTGCGGGCCGCGTCCGCCGGGTCTACCCGGAAGTCGACCGGATGACCCGCCTCGGCAAGGTCCGGATCTCGCTCAAGGACGACCCGGCCCTGCGCATCGGCGCCTTCGCCCGCGGCACCGTCGATGTGGCGCGGCGGCGCGGCGTCTCCGTGCCGGTCTCCAGCCTGCTCTTCGCGACCGACGGGGGCGCCAGCGTTCTCGTCGTGCGGGACGGGCGCGTCGAGGCGCGGCCGGTCACGACCGGCCTCTCGGCCGAGGGCTTCACCGAGGTGCGCGGCGCGATCGCGGCGGGCGAGACGGTGGTGGCCCGCGCGGGCAGCTTCCTGCGCGACGGCGACCGGGTGCGCGCGGTCGCTCCGGAGGGGATGAAACCCCTCGCGGCGGCCGACGCCGCGCCCCGCTGAACGATCGGACGCGCCATGCGCCTCAACATCTCAGCCTGGGCGATCCGCAAGCCGCTGCCCTCGATCGTGCTGTTCATCGTGCTCGGCGTGCTCGGGCTCGTGAGCTTCCGCAGCCTGCCGATCACGCGGTTCCCGAACATCGACATCCCGATCGTCTCGGTGACGGTGACGCAGGCGGGCGCCGCGCCCTCCGAGCTTCAGACCCAGGTCACGAAGTGGGTCGAGGATTCGATCGCGGGGGTGAAGGGCGTCAAGCACATCCTCTCCACCATCACCGAGGGCTCCTCGGTCACGACGGTCGAGTTCCGGCTTGAGGTGAACACCGACCGCGCCGTCAACGACGTGAAGGACGCGATCTCCAAGATCCGCGTGAACCTGCCGCGCACCATCGACGAGCCGATCATCAACCGGGTCGAGATCGCCGGGCTCCCGATCATGATCTACGGCGCCTCGGCTCCCGCCATGACGCCCGAGGATTTGTCGTGGTTCGTCGATGACGTCGTGGCCCGCCAGATCCAGGGCGTGAAGGGCGTCGGCGGCGTCGAGCGGCTCGGCGGCGTCGCCCGCGAGGTGCGGGTCACCCTGAAGCCCGACCGCCTGCTCGCGCTCGGCATCACGGCCGCGGACGTGAACCGGCAATTGCGCCTGACCTCCGCCGACATGGCGGGCGGGCGCGGCGAGGTCGGCGGCCAGGAGCAGTCGATCCGCACGCTCGCCGCCTCGGCGAGCCTCGACACGCTGGCCGCCACGACGATCATCGTGCCGGGCAACCGCAAGGTCCGGCTGGATGAGCTCGCCACCCTGATCGACGGGGCGGAAGAGCCGCGCACCTTCGCCCGCTTCAACGGCGAGCCCGTGGTCGGTTTCGCGATCTCGCGGGCGAACGGGGCGAGCGACGCGGACGTCTCGGAGGCGGTCGCGCGCAGGATCGGCGACCTGCACAAGGCCCATCCCGGCGTGCGCTTCGACCTGATCGACACCTCTGTCACCAACACGATCGGCAATTACCACTCGGCCATGATGGGGCTGATCGAGGGCGCGGCGCTCGCGGTCGTCGTCGTCTTCCTGTTCCTGCGCGACTGGCGCGCCACGGTGATCGCCTCGATCGCCCTGCCGCTCTCGGTGCTTCCGACCTTCTGGGTGATGAGCGCACTTGGCTTCTCGCTCAACGCCGTGAGCCTTCTGGCGATCACGCTGGTCACCGGCATCCTCGTCGACGACGCCATCGTCGAGATCGAGAACATCGTCCGCCACATCCGCATGGGCAAATCGCCCTACCGGGCGGCGCTGGAGGCCGCCGACGAGATCGGCCTGGCGGTGATCGCGATCACCGCGACGATCATCGCGATCTTCGCACCCGTCTCCTTCATGGGCGGCATCGCCGGCCAGTACTTCAAGCAGTTCGGCCTCACCATCGCGGCCGCCGTGTTCATGTCGCTCCTCGTCGCGCGCCTGATCACGCCGCTGCTCGCCGCCTACTTCCTGCGCGATCACGGCCATCCCGAGGAGCGGGACGGGCTCGTGATGCGCGCCTATACCCGCGCCGTCGCGTGGTCGGTGCGCCACAAGTACATCACGCTGGTGGCGGGCCTCGGGTGCTTTGCCGCCTCCATCATGTCCACGGGTCTGCTCCCCGCCGGCTTCATCCCGGCCGAGGACGCCGCCCGGACCCTCTTCGTCGTGGAATTGCCTCCGGGCGCGCGGCTTTCCGACACCAGCCGGGTCACCGACAAGCTCGTCGAGCGGATCCGGGCGCTGCCCGAGGTCCGCAGCGTGTTCGTCGACGGCGGCCGCCAGCTGCCGGGCAAGAAGGAGGTTCGGCTCGCGAGCCTGACCATCAACCTGACACCGAAGAACGAGCGCCACCTCACGCAGAAGCAGGTCGACGTCGTCATCGGCGACATCCTCCGCCAGGAGCCCGACATCCGCTTCTGGGCTCTGCGGGAAGGCGGCCAGCGCGACCTCGCCCTCATCATCGCGGGCTCCGACAAGGCGGCGGTGGCCGACGTCGCCGCGCGCCTCCAGCGCGAGGCGGCCGGCGTGCCCCACCTCGTCAACGTGGTCTCCACCGCCCCGCTCGACCGCACCGAGATCCGCATCCGCCCGAAGCCGGGCGTGGCGGCCGATCTCGGCGTCTCGACGGACCTGATCGCCGAGACGGTGCGCGTCGGCACGATCGGCGACATCGGCGCGAACCTCGCCAAGTTTAACGCCAAGGACCGGCAGGTGCCGATCCGCGTGCAGCTCCCCGAGCGCCTGCGCGGCGATCTCGCCGAGCTCGCGACCCTGAAGGTCCCCGTGAAGGGCGGGGCCGCCGTGCCGCTCTCGACGGTGGCCGACCTCAGCCTCGGACAGGGCCCGACCGCGATCGACCGCTACGACCGGGCGGTGCGCGTGGCTCTGGAGGCCGACATGCGTGGCTCCGATGCCCTGGGTTCGCTCATCGAGAACGTGATGAACCTGCCGGCCGCCCGGGACCTGCCGCCCGGCGTCACTATCAGCCAGACGGGCGATGCCGAGATCATGGCCGAGGTGTTCGGCGGCTTCGCCATGGCGATGGGTGCGGGCATCATGATGGTGTTCGGCGTGCTGATCCTGCTCTTCGGCAGCTTCTTCCAGCCCGTGACCATTCTGTTCTCGCTGCCGCTCTCGATCGGCGGCGCGATCCTGGCGCTCCTCGTCTGCCACAAGCCGATCTCGATGCCGGTGGTGATCGGCATCCTCATGCTGATGGGGGTCGTGACGAAGAACGCGATCATGCTCGTCGATTTCGCCGTCGAGGAGATGGCCCGCGGCGTCGACCGGGCCACAGCCATCGTCGATGCGGGCCGCAAGCGCGCGCGGCCGATCGTGATGACGACGATCGCCATGGCCGCCGGCATGGTGCCGTCCGCGATGGCCTTCGGCATCGGCGGCGAGTTCCGGGCGCCGATGGCGATCGCGGTGATCGGCGGCCTGATCGTCTCGACGGGGCTCTCGCTGATCTTCGTGCCCGCCTTCTTCGTGCTGATGGACGACCTCTCGCGGCTGTTCGCGCGCCTCTTCGGGCGCTTCGTCGGCGAGCGGGACGACCCGGAGGATGCAGCCGCCTACGAGGCACCGGGCTTTGCCGCCAACGATCCCCGCCTTTATCCGCCGCGGGTCGCCGCCGAGTAGCGGCCGGACTGAACCGGGACCGCCCTCCCGTCGTTGCCGGACCGATCCTTTGGTTGTGTTCGGAGAGGGCAAGTCATGGCTGACGCGAAGAGTCTGGTGGATGCGATCGTGCGCTCGCGCCGAGGTGGGCTCGCGGCGGGGGCGGCGCTCGGCGGCCTCGCCTTCGTCGCCGGCCTCGCCTACCGGGCCGTCCGCGGCGAGGCCGCGCCGGCGGAAACGGCGGCGCCCTTCGCCGACGTGAACGAAGACGAGGCTCGCCTGATGCTGCGGGCGATGGTGGCGGCCACCGTCGCCGACGGCATGGTCGATGCGGACGAGCGCCGCCGGCTCAACGCGGCGGTCGAGGCGGCGGGCGTCGCTCCGGATGGCCGCGCCTGGCTCGACAAGGAACTCGCCGACCCGGCCGATATCGACGAGATCGCCGACGGGGTGAACGATCCCGACGCGGCGGCCCGCATCTACACCGCCGCACGCCTCGCCATCGCGGCGGACACGCTGCAGGAGCGCCAGTTCCTGAAGATGCTGGCCGAGGCCCTCGACGTGGAGGAGGAGGCCGCGGGCCGGGTCGACCGGGAGCTTGCCGGATGAGGTGACGGGCGCCCGCTCGGGAAACGCCGCATCCTTCAGCCGCCGGCACGCTCGGACAGGAACGTCCCCATCCGGTCCAGCGCGCGCAGGATGTTCTCGGACGAGTTCGCGTAGGAGAGCCGGATGTAGCCCTCCCCGTGGACGCCGAAATCAGGACCGCCGATCGTGGCGACCCCCGCCTCCTCGAGAAGCGCCGAGGCGAGCTTCTTCGCCTTCCAGCCCGTCTTCCCGACATTCGGGAAGGCGTAGAAGGCTCCCTTCGGCGTGATGCAGGAGACGTTGGGCAGGGCGTTCAGCCCCTCGACCACCAGGGCCCGGCGCCGGTCGAACTCCGCGACCATCTCGGCCACGCAATCCTGCGAACCGTCGAGGGCCGCGACGCCCGCCCATTGCGTCGCCGCGTTCACGCAGGAATGGGCGTTCACGGCAAGCTTGCGGGCCGCATCGTAGAGGGGCTTCGGCCAGACCGACCAGCCGAGCCGCCAGCCCGTCATCGCGTAGGTCTTCGAGGCGCCATCGAGATAGATCAGGCGCTCGCGGATCTCGGGGTAGCGCAGCAGCGAGTGATGCGCCTCCCCGTCATACGTCATGGTGCCGTAGATCTCGTCCGAGAGGATCGCCAGGTCCGGATGGGCGGCAAGCCCCGCCACAAGCGCGTCGATCTCCGCCTTCGGCGTGACGCCGCCGGTCGGGTTGGCGGGCGAGTTGAGGATCAGAAGACGGGTGCGCTCCGTGACGAGGGAGAGCGTCTCCTCCGCCGAGAAGGCGAAGCCGTTCGCCTCGCGGATCGGCACGGGCACGGGCGTCGCGCCGGTGAACTCGATCATCGAGCGATAGATCGGGAATCCGGGGTCCGGGTAGAGAATCTCGGCGCCGGGCTCGCCGAACATCAGGATCGCCATGAACATGGTGACCTTGCCGCCGGGCACGATCATCACGCTGTCGGGCGAGACCTCGACGCCGTGGCGCCGATGCAGATCACGGGAGACGGCCTCCCGCAGAGGCAGGATGCCGACGGCCGGCGTGTAGCCGTGATGCCCGTCGCGCAGAGCCTTGATGCCGGCCTCCACGATGTGGGCCGGTGTCGGCATGTCGGGCTGGCCGATGCCGAGATTGACGATGTCGCGCCCCTCGGCGGCGAGCTGGCCCGCACGGGCGAGGACCGCGAAGGCGTTCTCCTCACCGATGCGTCCGAAAGACGGAACGATCGTGACCATGGAGGCGCCTCCCGTCGATGTCGTCTCAGGCCGGACGACGATCGCCGTCCGGGCCATTCAAGATTCGTGCGCGCTCGTCAGCTGTTGGAGCGGTCGGCGAGCCGGCTCGCCGCGAACGAGAGCGCCGCGCCGATGATGCCGAGGATCACGAAGGTCTTGATCGAGGCGTAGATCAGCGCCGGCTCGATGCCCGTGTCGGTGTAGAGCACGAGGCCGATGGCCGCGATCGGCAGCAGCACGAGAATGAAGAGCGGCGTCAGGGGGCTGTTCATCGGTCACTCACGTCTTAAGGAGCCGCGGCGTCCTTACGAGGAAAAGGCGACCGTGCATAGCACCGCCAAGCCGCGGATGGACACCCCCGGCGAAGAATCCGGTCGCCGCCCCCGAGGGCTCACTCGGTAAGGGGCCGCGCTTCCTCCGGCAGCATGATCGGGATGCCGTCGCGGATCGGGTAGGCGAGCTTGGCCGAGCGGCTGATCAGCTCCTGGCGGGCGCTGTCGTATTCGAGGGTGCCCTTGGTCAGCGGGCAGACCAGGATCTCGAGGAGCTTCGGGTCGACCCGGGTTGCCTCGACGGGGGGTGAGAAATCGTCGGCCATGAATGCGTGCCTCGCCAAAAGCTCACTGCAGGGTCGGCTCGGAGCCCGAGCCGCGCACCAACTCCATTTCGGTCACCGCGATCAAGACCTCGGCCCGCGTCTTCAGGTCGGGAGCCTCCAGCATCGCCTGCTTCTCGCGCACCCCGAAGGGGCTCATCATGCAGAGCGCGTTGACGAGGGCCTCGTTCGGCGCCTCGTCGATGCCGGCCCAATCGACCTTCAGGTCGTTCGAATCCACGAAATCGCGCAAAGCCTTGAGCACGCCTTCGCGGTCCACGGCGTCCTCGCCGGCGCGCGCCTCGAAATCCAGGCCGAAGTCGTCGTAGGACACGTGGCAGCGCCGGTAGGCCGTCGTGGTGGCGAGTTCGCTCTCGACCCGGAAGCGGCTGATTCCCGTGAGCGAGATCAGGTAGCGGCCGTCCCCGGTCTCGGCGAACTGCGTCACCCGGCCCGCGCAGCCGACCCGGTAGAGCCGGGGCGCCATCGGCGAGCCGCCGCCTTCCGCATCCGGCTGGATCATGCCGATGATCCGGTCGGTGCGCAGCGCGTCGTCCACCATGGCGAGATAGCGCGGCTCGAAGATGTTGAGGGGCATCTGCCCCCGCGGCAGCAGCAGGGCGCCGGGGAGGGGAAAGACCGGGATCACGGCGGGACAATCCGCCGGCCCCTTGAAGCCCGCATGCGTGCTCATGGCACCTCCCCCGCCCCGCCGGGCATCAGGCGAACAGCAGCGTCGAGAGCTTGCGACGTCCGCGGATCGTGTCCGGGTCCATCAACCCCCACGCCTCGAAGAACTGGAGGAGTTGCTTGCGCGCACCGCCCTCGCTCCATTCCCGATCCCGCCGGTGGATCTCGATCAGGTGGTCGACCGCCTGCGCCCGCTCACCCCGGGCGTTGAGGCCGAGGGCGAGGTCGAAGCGGGCCTGATGGTCGTCCGGGTTCGCCTCGACCTGCCGCTGCAGGCCGGCGAGATCGCCGAGGGAGGCGGCCTGCTCGGCGAGCTCGATCGCGGCCCGGATGCCGGCGAGCGCGGGATCGTTCGCCTTGGCTTCCGGAACCATGGCGAGGACCTGCTTGGCGTTCTCCAGTTCACCCGCGTCGAGCTGAATCTTGGCGAGGCCCGCCAGCGCCGCGACGTTGTCGGGTTCCTGGCCGAGCACGGCCGCGTAGAGTTCGGAAGCCCCCGCGAGATCGCCCTCCGCGATCGCCGCCTCGGCCTCCGTCATCAGCTCCTCGATCTGCGTCGGGCCGGACGGGCCGGCGAGGCGCTCGATGAAGGTCTTGATCTGGCTCTCCGGCACCGCGCCCATGAAGCCGTCCACGGGCTGGCCGCGCTGGAAGGCGATGACGGCCGGGATCGACTGGATGCCGAGCTGACCCGCGATCGAGGGGTGCTCGTCGATGTTCATCTTGGCGAGCACGACCTTGCCGCCCGCGGCCGTCACGGCCTTCTCCAGCACGGGCGTCAGCTGCTTGCAGGGGCCGCACCAGGGCGCCCAGAAATCGACGAGAACCGGCCGGTTCATCGACTCGGCGATGACGTCCTGGCGGAAGCTCGCGGTGGTCGTGTCCCGGATCAGGTCGGCGGTTCCGGCACCCGCGGGGGCGCCGGTCACGGGAGCGTCGTTCAACATCTTGTCCTCGCGGCAACGGCCGATGGTGGAGGCGGGCTGACCGCGCGATCCCGGCTCGATCGCGCCCGAGGCGACTCTGCGTCGTGAGATCGCTCTGTCGTCACGCGGATCGCGGGCATCCCGCTTCCAACACTCTGTAGGAGAAAACGCGAGGCTTTACATGGGGTCGGCCGGGGTCCGCGACCACCCCGGGCGACCCAAAGAAACAGCCGCGCTCGGCCCCCCTCAAGGCTTCTGAGCGCTCTCGGCGGGCTTGGCATCCGTGACGAAGGTGCCGGCATAGTCCTTGCCGCCCGCGCTCGCCTCGCAGGTGATCGCGGTCTTTCCCGCGCCCGGCGTGGAGAAGCGGCAGGACCCGACCGCCGGCGTGGGCGTCTGGACGACGCCCTCCGGCCCGGATCTGCCGGGGCTGACGAGGTTGATCGGCTGGAGCGGATCGCTCTCCTCCGTGCGCTCCTGCTGGGCGCCCGTGCCACTGAAGGTCAGGCTCTGGCCCTCGCTCGACGCGAAGCCGAAGCTCGTCCGGCTGCGCGCCACGGTGTTCATCAGCGTGCCGCGGCAGGAGGCGCTGAGGTCCTGCCCGCCGATCACGAGGCGCTCGCAGGTACCCGTGAGGGTCAGGGCGGTCTGTGCGGCCGCGGGCGGTGCCGCGAGCGGGCAGAGGGCGGTGAGGAGGGCGAGGAGAGGAAGGCGGATCGTCATGGTGCGCACATCTATGTCCCGCCCGGAGCGACGTCGAGGGCCGCGCGGCGTGAGGAAACTCACGCGCGCAAGCTCGCCCCGGCGGGCGGCCCGGTCTAAGAACGGGTTCCGCTGACGCCTCCCACGAAGGACGACCGACCGGCCCCATGGCGAGCCCGACGGAACATGCGAGCTTCCTGCCGCCGGTCCTGACCTTTCTGTCGGCCGCGGTGATCGGCGTGCCGATCTTCCGCCTCATCGGCCAGAGCGCGGTGCTCGGCTACCTCGTGGCGGGCGTCCTGATCGGACCGTTCGGCTTCTCGCTGATCGCCGAGCCCGAGACGGCGGCGAGCGTCGCCGAGATCGGGGTGGTGCTGCTCCTGTTCATCGTGGGGCTGGAATTGCACCTGTCCCAACTCGTCTCGATGCGGCGGGACATCTTCGGCCTCGGCACGGCGCAGCTCCTCGTCTGCGCGACGGCGCTCGGGGGAGCCGCCCTCCTGTTCGGACTGACGCCGGCGGCCGCGACCGTGGTCGGGATCGCACTGGCGCTCTCGGCGACGGCCGTCGCGCTGCAGCTCCTCGAGGAGCGCGGAGACCTCGGTACGCCCTATGGCGGGCGGGCCTTCGCGGTGCTCCTGTTCCAGGATCTCTCGGTGGTGGCGATCCTCGCCCTGATGCCGCTCCTCGCCTCGGCGGGCGGAGGCGGGGGCGAGGGCGTCTGGTTCGGCGAAGCGGTCCAGTCGACGGGCAAGGCGCTCGCCGCGATCCTCGCCGTGGTCCTGGTCGGGCGCTACGGCCTCAACCCGTTCTTCCGCCTGCTCGCGGCAAGCGGCGCCCGCGAGGTGATGACGGCGGCAGCCCTGCTCGTGGTGCTCGGCACCGCGCTCCTGATGCAGGAGGTCGGGCTCTCGATGGCGATGGGCGCGTTCCTCGCCGGCATCCTGCTCGCCGAATCGAACTTCCGCCACCAGCTCGAGGCCGACATCGAGCCCTTCCGCGGCATGCTGCTCGGCCTGTTCTTCATGAGCGTCGGCATGTCGATCGACGGCGGCCTCGTGAAGAGCCTCTGGCCGATCCTGTTCGGGGCGACCGCGGGCGCGATCCTGCTCAAGGTCGCGCTGGTGGCCGGCCTCTTCCGCCTGTTCGGCTCGCCCTGGCTCGACGCGGTCCGGGGGGCCGCCATCCTGGCGCCGGCCGGCGAGTTCGCCTTCGTGCTGCTGCCCGTGGCGGGGGGGCTCGGCCTGATCGACGCCAACGCCACCCGCTTCGCCGTGGCGCTCGCCGCGCTCACCATGCTGATCGGGCCCGTGGCGGCCAAGGGCCTCGACGCGGCACTCGCCCGGCGACCGAAGGTTGCCGAGGAGCAGGCCCTCGACGTCGTCGAGAGCACGGAGGCGCGCGTGCTCCTCATCGGCTTCGGCCGCTTCGGGCAGATCCTGACCCAGGTGCTCCTGGCGGAGGGGGTCGGCGTCACCGTCATCGACAAGGACGTGGAGCAGATCCGCTCCGCCTCGCGCTTCGGCTTCCGGATCTACTACGGCGACGGCACGCGCCTCGACGTGCTGCGGGCGGCCGGCATCGGACGGGCCGAGATCGTCTGCATCTGCATCGACGATCAGGACGCCGCGCTGAAGATCGTCGACATCGTGCACGAGGAGTTCGAGAGCGTGCGCACCTACGTGCGGGCCTACGACCGGACGCACGCCGTCGAACTGATGAACCGCGACGTCGACTTCCAGCTGCGCGAGACCTCGGAATCCGCCCTCGCCTTCGGCCGCGCGACGCTTGAAGCGCTCGGCCTCTCGGCGGAGGCGGCGGGGCGGCGCACGGACGACGTCCGCAAGCGCGACGTCGCCCGCCTCGTCCTGCAGCAGGCGGGCGCCCTGCCGGACGGGTCCGGCTGGATGCGCAGCCTCACGGGCGAGTTGAAGCCCGAGCCGCTCACCGCACCGCAGCGGCCCGCCCGCGCGCTCAATGCCGAGACCCGCGACATCATCGGCCACGAACGCCGCGAGGCGGCCAACCGGGCGCTCGAGACCCAGGACGGCCGCCCGGATGCGTGAGGAACCGGTCCGGCGCGGCGAGGAGACGGCGCCGCGCGAGGGCGCGCGCTTCGTCGAGGGCTCGATCCTGCGCCACGTGATCGTGATGAGCGGCACCGGCTCGATCGGCCTGATGGCGATCTTCGTCGTCGACCTGCTCTCGCTCCTCTACGTCTCGAAGCTCGGCGACCCGCGGCTCACCGCGGCGGTGGGCTTCGCCACCATCGTCCAGTTCTTCGCGGTCTCGATCAATATCGGCCTGATGATCGCGGCCGGCGCCCTCGTCTCGCGGGCGATCGGGGCGGGCGACGACCGGCTCGCCCGACGGCTGGCCACCTCGGCGACCCTGCACGGGCTCGTCGTGTCGATCGCCCTCGTTCTGGTGATGCTGCCCTTGCTGGGGCCGCTGCTGCGCGTCATCGGAGCCGACGCCGACACCCTCCCGATCGCCGAGCGCTTCCTCTGGATCGCCCTGCCCTCGAACGTGCTGATGGCACCCGGCCTGATGTTCTCCGGGCTCCTGCGCGCGGTCGGCGCCGCGCGCCAGGCCATGTACGTCACCCTCGGCGGCGGCCTCGTCACGGCGGGGCTCGACCCGCTCCTCATCTTCGGGGCCGGGCTCGGCGTCGACGGGGCGGCGCTCGCGACCTGCGCGGCGCGCGCCACCTTCGCGCTGATCGGCTGGTGGGGCGTGCGGGATCACCGTCTGCTGACCCGGCCGCGCCTCTCCGATGTGATCTCCGACGCGACCCTCATGCTGAAGATCGCGATCCCCGCCGTGCTGACCAACCTCGCGCCCTCCGTCGCCAGCGCCTTCGTCGCCCACGCGCTCGCCGGCTTCGGGCCGGAGGCGATCGCCGGCAACGCGGTGATCGACCGGCTCACGCCCGTCGCCTTCGGCGGCCTCTTCGCGATGTCGGGCTCGATCGGCCCGATCCTCGGCCAGAACTGGGGCGCCGGCCGGTTCGACCGCATGCGCGGCGTGCTGCGCACCGGCGCCTGCGTCACGGCCGTCTACGTCCTCGTGGTCTGGGCGGCGCTCGTGGCCGCCTGCGGGCCGCTCTCCGCGCTATTCGAGCTGCACGGCGGCGCGGGCGACCTCTTCGCCTTCTTCTGCCGCGTGAGCGGCGCCGTCTGGTTCTTCAACGGCCTCCTGTTCCTGTCGAACGCCTCCTTCAACAATCTCGGCTTCCCCTTCCTCTCGACGGGCCTCAACTGGGGTCGGGCGACGCTTGGTACGATGCCGCCCGCTCTCGCGGGCGCGGCGCTCTACGGACCGCCGGGCGTCATCGCAGGGGTGGGGCTCGGCTCGCTCCTGTTCGGCGGCCTCGGCATCGTGCTCGCTTTCCGCACCGTCACGCGGCTGGAGCGCCGCGCCCGGTCGCTCCGCTCCGCGATCCCGCCGCCGGCCGAGGCCCTGCTCACGGCCGAGGCCACGCTCGCCGCGGGCCCTGCGCACGGGAGCGCGCCGGTCTGAGCAAGCTGGCCCATCCACGGCGGAATCCGGGGCCGGACCGGCAAAAGGCCGCGGACGCTGGTCAGCCGGCAGCGGATGGGACACACTTCCACGCTGGTACGCGTATGCTGGCCGGGCTCGGCCGCGACGCCCGTTCATGAGGCCACAGGCCATGTTCAACCCGATCGACATGCTCCAGGGCCAGAGCGCCGGGATGCAGGGCCTCGCCCAGCAATTCGGCCTGACGACGGACCAGACCCGCCGCGCCATGGAGGCCCTGCTTCCGGCCTTTACCATCGGCCTTCAACGCAATGCCTCGAGCGACCCGACGGGCTTCGGGCAGCTCTTCGGATTCCCCCTGCAGGGGGCGAAGCCGCCGGCCGCGCAGGCGCCCGAGCTGATGCTCGGGCAGCTCTTCGGCTCTCCGATGCTCGCCCAGGCGGTGGTGCAGCAGGCGTCCGCCGCGAGCGGCGTGGGCTCGCAGGTGGTACGCCAGATGCTGCCGCTGATGGCGGGCATGGTGGTGGCGAGCATCGTGCACATGATGCTCAATCAAACTCCGCCGGCCCTGCAGCCGGCCGCCAAGCCCGAGGCGGAGGGCAGCAATCCCTACCTCATGGCCAATAGCTTCTGGGGGGACATGCTGCGGGCCTTTGCCCCGCCGCAGAACCCGCAGGCCGCGCCGGTCGCGCCCCAGCCCCCGAGCCCGCCGCCGGTGGAGAAGGCTTCGCCGGAGGCTCAGCCCTTGGACATGTTCAACAAGATGCTCCAGACCGGCGCCGAGGTGCAGGAGCAGAACGTCAAGGCGATGCAGGACATCTTCGACGCCTTCTGGTCCGATCCGAAGGGCGGCGCGAAGGAGGAGGCGGGGCAGCCTCCCATACCGGCGGCGAAGCCGCCGTCCCGGGCGCCGAGATCCGGCTCGGGCGGCTCTGCGGGCAGAACATCGCCGAGCCGGCCGGCCGCGGCCAAGGAGGCGACGAAGACGGCCCGCAAACCCGGCAAGCCGACGCCGCGCTGAGGCCGAGGACCCTCAGTTCAGGTTCGACCCGATCGTCGTTCCGATCCGGTCGTAGACGCCGTTCAACTTCGATCCGTACAGCCTGATCGCCCCCGCCGCGACGGCGAAGATCAAGGCGCCGATCATCGCGTACTCGATAGCCGTGGCCCCGCGTCGATCGCACCCGAGTGCGAGGAGGAGAGCGGTGAGGCGACGCGCGCGGCCGGAGGCCGTGGCCTCCTCCTGTACGACCGGCTTCGCCATCGACCCTGCCCCCGGCCGCAACCCGCGGCGCAAGGGAGTGTAGCGGCCGTCTCTTGCAGATACTTTAAGCGGATCGTCGAGAGAAAACTGTGCGCGTCGAGGAAACGACAATCCTCTCCCGCCCGAAGGAAAGTCCAGCCCCGCCGACCGACGGACAAGCCGCGCTTCCGGAGACAGCGGCGATCCGCGGCCGTGAGGGGGGCAAGGCCCCTCCCGGCCGGCGCTGCGTCACCCGTCCCGCCCGGCGTCCTTCCGGAGCGCGTCGATCCGCTTCGAGGCCTCGGCCTTGTCGAGATCCGGATCGAATGCCTCCGGCTCCTTCGCCTCCTCGGAGAGGGTCTTGAGGTAAGAGGCCTGCGCGCCGGTCATCGGCTCGCCGCCGGTGGTCCACTGGTCCGGATCCTTGATCTGATTGGAAACGTCCTTCGGGTCGGTCTTCGGGTTGGTCGGACCGGCCTTCGCCTGCGCCTTGGTCATGACAGAACCTTTCGTTCTTGAAATGTTCTGCTCAACGCGAGGATGCCGAGCAGGTTCCGGCGAGCATCCCTCGCCGGAACCCGTGCGGCCTCAGGCCGCGTGCGCCTTCGGCTGCACCTCGGCGAGGTAGTCGTCCATCAGAGTCTTCGTCATCGCACCCGGCGTGAACCGGTAGGGGCCGACCTCCGCGACGGGCGTGACCTCGGCGGCCGAGCCCGTGATGAAGCACTCGGAGAAGCCCTCCATCTCCTCGGGCCGGATGCGACGCTCCACCACCTCGAAGCCGCGGCGGCGCGCGAGATCGATCACGGTCTGGCGGGTGAGCCCGTTCAGGAAGCGGTCCGCCTTCGGCGTGTGGATCACCCCGTCACGGATGAAGAAGACGTTCGCACCGGTGCACTCGGCGACGTTGTCCTCCCAGTCGAGCATCAGGGCGTCGGCATAGCCCTTGTTCTCGGCCCGGTGCTTCGAGATCGTGCAGATCATGTACAAACCCGCCGCCTTCGAGGTCGACGGCGCCGTGCGCGGGTCCGGCCGGCGGTAATCCGCGATGTCGAGGCGGATGCCCTTCATCTTGGTGGCCGGGTCGAAGTAGCTCGGCCATTCCCAGGCCGCGATGGCGAGGTGGATCGTGTTCTGCTGGGCGGCCACGCCCATCATCTCGGAGCCGCGCCAGGCGACCGGCCGCAGGTAGGCGTCGCTCAGGCCGCTCGTCTTGAGCACGAGCTCCTTCGCCGCCTCGATCTCGGCGACGCTGTAGGGGATCTCGAAATCGAGGAGCTGGGCCGAGCGGCGCAGGCGCTCCGAATGCTCCAGGCTCTTGAAGATGCGCCCGCCATAGGCCCGCTCCCCCTCAAACACGGCCGATCCGTAGTGGAGACCGTGGGTGAGTACGTGGATCTTGGCCTCCCGCCACGGCACCATGGCGCCATCGAACCAGATGGTGCCCTCGCGCTCGTCGAACGGGATCACGGACATGGCGGGTACTTCCTTCTCGCGCGGCCGAATCCGCTTCGTGCCGCGGGATCGATCGGATCAGGCTTGATGGCCGGCAGGCGGGCGCCCGGGGGCGAGCCTGTCTTGCCGGAAGGCTTGACGGGTATCAACCGGGCTGAGATATGTCAACAACACTGACTTATATCGGGATCGATGCCGACGTGACACGACCCATGACGAGGCAAGAGGCGGATCTGGCGGGAGCTGCCGAGGCTCCGATGGGCGCGCAGGCGGACCGGGCCGGGACCGCCAGCGACGACCTGATCGAGCTGCTGTTCTTCGCCTACCGGGATTTCGTCGGCGATCCGGACCGGATCCTCGCCGAGTACGGCTTCGGACGGGCGCATCACCGGGTGCTGCATTTCGTCGACCGCTATCCCGGTCTCACGATCGCCGAACTCCTCGATATCCTGCGGATCACCAAGCAGAGCCTCAACCGGGTGCTCAAGGATCTGATCGAGCAGGGCTACATCGAGCAGAAGACCGGCACGAGCGACCGGCGCCAGCGGCTCCTGTTCTGCAGCCGCGCCGGCGCCGACCTCGCGGCCGACCTCACCCGCGTCCAGGCCCGGCGCTTGGCCCGCGCCCTCGCCGACCCGGTCGAGGCGGGCGAGACGCTGCCGTCGGGTGCCTCGACCTCGGCCCACAGCTTCCTCCTCTCCATGATCGAGCCCGACGAGCGCGCCGCGGTGCGCCGCCTGATGGCCCGGCGCACGAAAGGGGCCGCCTGATGAGCGCCACGGCTTCCGGATCGCGCTGCGAGCTCTCGGACCAAGCACCCCACGTCCTCGTGGTCGACGACGACCGTCGCGTGCGCGAACTCCTCTCCCGCTACCTGTTCGAGCAGGGCTTCCGCGTCACCGCCGCGGCGAACGCCGCCGAGGCCCGGGCCAAGGCCCAGAGCCTCGTCTTCGACGCGATGGTCCTCGACGTGATGATGCCGGGCGAGAGCGGCTTCGACTACGCCCGCAAGGTCCGCGAGACCTCGCGGGTTCCGATCCTGATGCTGACGGCCCGCTCCAACACCAACGATCGGGTGACGGGCCTGGAGATCGGCGCCGACGATTACCTGCCGAAGCCCTTCGAGCCCCGCGAGTTGATCCTGCGGCTGAACAACATCATCAACCGCAACGCCGGCCCGCGCCGGGACGCAGGGGGCGAGACCGTGACCTTCGGGCCCTTCTCCTACAGGCTCGACCGGGGCGAGTTGCGCCGGGAGGACGAGATGATCCGCATCACCGAGCGCGAGCGCGAGATCCTGACGATCCTCGCGGCGGCGGGGGGCGCCAATGTCGAGCGCGAGGCGCTCGCGGGCAATGGGGGTGCCGCGGCCGAGCGCACCATCGACGTCCAGATCAACCGGCTCCGCCGCAAGACGGAGGTCGACCCGGCCAACCCCACCTTCCTGCAGACGGTCCGCGGCGTCGGCTACCGCCTGGCCGTCGACTGACGGGCGCGATGAACGCGCAGGATCCCGACCTCGCGCGACAGGCGGATCTCGCCCGGCAGCAGGATGCCGGGCGCGAGGCCCGGCCGCCGGGCGTGCGGCGACCGAGGACCCTGTGGAAGCGCTTCTCCCGGGCCATCGGCGACGCCCTGCCGAAGGGCCTCTACGCCCGCTCGCTGATCATCATCATCGCGCCCGTCGTCCTGCTCCAGTCGGTGATCGCCTACACCTTCATGGAGCGGCACTGGCAGCTCGTGACGAAGCGTCTGTCATCGGCGGTGACGGCCGACATCGCCGCCCTGATCGACATCTACGAGAGCTACCCGCAGACCAGGGACGCCGAGACCCTGACCCGGATCGCGAGCGAGCGCCTCAGCCTCGATCTCGACATCCTGAAGGGCGCCAAGCTCCCGGTGCCGGGGCCGAGGCCCTTCTTCTCGATCCTCGACGAGGCGCTCTCCGACGAGATCAAGCGCCAGATCGGGCGCCCCTTCTGGATCGATACGGTGGGACGCTCGAACCTCATCGAGATCCGCGTCGCGATCCCCGACGGAGTGATGCGGATCACGGCGCGGCGGAGCCAGGCCTACGCCTCGAACTCCCACATCTTCCTCGTCTGGATGATCGGCTCGTCGATGGTGCTCCTCGGCGTCGCGATCCTGTTCCTGCGCAACCAGATCAAGCCGATCCTGCGGCTCGCCGCGGTGGCCGAGGGATTCGGCAAGGGCCGCGACATCGAGTTCCGGCCCCGGGGCGCCCGCGAGGTGCGGGCCGCGGGTCACGCCTTCATCGAGATGAAGCGGCGCATCGAGCGGGCGATGGAGCAGCGCACGACGATGCTGAACGGGGTCAGCCACGACCTGCGCACCATCATCACCCGCTTCAAGCTCTCGCTCGCCCTCGTTGATCAGACGCCGGAGGTCGAGGACCTTTCCCGCGACGTCGACGAGATGAGCCGGATGCTGGAGGGCTACCTCGCCTTCGCCCGGGGCGACTCCGCCGAGCCCGCCGCCCCCACCGACATGCGGGCGCTCCTGGAGGATCTGCGCACGGACGTCGAGCGCCTGGGCGCACACGTCGCCGCGGTCGAGCTGTCCGGGTCGCCCCTCGTCACCGTGCGGCCGGATTCCCTGCGGCGCTGCCTGTTCAACCTCGCTGCCAACGCCGCACGCTACGGAGAGACGGTGGCGATCTCCGCCCGCGAGGAGGACCGCGCCTTCCTGGTCTCGATCGACGACGACGGGCCTGGCATCCCCCCAGAGAGCCGCGAGGAGGTGTTCAAGCCCTTCGTGCGCCTCGACGACGCCCGCCAGGACGCGGGCGGATCCGGCCTCGGCCTCGCCATCGCCCGCGATATCGCCCGCGCCCATGGCGGCGACGTGACCCTTCAGGAGAGCCCGCTCGGCGGATTGCGCGCGACCGTTCGCATCCCGGCTTGAGGATGGCGCGCGGGGGCTCGGCGCGCCTTCACCACGTCGAGCGAGCCCGCTTGCCCAGGTGTTCCCGCATGCTAAACACCGAGGTCTTCCGCTAACCGTGACGAGGGTGGCGGCACAGGCCGGCTGCGGCCCTGAATTGATGCAGATTAATTATCGCACCCTCGTCTGTGCGCGGTATGGAAATGCTTTCGAGCGCGTTGAAGGTGCCGCCGATCGATTTCTCGCTGATTTTCTCGCATTCGCCGAATCCTTACGTCCTGCTCGACACCCGCTTCGCCCTCGTCGACATGAACGACGCCTACCTGCGGGTGACGATGCGCGAGCGCGCCGAACTCGTCGGCAGGAGCATGTTCGAGGCCTTCCCGAGCGACGGCGGCGCTGACGTCCTGCGCGCCTCGCTCGAGCGCGTCCTCGAGACGGGACAAGTCGATCACCTGCCCCTGATCCGCTACGACATCGCGCGCCCGGAGGGCGGTTTCGAGGAGCGCTACTGGAGCGCCACGCACACGCCGCTTCTCGATGCCTCGGGCGCCGTCGCCCTCATCCTGCAGCACACGGTGGACGTGACCGAACTGCACCGGTTGCGCAGCCGCGGGCCCGAGAACGCGCCGGGCGTCGTCGCGCGGATCGAGACGGACGTGTTTCACCGGGCAGAGGCCGTCTCCCACACCAACCGGCTGCTCGATGCCGAGCGCCTGCGCCTGCGCAGCCTGTTCGATCAGGCCCCCGGCTTCATGGCCGTGCTCACGGGACCGAGCCACGTCTTCGAACTCGCCAACGCGGCCTATCTCGACATCGTCGGCGCGCGCGACCTGATCGGCCTGAGCGTCCGCGAGGCGCTGCCGGAACTGGAGGATCAGGCGTTCTTCCTCCTCCTCGACGAGGTCTACCGGACCGGACGACCCTTCATCGGGCGGGCGCAGCCCATCACACTCCACCGCGGTAGCGCGGCCGAGCGGACGCTGTTCCACCTCGACTTCATCTACCAGCCCATCATCGACGCCTCGGGCACGGTGACGGGCATCTTCGTGCAGGGGCACGACGTCACCGAGCGGCTGCGGGCGGAGGAGGCGCTCGCCGCGTCCCACAGCCAGATGCGCGAGATCCTCGAGACGATCTCGGAGGCCTTCTACGCGATCGACCCGCAGGACCGCTTCACCTACGTCAACCGCAAGGCCGAGGAATTGTGGGGCCGCCCGCGGGACGGGCTGATCGGGCAGGTCATCTGGGACGTGTTCGACCGGGCGCCCGACAGCGAGATCCGGCGGGCGCACCTGCGCGCTTCGGTGCTCGGCAGCGCGCAGCGCCTCGAATACTTCTCGGAGGCGCTCGGCGGCTGGGTCGAGAGCAGCATCTATCCGGGCCCGACCGGCCTGTCCGTGTTCTTCCGCGACATCACCGAGCGCCACCGCAACGAGGAGCGGCGGCAGCTGATGGTGAACGAGCTGAATCACCGCGTGAAGAATTCCCTCGCCGTCGTCCAGGGCATCGCCAGCCAGACCCTGCGGGCCGCCCGCGACCTCGACCAGGCGAGAAGCGACCTGACCGCGCGCCTCGTGGCGCTGGCGCGCGCCCACGACCTCCTCACCAGCGAGAGTTGGGAAGGGGCCGACCTCGCCGAGGTGGTGCGCGCGACGCTCGAGGGCGGGCTCGGCGTGCAGGGCCGGCAGGTGGTGACCTCGGGCCCCTCCCTCCGTCTCAGCCCGAACGCCGCCCTTTCGCTGGCCCTGGCGCTGCACGAACTCGCCACCAACGCCATCAAGTACGGGGCCCTCTCGGTGGAGGCGGGGCGGGTCGAGATATCCTGGGCGATCGATCCGCCCATTGACGCCGCGACCGTCGAGCGAGGCCTGCGCCTGTCCTGGACGGAGCGCGACGGCCCGCCGGTCACCGCGCCGCTCCGCCGCGGCTTCGGATCGCGCCTTCTTCAGCGCGGCCTCGCTGCGGAGCTGCACGGCACCGTCGACCTCGCCTTCGAGCCGGACGGCGTCGTCTGCCGTATCGAGGCCCTGGTCTGAGGGACCTCGATACGGCTCAGTCGCAGCGCTCGCGACGGACCGTCGTGGTGGAACCGTCCTCCTCGGTCCGCGTGACCGTTCGCGTCTCGCAGCCGGGCTCCCGCTCGACGGGCACGACACGGCGTTCGACCACCACGGGATCGCGCTCGATCACCACGGCGCGCGGGGGCGCCTCCCGCTCGATGATGGTGGTCTGGGCCGCAGCGGCACCGGCCGGGAGGCAGGCTGCGAGCGTCATGACGGCGAGGAACGGGCGCATGGCATTCTCCTGATGGCATGAAGGGCAGCCCCGACGCCCGACCGTCCGGCCGACGCTGAGCGCCGTGAGGTCGACGCTGGGGCTCGTCTCGGTCAAAGCAACGATGCGACGAGCGTAGCAGTTCCAAGGCTCGCGCGCCGGCGGCCGTGGTCACACCCCCGTCAGGCCACGATCGAGGGCTGCACGGAGGGCGAACAGCCACGCTGAAGCTCGATCAGATCTTCGTGTGCCGGGCCGCACGGCGCGTCATATTCTCGCCGCTTCCCACCAATATTCGGGTTTCATTCACATCGCGTCGGGCAACAGGCCCAAAACCGATAAGGCTGACCGCCCCGGCGGGCTCGGCCGTGTCTCGATCGTCGTCCGAGGGGGTTCCATGACGAAGCTTGCCACCATTCTCGCGCTCAGCGCCGGCCTTCTCGCGCCGGCTCTGTCCACATCCCAGGCTGCGGACGGTGGCAACTTCAACGGAACCTGGTCGGTGGAACTGGTGACCGAGAGCGGTCTCTGCGACAGCCGCTACAGCTACGCGGTCGCGGTGCAGGAGGGGCAGGTGCGCCTCGTCTCCGGCGGCGGCGCGCGGATGAGCGGGCATGTCGGCCCGGACGGCACGGTCGGCCTCAGCGTCTCGAACGGCACCGCGAGCGGCAACGTCTCGGGCCGCCTCCAGGCCCGCTCGGGCGGCGGCACTTGGAAGGTCTCGGCTCTCTGCTCGGGTCGCTGGACGGCCCGCCGCAACAGCTCGCAGGTCGCCCAGGCCGAGTGAGGCGCGAGCGCCTCAGGCCGCTCCGGCGAGCCAGCTGCGCGCCTCGTCGAGACGGGCGCGCTCGAACACCTTGATCTGCGCCGGAGACACGAAGCTGAAGGTCTCGGCGAGCGCCTTCAGCCATGTCGCGTCCGTGACCAGGGCGACGTGGCTCACCCCTTTCATCATCGACAGGCCGAAGCGCGGATCCTTGAAGAAGGCCGCCGGCTCCATGCCCTGGAAGCTGCGGATATCCTCCAGGAGCTTGATCTTGCCGCCCCCGTCGAGATCGGCCTTCATCGCCGTCATCACGGCGTTCATCTCCTCGTCGCTGATCTTCCCGTCGACGACGATCTCGGCGACGTTCGAATCCGCCTTCTTCTCGTAGCTCAGCACGTGCACGCTCCTTCTGGACCGTCGAACGACGACGAACAGGGCCTTTAGGTTCCTACAAAAAGCTCTGCGGGTCGACGTCGATCGCGACCTTGACGTTGCCGCGCACCTTCGGCCCCCGCGCGAGCCAGTCCCGCAGATAGGCCTGAAGGTCGATGGCGCGCTCCGTCTTGACGAGCAGCCGGAAGCGCCAGCGGCCTCGGATGAGCGCGAGCGGAGCCTCGGCCGGCCCGAGCACCGTGATCCCGGCGGGCGGATCGGCGACGCGGGCGAGCGCCTGCCCGTGGGCCTCCGCCGCCTCCCGCTCGTTCGCCGAGACGATCAGCGCCGCGAGACGCCCGAAGGGCGGAAGGCCCGCCGCCTCGCGGGCGGCGATCTCCTCGGCGTAGAAGCGCGCGGCATCGCCCGAGAGGAGGGCCGCGATCACCGGATGGTCCGGCTGGTAGGTCTGGACGAGGGCCCGGCCGGGCTTCTCGCCGCGTCCCGCGCGCCCCGTGACCTGCTGCAGCAATTGGAAGGTGCGCTCGGCCGCCCGGGGGTCGCCGCTGGTCAGGCCGATATCGGCGTCGAGCACGCCGACGAGGGTCAGGTGCGGGAAATTGTGGCCCTTGGCCACGAGCTGCGTGCCGATGACGATGTCGCAGCCTCCCTCCGCGACGGTCTGCAATTCGGCGCGCAGGCGCTCGGCGCCGCCGGGGAAGTCGCTCGACAGGACGACGATCCGCTGCTGCGGGAACAGCTCCGCCACCTCCTCGGCGATGCGCTCGACGCCCGGCCCGCAGGGGGTCAGATGATCGAAGGCGCCGCATTCCACGCAAGCCTCGGGCTTGCGCTCGGCGTAGCCGCACTGGTGGCAGACGAGCGCCCGGCGGAACCGATGCTCCACGAGCCAGGTCGAGCAGTTGCGGCACTGGTAGCGATGGCCGCAGGCGCGGCAGAGGGTGAGCGGCGCATACCCTCGGCGGTTGAGGAACAGGAGGGTCTGCTCGCCGGCCGCGAGGTTGTGCCTCACCGCATCGATCATGGGAGGTGCCAGGAAGCGGCCGCGCTCGGGTTTGTCGAGGCGCATGTCGACCGCCCGGATATCGGGCAGGCGCCGGCCGCCGAAGCGCTCCGGCAGGACGACATGGCGGTAGCGGCCCTTCTCCGCGTTGACCCGCGTCTCGATGGAGGGCGTCGCGGAGGCGAGCACGACGGGGCAGCCCTCAAGCTTGCCCCGCACCACCGCCATGTCGCGGGCGTGGTAATGGACGCCGTCCTCCTGCTTGTAGGCGGATTCGTGCTCCTCATCGACGACGATGAGGCCGAGCCTGGAAAACGGCAGGAACAGAGCCGAGCGGGCTCCGACCACGACTGCGATCTCGCCCGCGGCGACGCCGGCGCGGATGCGCTCGCGCCGCTTGCCGCCGATGCCGGAATGCCAAGCCGCCGGGCGCACCCCGAACCGGGCCGCGAACCGGTCGAGGAATTGGGCCGTGAGCGCGATCTCGGGCATCAGGATCAGCGCCTGCCGCCCGGCGCGCACGCACGAGGCGACGCCCTCGAAATAGACCTCGGTCTTGCCCGAGCCCGTCACGCCTTCGAGGAGCGTCGCGCCGGGATCGCCCTCGGGCGGCAGCAAGTCCAGGGCGGCGGCCGCCTGCGCCTCCGAGAGAGGCACCCGCGGGTGGTCGAGATCCGGCGGACGCGCGACGGGCTCGGGCTCCAGTGCGACCGTCTCCAGGGCGCCGTCATCGATCAGCCCGTCGACGACGCTCATCGAGACGCCGGCCTCCTTCGCCAGCGCGGTCTTGCCCCGCAACGCGTTGTCGGCGGCCACCGCCATCACCTTGGTACGGGCGGCCGTGGCGCGGGCGGGTGGCCGCCCGGAGGCCCGCACGCCGACGCGCAGGCTCTCGCGGGCCGCGGCCTCGTCGGGCAGGCGCAAGGCCATCGCCAGCGCCGAGCCCTTCGGCGCGAGTGTGTAGCGGGCGAGCCAGTCGACGAGGCGGCGCAGGGGCTCGGACAGCGGTGGCACGTCGAGCCGCCCCGTCACGGGCCGCAGGTTCGAGCCGGAGGCGCTATCAGCGACGCCCCAAACCACGCCGATCGTCTCGCGGGGCCCGAGCGGCACTTGCACCACGTCGCCCTCGGCGAGGCTCAAGCCCGCGGGCACGGCGTAGCTGTAGGCCGTGTCGAGGGCGAGCGGGATCAGGATCTCGGCGGTCTGGGGCATCGGGTCCGGGACGTGTCTGCCGTTTGTTCTATATATGTACAGTTCCCGTTCCAGAGAACGGCGGGCTCTTCGTTGCGCGCAAGCTCAGCCCGACCGGCACTGCAGCGAGGCTGAGGGCCGCCATCGCCCAGAAGGCGCGAGCCCCGAACGTCGCGTAGAGGCTGCCGGCAGCGAGCGTCAGCAGCGCCGTCGCGAGGCCGACGCCGAGACTCCCGTAGAGGGTCAGCGCCGTCGCGCGAAGACAGGGCGCGATGTTGGCCGCGATCAGGTTGAGGCAGGCGAGGTGCAGGAGCGCGAATGTGAGACCGTGCAGCACTTGGATCGCGGCAACCGCAGGCAGCGCGACGGTCTCGGCGGTCACGGCCCAGCGCAGGGCACCGGCCCCGGCGGCAAGCGCGAGGCAGAGGCCCGGCCCGAGCCGTCCGATCAGCCACGGTCCGGCGAGCAGGAACACCAGAACTTCCGCCGCGACCGCCTCCGACCAGAGCAGGCCCGCGAGCCCCGCGCCGATCCCCGCCTCGCGCCAGAGGATCATCGTGAAGGTGTCGTGCATGGCGTGCGCACCGACGACGAGGGCCGCGACGAGGAGGATGCGCCGGTAGGCGCCGCTGCGGAGCAGCGTGAAGAAACCCTGCCAGAGCCCCACCGTGGCGCCCGGCTCCGTCGCGGCGGGTGTGCCCGCGGGCACGAGCCGGGCGGCGAGCGCCGTGGCGCAGAACAGGATGCCGCCCGCGGCGACCGCGGCCGCGAGGCCGTGGCCGGCGATGAGCCATCCGCCGAGGCTCGCCGCGCCGATGAAGGCGGCGGCTCCCGCGCCCCGGACCCAGCCGTACTGGAAGGCGCGCCCGCCCTCGGCGGCACCGAGGGCGAGGGCGTCGGCGAGCGGCGCCAGCGGCGCGGTCGCAAGCGCGTAGACGAGCCCGACCGTGAGAAGGACGAGGAAGCCCTGCCCGGGCAGATGCCCGAGGGCGGCCAATCCCGCGAGCGCCGCCGCAGCCGCCAGGATGCCGCGCCCCGTGCCGCGCCGGTCGGCGAAGCGCCCCGCCAGCGGGCCGGCGGCGAGGCGCACGAGAAGCGCGCCCGCGAGCACCAGCGAGATGTCACGGGCCGAGAGGCCGCGCGCCGCGAGGAAGTTCGGCAGGATCGGCGAGAGGCAGCCATAGGCCGCGTAGAGGAGCCCGTAGAGGAGCAGAAAGCGCGGGAGCGCGCCGCCTACGCCCGTTCCCGACCGATCGCCCCCCTGCCCCATTCGACGCTCCCCGAGCCACGCTAGCATGCAGGCGCGCTTCGCGCGCGTTGCTTGCGCCCGCTCATGGTTTAAGGAGCCGGGATCGATCCGCCGGACCCGCCGATGAATTTTCAAGCCGCCGATGCCGGGCCCGAGCCGCCTCGACTGGAACTTGTCGGCGTCGGCCGCCGCTTCGGTACCGTCCAGGCCCTGGAAGGCGTCTCGCTCGTGGTGCGCGCGGGCGAGATCGTGGCGCTTCTCGGCGATTCCGGCTGCGGCAAGAGCACGTTGCTGCGCGTGGTGGCGGGCCTCGAATTCGCGGACGCGGGCGCCGTGCGCCTCGACGGCCGGCCGGTCGATGCGAGCGTGCCGCCGGAAGCCCGCGGCATCGGCCTGATGTTCCAGGACTACGCCCTGTTCCCGCACCTCACGGTCGGCGAGAACGTGCGTTTCGGCCTCAGTGGCCGATCGCGGACCGAGGCCCGGGCGATCGCCGCGGGCCGGCTGGAGCAGGTCGGGCTCGCGAAGCGGACCGAGAGCTACCCGGCAACCCTGTCGGGCGGCGAGGGCCAGCGCGTGGCGCTCGCCCGGGCACTGGCGCCGGGTCCGCGCATCCTCCTCCTCGACGAGCCCTTCTCCAACCTCGATCGACGCACCCGCGACCGGGTTCGGGCCGACACGTTCGGGCTGCTTCGCGAGACCGGCACGACGACGCTCCTCGTCACGCACGACCCCGAGGAGGCGCTCGCCTTCTGTGACCGGATCGCGTTGATGCGGTCCGGTCGCATCGTGCAGGTCGGCACGGGCGAGGATCTCTACGAGCGGCCGAACTCCCGCTTCGCGGCGCGCTTCTTCGGCGATCTCGTCGAGATGCCCGCCCGCTGCCGCAGGGGAAACCTCGAGACCCCCTTCGGCCTCCTCGACGCGGGAGGTGCCCCCGAAGGCGCGAATCGCCTCGCCTGCCTGCGCCCGGAGACGATCAGGCTTGCCGAGCCGGGCCACGGAACGCCGGGCCGCGTCGTCAGGCGCAGCTTCCTCGGCGCGACCGTGGCGCTCGAGATCGCGGTCGATGGCATCGCGGCTCCCTTCAGCCTCGCAGCACACCCCGACGACCCGATGCGCCCGGGAGATCCGGTCGGTCTCGTGCTGCGCGGGTCGCCGCTGATTTTCGATCTCGCGCGGGATTAAACCGCCCGCTCGATCGAGGCGCATGAAGTCTGTGCTCATCTCGGCGGAATAGTTTTTAATCGTTTTAATTCAAAGACTTCGTGCTTGCTTTTTCTTGCGCGATGCCTCCCTTGCTCCTGCAACGAAGCTGGGGAACGCATCATGTTGGGCTCGGTCGCGAGAATTGCCGTGGCATGCGGGGGTCTGCTGTCTGCCGGGATGGTGCAGGCGGCGGAGGTCAACCTCTACACCACCCGCGAGCCCGGCCTGATCCGCCCCTTGCTCGACGCCTACACGACGAAATCGGGCGTGAAGGTGAACACCGTCTTCGTCGAGAAGGGCCTTGCCGAGCGCGTGGCGGCGGAGGGCGAGCGCGCCAACGCCGACATCCTGATGACGGTCGATATCGGCAACCTGATCGAGATCGTGGATCGCGGCCTCGCACAGCCGGTGAAGTCCTCGACCCTGGAAGCGGCCGTGCCGGGCTCGCTGCGCGATTCCGAGGGGCGCTGGTTCGCGCTCTCCACGCGCGCCCGCGTCGCCTACACCGACGCCAAGGACTTCGCCGACCTCAAGGCGCTTGCCTACGAGGACCTCGCCGACCCGAAATGGAAGGGCAAGATCTGCCTGCGGTCGGGCCAGCACCCCTACAACACGGCGCTGATCGCGCACTATCTCGTCAAGCACGGCCCGGAGAAGACGGAGGCTTGGCTGCGCGGCATCAAGGCGAACCTCGCCAAGAAGCCGGCCGGCGGCGACCGGGACGTGGCGCGCGACATCCTGGCCGAGACCTGCGAGATCGGCCTCGGCAATTCCTACTACGTCGGGCTGATGCGTTCTGGCCGCGGCGGACCCGAGCAGAAGAAGTGGGGCGAGGCGATCCGCGTCGTGCTGCCGACCTTCGAGAACGGCGGCACGCACGTGAACGTCTCCGGCGCCGCGGTGGCGAAGAATGCGCCGAACCGCGACGAGGCGGTGAAGCTCCTCGAGTATCTCGTGTCCGACGAGGCGCAGGGCATCTACGCCAAGACCGATTACGAGTATCCGGTGAAGCCGGGCGCGCCGGTCGACCCGCTCCTCGTCGAGCTCGGCACGCTCAAGATCGACGATACGCCGATCGCCGAGATCGCCCGCAACCGCAAGGCCGCGAGCCTCCTCGTCGACAAGGTCGGCTTCGACAATTGACGGGCTTCTCCACCTCGCATGGGCAGGAAGCGCCCATCCGGTGTCCCTGTCCTCGGCCGGTGACGCGAAGATGAATCCGGACATCCGGCCCGTTCCATGAGCCTGCCGCTCACCCAGCCCCTCCGGTCCCCTCCCCTCGCCTGGGCGCTCGGCGCCCTGGCATTGACGGGGCTCGTGCTGAGCCCGCTCGTCTCGCTGGGGCACGCCGCGCTGCAGGGCTCGGGGGAACTCTGGCCGCACCTCCTCGAATACGTGCTGCCGCAGGCGGTCCTGCAGACGGCGGGGCTTCTCGCCGGCGTCGGGCTCGCGGTCACGCTGATCGGCACCGGGGCGGCGTGGCTCGTCGCGGCCTACGACTTTCCCGGGCGGCGCCTCTTGGAGATCGGATTGCTGCTGCCGCTCGCGGTCCCGACCTACATCGTCGCCTTTGCCTATCTCGACCTTCTGCACCCGCTCGGGCCGGTCCAGTCCGGCCTGCGCGACCTCTTCGGAATCGCCAGTCCGCGCGATTTGCGATTGCCCGAGCTGCGGTCGCTGCCCGGCTGCATCCTGCTCCTCGGCTTCGTGCTCTACCCCTACGTCTATCTGCCGACGCGGGCGCTCTTCCTGATGCAGGCGGCCAATCTCCTGGAGGCCGCACGCACCCTCGGCCACAGCCCGCGCGCCGTCTTCGCCCGCGTCGCGCTGCCGATGGCCCGGCCGGCGGTGGCGCTCGGCACGAGCCTCGCCTTGATGGAGGCGCTGAACGACATCGGCGCGGCCGAGTTCCTGGGCGTGCGCACCCTCACGGTCCAGGTCTACGCCACCTGGATCAACCGCTCGGACCTGCCGGGCGCCGCGCAGATCGCCCTCGTGATGCTCCTCGTCGTGATCGGCCTCGTCGTCGCCGAGCGCTGGGCCCGGCGCGGGCGCGGC
Organism: Methylobacterium segetis; assembly: GCF_004348265.1. Taxonomy (GTDB): domain Bacteria; phylum Pseudomonadota; class Alphaproteobacteria; order Rhizobiales; family Beijerinckiaceae; genus Methylobacterium; species Methylobacterium segetis. The sequence continues at coordinate 40,695 of NZ_SMNT01000004.1, forward strand.
TTCGCCGGTACGGCCCAACGCCCTCGGAGCCTCACGCGCACACGCTTGAGGGGGCCTCAAGCCGCCGCGGCCTTCCTCCTCGGCCTCGCTCCCGTCGCCCTCGGCTTCTTGATCCCGGCGGGATATCTCGCCGCTTCCGCCGCGGGACGGATCGCGCGCGCCGGCCTGCCCGAGACGCTGCCGGCCGAGATCTTCAGCACCGTGCTCTACGCCGGTGCGGCGACGCTGATCGCGGGCGCGGTCGGCTTCGTCGTGGCGGCGAGCCCGCGGCTGATCGCCCGGCGGGCGGGGACGGCCCTGATCCGGGTCGCGAGCCTCGGCTACGCCCTGCCGGGCACGATCCTCGCCATCGGCCTGCTCGGCCCTCTCGCCACGGCCGATTCGGCACTCGCCGCCGCCTCGACCGCGGTCTTCGGCGCGGCCCCCGCGCTGATCGGCCTCGGCACCGGCGGGGCGCTCGTCACCGCCTACCTCGTGCGCTTTCTGGCCGTGGCGATCGGCACCTGCGAGGCGGGCCTGTCGCGGGTGCCCGGGTCCCTGCCCGATGCGGCGCGCATGCTGGGGCGCGGGCCTGTCGCGACGCTCGCCCGGGTGCAATTGCCGCTCACCTGGCCGGCGCTCGTGAGTGGCGCCCTCCTCGTCTTCGTGGATTGCGTGAAGGAGTTGCCGGCAACCCTCCTCCTGCGTCCGCTCAACGTCGAGACGCTCGCGACCCACCTCTACGGCGAGGCCGCCCGCGGCACCTACGAGGACGGGGCGGTCGCCGCCCTCCTCATCGTGCTGGTCGGGCTGATCCCGGTCGCGATTCTTCTGCGTCTGGGGAGCCGCAGCCCGCAGCTGCGCTGATCAGGGCTTCCGCGTCGAGCCGCGCAGCACCGTCCGTCCGCTCAGCACCACCTTGCGCACGGGCTGGTCCGGGCTCTTCAGCCGGTCGAAGAGCAGGCTCATCGCCTGCGCGCCGATCTCGGCCACCGGCTGCTCGATCACGGTGAGGCCGGGGTCGAGGAGTTCCGTCCAGGGCTCGTTGTCGAAGCCCGCCAGCGCCAGCGCGCCGGGGATCGGCAGGGCGAGCGTGCGGGCTGCCCGCACCGCGCCCATCAGCATCAGCCCGTTCGAGAGGATCAGCGCCTCCGGCCGACCGTCCTCCGCGAGCCAGCGGCCGGCTTCCGCCTCCGCGGCGAGGGCGTTCGGCGCGCAGGCGCGGGCCGCGGGCTCGAGGCCGTGGCGGCCCATGGCCGCCTCGTAGCCGGCACGCCTCTCCTGCGCGGTCGAGCTCGTGGAGCCGAACACGCCGCCGATCCGCGCGTAGCCCTGCGCGACGAGATGGTCGACGAGGGCGGCGGAGGCTGCCGCATTGTCGAGGACGACGCTGTCATGGGCGCCAGGCGGCCCCGAGCGGTCGATGAGAACGACGGGAAAGTCGAGACTGCCCGCCCGCATCGCCTGAGCCGTGGCCCGCGTCGGCGCGAAGATCACGCCGGTGACCCGCTCCTCCTGCATCAGGCGCAGGTACAGGGCCTCGCGCTCGGCATCCTCGTCGGTGTTGCAGAGGATGACGCGCATGCCCGCCTGATAGGCCGCGTCCTCCACTGCCCGGCTCACCGCAGTGAAGAACGGGTTGCGGATGTCGGCGACGATCAGGCCGATCGTCTGCGTCGCCTGCGAGCGCAGCCGCCGTGCCGAGAGATTGGGCCTGTAACCGGTGGCGCGCACCGCTGCCTCGACCTGCTCGCGCAGCGCGTCGCTGACCGGCCCGCGCCCGAGCGCACGCGACACCGTCGCCGTCGACACGCCCGCCGCGCGGGCCACATCCCGGATGCCGACACTCATGGAACAGGAAACGTTTGCAGCGCCATGCAACCGCTTCTGCCATGAGCGGTGATCAGCGGCAAGACCTCGCGAATGCGTGAACGTGCGTGAGTGTTGACATGATCACTGAAAACGTTTTCAGTCAGCTCAACACCGAATTCGGACAACGATCCGGGAGGAGCACGCCATGCTCGCACCGACGCCCAGTTTGGCGCCCCGTCTGCTCATCCGCATGGGCACCGCGCCGAAGGACAAGGAGGCCGCCATTCGCGAGGCGGCTCAGCTTCTCAGCGCGGCCGGCTGCATCGATCCGGTCTACGGCGAGAGCATGCTGCGGCGGGAAGAGGTCGCCAACACCTACCTCGGTCACGGTGTCGTCATCCCGCACGGCATGGTCGATGACCGGCACCTCGTGCGGCAGAGTGGGCTCGCCGTGCTGCAGGTCCCCGGCGGCCTTGAATGGCACGATGGGCAGACGGCCCATCTGATTGTCGCCATCGCGGCCCAGTCCGACACCCACATCACGATCCTGCGCCGCCTGACACGCCTGATCCAGGACGAAGCCCGGCTGGAGCACCTGCGCGCAACGACGTGCCAGGAGGACATAGCCGAGGCGCTCACCGAGGATTCGGCGGCGCCGTCCGCTTCCCGTCCCGCCACCGACCTGAGCCAGCGCTTCGATTGGACGGTCGACTATCCGACCGGCCTGCACGCGCGCCCCGCCTCGCACTGGGTCGAGACGGCGCGCGCCTGTGCCGCGCGGATCCAGGTCCGCCACGCGGCGCAAGTGGCCGATGCCAAGAACCTGATCGCGCTTCTGCAATTGGGCCTGCACTGCGGCGACGAGGTCGTGATCTCCGCCGAGGGTGACGACGAGGCCGGTGCACTCGCGAAGATGTGCGCCGCCGTCACGGGCCTCAGCGCCGGCGAGAAGGCGGCAGCCCAGCGGGCGGCCGAGGCCGCCGCCAAGGCTGCCGGCCCGGTCGCCGGCTGGAACCCGGCGGACAAGCCCCGCATCCAGCCCGGCATCGGCGCGAGCCCCGGCATCGCGATCGGCCCGGTCCACGTTCTCGCTGCGACCGAGATCGCCGTGCCGGACGAGCCGGAGCCCCTGACGAGCGGGGGCGACCGCCTCCACGCCGCGCTGGCCGCGACCACCGATCAGCTCAAGGCGCTCGCCGACGACACCGAGCGCCGCCTCGGCAAGGCGGATGCGGGCATCTTCAAGGCGCAGGCCGACCTCATCGCCGACACCGACCTCATCACGCTCGCCTGCCAGCTCATGGTCGAGGGTCACGGCGTCGCCTATGCCTGGGACCGGGCGGTCGACCGGCTCGCCGGCCAGCTCTCGGCGCTCGGCAACCCGGTCCTCGCGGGCCGCGCCGCGGATCTCCGCGATGTCGGCCGCCGGGTGCTCGCCCAGATCGATCCGGCGTTGAAAAGCGGGCACGACCTGCCGGACGAGCCCTGCATCCTGATCGCGCCCGACCTCGCGCCGTCCGATACGGCCGGCCTCGACCCCGCCCGCGTCATCGGGCTCGCCACCGCGCAGGGCGGTCCGACCTCCCACACCGCGATCCTGGCGCGCACCCTCGGCATCCCCGCCATGGTGGCGGGGGGCGCCGCTCTCCTCGGGCTCGCGAACGGCACCGAGGCCATCCTCGACGGCACCACCGGCCGCCTCTATCTCAGCCCCAGCGCGGGCGACGTCGCCTCGGCCGCCGCATGGCGCGAGCGCCAGCGCGAGAAGGCGGAGGAAGAGGCCCGCGAGCGGGCGCTGCCCGCCCGCACCCGCGACGGGCATGCCGTCGCCATCGGCGCCAACGTCAACAATCCGGAACAGGTCCCCTTCGCCCTCGACCAGGGCGCCGAGGGCGTCGGCCTGATGCGCACCGAGTTCCTGTTCCTGGAGCGCGGAGACACGCCCGGCGAGGACGACCAGTTCGAGACCTACCGCGCCATGCTGAAGGCGCTCGACGGGCGCCCGCTCATCGTGCGCACCCTGGACATCGGCGGCGACAAGCAGGTCGCCCATCTCCACCTGCCGCGGGAGGAGAATCCCTTTCTCGGCGTGCGCGGCGCCCGCCTGCTGCTGCGCCGGCCGGACCTGATGGAGCCGCAATTGCGCGCCCTCTACCGGGCGGCCAGGGAGTGTGTGGCGCCGAGCGCCCCCACGGGCAAGGACGCACCGCTCTCCATCATGATGCCGATGATCACCTCGGTGCCCGAGGTGCTGCGCCTGCGCGCGATCTGCGAGCGCATCCGCAGCGAGATCGGCGCGCCGGAGGTGCCCCTCGGCATCATGATCGAGGTGCCGGCCGCCGCGATCCAGGCGGACGCACTCGCCCGGCATTGCGACTTCTTCTCGATCGGCACCAACGACCTGACGCAATACGCGCTCGCGATCGACCGGCAGAACACCGACCTCGCACCTGAGGCCGACTCGCTGCACCCGGCGGTGCTGCGCCTCATCCACATGACCTGCGAGGGCGCCGCCCGGCACAAGCGCTTCGTCGGCGTCTGCGGGGGAATCGCGGGTGATCCGTTCGGGGCCTGCCTGCTGGCCGGCCTCGGCGTCCACGAGCTCTCGATGACGCCCCGCGACCTGCCCGGCGTGAAGGCGCGGCTGCGCTCCGTCGAGATGGGCGAATTGCGGGCGCTCGCCGCCCGGGCCTGCGAGCAGGAGGACGCCGCCGCGGTCCGCGCCCTCGACAAGCCCGAGATCGGGGGTGCCGCGTGAGTGCCGTCGTCACCCTCACCCTCAACCCGGCGATCGACGAGAGCGTCACTCTGGAGCGTCTCGTGCCGGGCGCCGTGCATCGGGCGAAGGCGGTGCGCACGGATGCGGGCGGCAAGGGCGTCAACGTTGCCCGCTGCCTCGCCGATTGGGGCATCCCGGTCGCCGCCACCGGCATCCTCGGCCAGGACAACGCCGCGCCCTTCGAGCAGTGCCTCGCGGAGAAGGGCATCGACGACCGCTTCTGCTGGATCCCGGGGGAGACCCGGACGAACCTGAAGCTCCTGGACCTCGCCACGGGCGAGACCACGGACGTAAATCTGCCGGGACTGGCGGTAACGCCGGGCACCCTCGACGCGGTGCGCGCCGTGCTCGTCGACATGGTGGCGCGGGATACGCTCGTGGTGCTCGCCGGCAGCCTGCCGGGCACCCTGCCGCCCGAGACCTACGCCCGCCTGACCCGGGACCTGAAGGCGCGCGGCGCCCGGGTCGTCCTCGACGCGTCGGGCGCGGCGCTCACAGCGGCGCTCGCGGCCGATCCGGCGGCTCTGCCGCACCTCGTGAAGCCGAACCGGCACGAGTTGGAGGAATGGGCCGGCCGGCCCCTCGCCTCGCACGCCGAGATTGCGGAGGCGGCGCGCAGCCTCGTCGCCCGCGGCATCCCCCTCGTGGTGGTGTCTCTGGGTGCCGACGGCGCCCTGCTCGCGACGCAGGACGAGACCGTGCATGCGCGCCCGCCCGCGATGCGGGTCGCGAGCACGGTCGGGGCCGGGGACGCGCTGGTGGCCGGGCTCGTGGCTGCCCTTCACATCGGCTTCGACCTCGCGGGCACCGCCCGGCTCGCCCTGGCATTCGCCGCCGGCAAGCTCACCAAGCCCGGTGCCAACCTGCCGGCTCGCGCCGAAATCGAGGCGATCGCGCGGACCATCTCCGTCCAGCCGGTGACAGGCTGAGGGAACGTCACCCTCTTCGAACCAGAGCAGACCACCCGGAGGAAACCATGGCACAGCTCTTGGCGGTCGTGGGAGGCGGCGACCTCTCGACCCACGCCGTCCTCGCCGTCGAGGCCCTGCGCAAGGCCGCGGGCCGCCGCAACCAGCCGATCGCGCTCGAACTGCGCGGGCCCGGCACGAGCGGAAACCCGCTGCCGGAAGCTGCCATCGCCCGGGCCGAGGCCGTGCTCCTCGTCGGCTCCGGCGATCTCGGCGAGGGTCGTTTCGGGGCGCTGCGCCGGGCCAAGGTCGCGATCGAGGACGTGCTGACCGACGTCAACGCCGTGATCGACCGTGTTCTGGGCGGAGCAGGCGACGCGCCTGCAGGCACCGATTCGAGAGCCGCGGCGGATGCCGGCCCGAAGCGGATCGTCGCCATCACCTCGTGCCCCACGGGCATCGCCCACACCTTCATGGCGGCCGAGGGCATCCAGAGCGCCGGCAGGACCCTCGGCCACGAGGTTCGCGTCGAGACGCAGGGCTCCGTCGGCGCGCGCGACGCGCTGACGGCGGCCGAGATCGCGGCCGCCGACATCGTGCTGATCGCCGCCGACACGGGCGTCGACCGGGCGCGGTTTGCCGGCAAACGGGTCTATGCGACGAACACCAAGGCAGCGATCCGCGACGGCAAGGGGCTGATCGCGACCGCGCTGTCGGAGGCGCAAATCCAGGCGTCGGGCGAGACCGGAGCGAAGGCGGAGGGTCCGGCCCGGCCGGCAGCCGCCGAAGAGAAGGCCGGCGCCTACAAGCACCTGATGACCGGCGTGTCCTTCATGCTGCCCTTCGTCGTGGCGGGCGGCCTCCTGATCGCCCTCGCCTTCGCTTTTGGCGGCATCGATGCGATGAGCCCGGGCCGTGCCGGGACCCTCGGATACGCGCTCGGCGAGATCGGCGCCAAGGGCGCCTTCGCCCTGATCGTCCCAGCCCTCGCCGGCTATATCGCCTACTCGATCGCCGACCGGCCCGGCATCGCTCCGGGCATGATCGGCGGGATGCTCGCTGCGAATCTCCAGGCGGGCTTCCTGGGCGGCATCGCGGCGGGATTCATCGCCGGCTACACGGCCCGCTTCCTCAACCGGCACATCCGCCTGCACAAGAATCTCGAGGGTCTGAAGCCGGTTCTGATCCTGCCGCTGCTGGCGACCCTCGTGACCGGCCTTCTGATGGTCTACGTCGTCGGTGTACCCGTGGCCGCGATCCTCGCGGCGCTGACGGGCTGGCTCAAGGGGATGCAGGGCACCGGAGCCCTCGTCCTCGGCCTCGTGCTCGGCGGCATGATGGCCGTCGACATGGGCGGCCCGATCAACAAGGCGGCGTATGCCTCCTCGGCCGCGCTCATCTCGTCAGGGATCTACGCCCCGATGGCGGCGGTGATGATCGGCGGCATGACCCCGCCACTCGGCATCGCGCTCGCCACACGCCTCTTCCCTGGCCGCTTCACGGCGCCGGAGCGCGAGGCCGGGGGTGCGGCAGCCGTGCTCGGCGCGGCCTTCATCACCGAGGGCGCCATCCCCTTCGCTGCAGCCGACCCCTTGCGGGTGATTCCCTCGATGGTGGCGGGCTCCGCCGTCGCCGGCGCCCTCGCGCTGAGCCTTGGCGTCGAACTGAAGGTTCCCCATGGCGGCCTCTTCGTCCTGCCGATCCCCAACGCGGTCACCAACCTGACGGGTGCCGTGATCGCGATCATCGCCGGCACGGTCGTGACCGCGCTCATGGTGGGACTTCTCAAGAAGCGTTCGGCATGAGGCCGGCAGGACACGAATCCACCGCGCGAGACTGATATAGTCTTGACCAACACAGATCCGCCTCGCCGCACGTGAGCATAAATAGATCATAATACAATATATGCGTCAGCCCGACGAAGATCGGGGCCAAAACCCGTCAAGGGTCACCTGGGGGAACGATCATGAAAGGACATCGGACTTGGCTTGCCGCGCTGGGCCTCTGCGCGGCCGGTGGGATCGAGGCTCAGGCGCAGACGGGGCCGCAGGACGGCACAACCGGCATCGCGGTCCCCGCGACCGTGCAACGCCCGGCGAACCGCCTTCGCGCGGCACCGCCACCCCGGCCGGACGGCCAGGGCTTCGGCGGGGCGGACACGGCTGCGGGGGCGGCCGACACGCTCGGACAGACGGCGACACCGCCGACCCTGGCGCCCGGGACCTACGACCTCGGGAACGGCCTCAGCCTCCTGCTGAACTATACGGGCCAGGGGGCCATCAACCCCGTCGGCGGCATCCGCCAGGGCTCGGCCTGGGCAGGACAGCTCTTTTTCGGCCTCGACGCCGACCTGAACCGGCTCGCTGGCATCGACGGCGGCTCGCTCCACATCGCGGTCACGAACCGGCACGGGCGGAGCCTCGCGAACGACTTCATCGGCAACAACACCAGCGTGCAGGAGATCTTCGGCGGCGGCCAGACCACCCGCCTGACCCTCTTCAGCTACCAGCAGAAGCTGCTCGACAACCGGCTCGACATCGAAGTGGGCCGTCTGGTCGCGAACATCGCCTTCCTCAACTCGCCGATCTACTGCAACTTCCAAACGAATTCGGCCTGCGGCAATCCGACCTTCGCCTTCAAGACCTCGAATTTCACGTTCTGGCCGGTGGCGAGTTGGGGTGCGCATGCCAAGGCATGGCTCACCGACACGGTGTTCTTCCATGCCGGCGCCTATGAGGTGAATCCGCTGCATCAGCAGCCCGGCGACAACGGCCTCGACTTCTCGACGAAGGGCGCCATCGGCGCGATCGTGCCGTTCGAGCTCGGCTACTCGACGACCTTCGCCAACGACGTCCTGCCCCGCAATTACGGCATCGGCGGCTGGTACGACGCATCGGACTATCCCGATCCCGTCCGCGACGTGCGGGGCGGCGCGTCCATCCTGACCGGCCTGCCCTCGGCCACCCGCTTCGGGCGCTCCGGCGTCTACGCCCGGTTCGACCAGATGGTCTGGCGGCCCGACCCGACCGCGCCGCAGGGCCTGACCCTGTTCGGCGTGGCGATGGCGGGCACCTCGGGGCGGCTGATCGAGGATTACTTCCTGGAGATCGGCGCGCTGCAGACCGGCACGTTCCCGGGCCGGCCTTTCGACACGGTGGGCTTCGTCATCAACACGCAGAAGTTCAGCCCGCTGGGGCTCGCCAACATCAACCTCGCCCAGAACGCGCTCGGGATCACGCGGTCGATCCCGACGCAGCAGATCATGATGGAGCTGAACTACGGCATCCAGATCACGCCCGCGATCCGGCTGACGCCGAATCTGCAGTACATCGTCAACCCGGACCAGACCCGCTTCCCGTTCCGCACCCGCAACATCCCGGACGCGTTCATGGTCGGAGCGAAGCTCTCGGTCGACCTTTTCACCCTGGCGGGCCTCGCCAAGGGTCCGGGCAGTCCCTGAAGCCGGCCGTGCGGTCCGTCGAGGCGGCCGAGGCGAGAGCCCGGCCTGACCGCTGTCAGCGGCACAGATGCCGGCGGGTCGCCGCAGCGCGGGGCCTTGGTCTGCAGGCACGCCGGCCGGAGGCGTCGTCGGTCACTCGTCGCCGACGACGCCCGCCGCGTCCTGCGCCTGCAGCACGTCGGGCCGCGGCATCGAGATAATGTTGTAGCCGGAATCGACGAAATGGACCTCGCCGGTCACGCCGCCGGAGAGATCCGAGAGCAGGTAGAGGGCCGAGCCGCCGACATCCTCCAGCGTCACGGTGCGACGAAGGGGAGCGTGCGCCTTCTGGTGGTTGAACATCAGCCGGGCATCCGCGATGCCGGCACCCGCGAGCGTCCGCATCGGGCCGGCCGAGAGGGCGTTGACCCGGATGCCGTTCGGGCCGAGATCCGCGGCGAGGTAGCGCACGGAGGCCTCGAGCGCCGCCTTGGCGACCCCCATCACGTTGTAGTTCGGCATGACCCGGGTCGAGCCGCCGTAGGTCAGAGTGAGGAGCGAGCCGCCCTGGCGCATGCGCTTGGCCGCACGCTGCGCGATCTCGGTGAAGGAGAAGCACGAGATCGTCAGGGTGCGGGAGAAGTTCTCGCGCGTCGTGACATCGACGTAGCGGCCCTTCAGCTGCGCCTTGTCGGAGAAGCCGACCGCGTGGACCACGAAATCGAGCTCGCCCCCGAAGCGCTCGTCGAGCCCGGCGAAGACGGCGTCGACGGAGGCGAGGTCCTCGACGTCGCAGGGGAGCACGATGTCGGAGCCGAGCCTGGCTGCGAGCGGCCCGACGCGACGACCGAGAGCCTCGCCCTGATAGGTGAAGGCGAGCTGCGCGCCGTGTTCGTGCAGGGTCTTGGCGATGCCCCACGCGATCGAATGATCGTTTGCCACGCCCAAGATCAGGCCGCGCTTGCCCGCCATCAATCCCGTCATGCGCCTGTCCGCCTCGCTGCTACGCCCGCCGCCCGCCGCGGGGCTGGCCGGGATGAGGCTTAGCGCGCGGCTCGCGCGCCTGTCCAATCCCGCCGGCGCATCGGTGCGGTGGGGAAGACCCTGCGCAGCAAAAAGCCCTGCCTCGCGGCAGGGCTCGGGTCGGAGAGCGAGGATGCGGGCGTCAGAAATAGCCGCGCGTCTGGGCCCGGGCGTCGTCGATCAACGTCTGCTTGGCGTATATGGCGCCGACGAGAGTGGCGCCGACGATAGCCACGAGGGCGATCCAGAGCATCTGCGAATGTCCTTGCGTGTTGCAGGAAAAACGCAGTCGCCCGATTTCCGTTCCGTTAACCGCCCGGCGCTTCAGGCGTCGACGTGCTTCAGCACCAGGGTCGCGTTGGTCCCCCCGAAGCCGAACGAGTTCGACAGGACGTGCGAGAGTTTGGCACCGTCACGGCGCTCGCGCAGGATCGGCATGTCGGCGAAGGCCGGGTCGAGATCGTCGATATGAGCGCTCTCGCAGATGAAGCCGTTGTTCATCATCAGAAGCGAGTAGATGGCTTCCTGCACGCCCGTCGCACCGAGGGAGTGGCCGGTCAGCGACTTCGTCGCCGAGATCGGAGGGCAGGCGTCACCCGTGCCGAACACCTCACGGATCGCCTCGATCTCCTTCTCGTCGCCGACCGGGGTCGAGGTGGCGTGCGGGTTGATGTAATCGATGCGCGCGCCCTTGAGGCCGGAGAGCGCCTGCCGCATGCAGCGCACGGCGCCCTCGCCCGACGGGGCCACCATGTCGTGCCCGTCTGAGGTCGCGCCGTAGCCGGCGACCTCGCCGTAGATGCGCGCGCCGCGGGCCTTGGCGTGCTCGTACTCCTCAAGCACCAGCACGCCCGCACCGCCCGCGATGACGAAGCCGTCGCGGTTCGCGTCGTAGGCGCGGGAGGCCCGGGCCGGCGTGTCGTTGTACTTCGAGGACATCGCGCCCATCGCGTCGAACAGCACGGAGAGCGTCCAATCGAGATCCTCGCAGCCGCCTGCGAAGATGATGTCCTGGCGGCCGCCCTGGATGATCTCGGCGGCGTTGCCGATGCAGTGGTTCGACGTCGCGCAGGCCGAGGAGATCGAGTAGTTCACGCCCTTGATCTTGAACCACGTGGCCAGGGTCGCCGAGGCCGTCGAGGACATCGCCTTCGGAACGGCGAAGGGGCCGACGCGCTTCGGACCCTTGTCGCGCGCGATCGCGGCCGATTCCACGATGGTCCGCGTCGAGGGGCCGCCCGAGCCCATGATGATGCCGGTGCGATCGTTCGAGACGTCGCCTTCCTCAAGGCCCGCGTCCCGGATCGCCTGATCCATCGCGACGTGGTTCCAGGCGGTGCCGCCGCCGTGGAAGCGCATGGCGCGCCGGTCCACCACGCCCTCGGGGTCGAGGTTCGGCGCCCCCTCCACCTGGCTGCGGAACCCGTGCTCCGCGTAAGCCTCGGCGCGGACGATGCCGGACCGCGCCTCGCGCAGCGACGCCAGCACTTCCTGAGTGTTGTTGCCGATGGATGAGACGATGCCCATCCCGGTGATCACGACACGGCGCATGAAAGTCGTTCTTCTCCGCAACGGCGCTTGCCTGCGCGCCGCGCTCATTCGGGTCACCTAGGACGACGACGCCCCGATCTCAACCGGTGCGTCGCGCACCGAGTGCGGCGCGCGTGCCGCCTCAGGACTGGAACAGGGCCACCCGCAGATCCTGGGCCTCATAGATCCGCTTGCCATCGGCCTCGACGTTGCCGTCGGCGATGCCGAGGACGAGCTTGCCCTGCCGGACGCGCTTCAGGTCGACATTGTAGACCACGCGGGAGACGCTGGGCAGCACCTGATCGGTGAACTTGACCTCGCCGACACCGAGGGCGCGGCCGCGGCCTGGGGAACCGAGCCAGCCGAGATGGAAGCCGACGAGTTGCCAGAGGGCGTCGAGGCCGAGGCATCCCGGCATGACGGGATCGCCCTGGAAGTGACAGCCGAAGAACCAGAGATCCGGCCGGATGTCGAACTCGGCCCGGACATGGCCCTTGCCGTAGGCGCCGCCCTCCGTCCCGATCGAGGTGATGCGGTCGAACATCAGCATCGGCGGCAGCGGAAGCTGCGCGTTGCCGGAGCCGAACAGCTCGCCGCGGCCGCAGGCGAGCAGATCCTCGTAGCTGTAGCTCGACGCCCGTGCGGGGGCGGACGGGGCGGTCTGGTCGGAAGACATGAAGGCGGTACGGTCCTCGGCTCGCGGGTGTTCTCTCGGTCGTCCACGCGGGGCCCGGTCCCGGCGCGGCGGAAATCGCGGCCTCGTTAGCACAGGGGATAAGCGCCATCAAAGCGGCCTTCGTGAGCTACCGTCTTGTGGCATTCATTGTTCCAGAGCACGCGCTTGCGCTAGACATCCGGTCGGGTGCCCCGTTCCCGGCACGCCCCGGAGACATCGAGCCTTGAGTTCACAGGCCTCCGCTCAGCCAGCTCTCGCCGCCCCCACCGCAGCCGCACCCGACCGGCGCGCGCGAAGGGACCTCCTGACGGGGGCGGGCCTCGGCTTCGTCGCGGGCTTCGTCGATGCGGCGGGCTTCGTCGCCCTGTTCGGCCTGTTCACCTCGCACGTCACAGGAAATTTCGTGCTGATCGGAGCCGAACTCGTCGCCACCTCGAGCGGCGTCATCGCCAAGCTCCTCGCGCTCCCCGCCTTCGTCCTCGCCGTCGCGGGAACGCGGCTCCTCACGCTGGCGCTGGAGCGGCGAGGCGCGGCGACCCTGCGCTGGCTCCTCCTTCTGGAAGCCGTGATGCTCGCCCTGTTCGGCGCGGCAGGCCTCGCCCTCTCCCCGTTGCGCGCGGCCGACGGTCTCGACGCCATCCTCGTCGGCATGCTGGGCGTCGCCGCCATGGGCGTCCAGAACGCCATCGCGCGGCTGGCGCTGGCGCATCTTGCCGCCACCACGGTGATGACGGTGAACGTGACCCAGGCCGTGATCGACGCGGTCGATCTCCTGCGGCTCGGCACGACGGGGGCTGGCGCGGCGCGCGGGCGGATCGGCCGGATGCTGCCCGCGATCCTCGCCTTCGCGATCGGGGCGATCGCGGGCGCCTTCGGCGTCGCGCATCTCTCCTTCGCCTGCCTCGCTCTGCCGATCCTGGTGATCGCCATCCTCATCCCGGTGGTCGGCCGGGGCTGACGGCACCGCTTCGGTCGAACCGGTGCGGGTCTCACTGGATGGGGGACCGCGCCGTATTCCGCTCGGCGCGGGCCCTCCCCGCGAACCGCTCGGGTTGCGGGGGCGAGGCCCCTCCCGTATACTCTGCGGCAAAATTCCATCCGTTCGCGAGCGATCAGTCCCGCCGATGTCCGATCTGGTGCCCCTTCAGGCCGTGCTCAACGCCCGGACCTCCTCCGTCCCGGGCGAGGCCGCCGGTGCGGGCCGTCGTGGTTGCCCACTCTCGGACCTGCGGGACCGGCTGCGCCGCGCGGGTCTGCGCCCGACCCGGCAGCGTCTCTCCCTCGGCTGGCTGCTCTTCGGCCGCGGCGACCGTCACCTCACGGCGGAGATGCTGTACGACGAGGCCATGCGCGCCAAGGTGCCGGTCTCGCTCGCCACGGTCTACAACACCCTGCATCAGTTCACGGAAGCGGGCCTGCTGCGGCAACTCGCGCTGGACGGGTCGAAGGCCTATTTCGACACGAACCCGAGCGAGCACCATCACTTCTACCTCGAGGACGAGGGACAGGTGCTGGACATGCCCGATTGCGGCATCACCGTCGATTCGCTGCCCGACGCGCCGGAAGGCATGGAGATCGCCGGCGTCGAGGTGATCGTGCGGCTGCGCCGCCGCACCGGCAGCCGCCAGGGCTGAGACGCCGGTCTCAACCGTTACGGTTCTTCGAGAAGGCCCGGTCGCCAAGCGACCGGGCCTTTCTCATTCCACCTTCTCGTTGGGGTAGACGCCCCAGAGCCTGTCCTGCCGGATGTAGCCGTCGACATCGCCGCGCTTCTCGGGGAGCGCCACGATCAGGCGGCACCACGTGCCCGTGCAGGTCTTCACGCTCCCGATCACGCCGGCCTGGAGCCGGGCCTCGTCCGCGGCCCCCTCGTCGGCCCGGGCGCGCAGCGGTACCGGCGCGCTGCGGTCGCCGCCCTTCGGCGCGGTGACGATGGCGGTGCGGCGCCCCGACAGGAGGGAGTGCAGGACCCAGCCCTCAGTGCCTTCCGAATCGCGGATCCGGCGCCACGTCTCGAACTCCGCCACGATCTCGACGGGCAGACCCGCGCGCTGGAACACCCAGAGGGTGCGGTGGTCCTTCGATGGCCCTTCGCGCAGGTTGACCCGGTCCGTCTTGAGGCTGGCGTAGCGCGGAAGCGGCAGCTTCGTCACGGGGCCGATGCCGGGCTCGGGGGCGCCCGAAGGCGCCGCCAGGGCCGGGCATGCGAGCAGCGCGAGGCCGGCGGCGAGAAGGGCAAGGGAGCGCATCGTCCGTCTCCTGTTCCGGGCCGTTCGGCGCTCGGAAGACTTCCGAAATCCGTGCCCGGGCCGCGCCGGGCCACCGTCCCGCATTGTGTTCCGCACCCTCTCTGGTAGAGAGGCCGGAGGGTCGGTCCAGGGCGGCCCCGGGCGCCGTCGGGTCCTGTCTGGCGGGAAACTGGTTAACGGAGCTTGAAGCCGCATCGCCGCCCGCCGGGACGGTCGGCGGAACCGGCCAAGCCCGAGACGCGTCGATGCGGGAGCCGGGACGCCCATCGGCTGGGGAGGAGACATGTCGTCGTTGAAGCGCAAGCCGCTCGTCGTGGTGACGCGGCGCCTGCCGGACGTGGTCGAGACGCGCATGCGCGAGTTGTTCGACACCCGCCTCAACCACGAGGACAAGCCGCTCTCGCAGGAGGCGCTGGCCGCGGCGATGCGTGAGGCGGACGTGCTCGTTCCGACCGTCACCGACGAGATCGATTCCGGCCTCCTCGCCCAGGCGGGACCGAACCTGCGGCTCATCGCGAATTTCGGCAACGGCGTCGACCACATCGACGTCGGCGTGGCGCTGGAGCGCGGCATCACGGTCACGAACACGCCGGGCGTGCTGACCGAGGACACGGCGGACATGACGATGGGCCTGATCCTCGCCGTGGCGCGCCGCGTCACCGAGGGCGCGCGCATCATCCCGGACGATTCCTGGGACGCGGGCTGGTCGCCGACCTGGATGCTGGGCCGCCGCATCACCGGCAAGCGGCTCGGCATCGTCGGCATGGGCCGAATCGGCCAGGCGCTGGCCCGTCGCGCCCGCGCCTTCGGCCTGCAGATCCACTATCACAACCGCCGCAGGGTGCCCTCGCCGATCGAGACGAACCTCGACGCGACCTACTGGGAATCCCTCGATCAGATGCTAGCGCGCGTCGACATCGTCTCGATCAACTGCCCGCACACCCCGGCCACCTACCACCTGCTGTCGGCCCGGCGCCTGAAGCTCCTGAAGCCCGAGGCGATCGTCGTGAACACCGCCCGCGGCGAGGTGATCGACGAGAACGCGCTGGCGCGCCTGATCGAGGCCGGCGAGATTTCTGGGGCCGGTCTCGACGTGTTCGAGCAGGAGCCCGCCGTGAGCCCTCGCCTCGTCAAGCTCGCGCGGGCCGGCAAGGTGGTGCTGCTGCCGCACATGGGCTCGGCGACCTTCGAGAGCCGCGTCGACATGGGCGAGAAGGTCATCATCAACATCAAGACCTTCATGGACGGGCACCGGCCGCCGGACCGCATCCTGCCGAGCATGCTCTGAGACGCGTCGGCGCGGCTTCGGCAGAGGAGAGCAGACCCGTGAGCGCGACAGAACCCTCCCCAGGCGACAGGCTCTCGCACGCGGTCTTCGACGTGGCCGCCGCCGCGGCGGCCCTGCCCGAGACCTCCGCCACCATGGTCGCGGATCATCGCTTCACCGAGGACGCGGCGGCGAGCGTTCGGGTCTTCCGCGTCTACAAGCCGACCCCACCGCACACCCACGCGAGTTGCGACGAGTACCTCTACGTGCTCACCGGCCGCTGCCGGATGAAGTTCGGCGACGAGGCGCCCGTCGAAGTCGGTCCGGGCAAGCTCGTCGTGTTCAAGCGCGGCGTCGTGCATTCGGTGCCGGAGATCCTGGAGGAACCCATGGTCTTCCTCTCCGTCGACACCCCCCGCCGCGAGCCGCGCGACATCCGCTTCGTGACGGCGGGGACGGGCACGCCGGACACCTTCATGCGGCAGACGGATTGACCCTCGTCACATCACCTCGGATCCGGCCGGCACCGATTCGCGCCGATCCGCGTCGCGCGTTGCCTGGAACAGCCGCTCGCTCGTGAGCTTCAGGAGATAGAAGCCGAATTCCGGGTTCTGGTAGTAGAGCTGCTTCACCTCGGAATAGGCGATGCAGCGGGCTTGACCCGCTTCGACGCAGACGAGGGAGCCGGTGCGCCGGTTGCCCGGCGAAAGCATGCCAAGCTCGCCGACGATGGCGCCGGGCCGGACGTCGATCGCCTGTTCCGGGATCCGGAAAAGGCCGCTCTCCACGTAGAGCATCTCGGTCGCCGGCTCGCCCTTGCGGAACACGACCGCGCCCGCGGGGAACCGCCGCGCCTGGCCGAACGGCTTCAGCCAGTCGAAGGAGAGATCGCCCTCGGCAGCACGCTCCACGTCGCGGACGAGGCGGACCATCTGGTAGAGGCGGAAAGCGTTGAACGGAATCTGGATCAACTCGGTCAGCACCACGGGCATGCTGCCGATCAGAAACCCGTAGGTGATGACGGCGCAGCTCGCCAGCAGCGCCACGATGCGCAGCGGGATCATCGTGCTCATCGCCGACGCCGCGATCGTGAGGATCGTGCCGAGATAGCCGATCGCGTCGACCCAGTTCATGCGGCGCTCTCCCTCGCGGCGACGGAGTTGGGTTTGTCTCCGTCCCGGCCGCGCATGGCAATGCGCGCGCCGCCGAATTCGCGCGCCTCACGCCGCCTCAGCCCGGATTCCGTCCGCGATGGCATCGGCTGCTCGCAACCCTTCCTCGTAGGCGCCGCCCACCGTTCCCCATTGCAGGCGAGACAGGGCCTCGCCCGCGAACCAGAGACGGCCGCCGACCGACTCGCGGAGGAGCGCCCGCGCTCCGGCATGGCCCGGCGGCACCACGGCCCAGGAACCGCGCGACCACGGATCGTGCCGCCACGCGCTGACCGCCGGGATCGTGAGATCGCGCAGGCGGGCATGCCCGAAATGCTCTGCCAGCACCGCGCGCACGAGATGCCGCACGCCGTCCGCCCCCCCGCGCCGCGCGTCGATCGCCTCCGCCGCGGGGGCATCGAGTTCGAAGTAGTGGAAGGGCGTGCCGTCGATGCGCGCGAGCAGGCCGGGCGGCTTGTGGCGACCGCCGACGATGCTCGCGAGCCGGTCCGCCCCGCGGAAGGGACTCGATGGCCAGTGCAGCACCGCATGCTCGTAGAGACCGGACAGAAAGCCGTCGATCGCTCCGCGCGGGGCCGCCGGCAGTGCCGGCACGAAGGTGATGCTGTCGCGCAGCACCATCACGGGCACCGTGATGACGACGGCCCGCGCCGAGAGGCTGCGCCCGTCCGCCGTCGCGACCCGGATGCCGGGTCCGCCCCACTCGATGCGGGTGACGGGGCTCCGAAGCGCGATCGGCAACCCCTGCGCGAGCCGCGCAAGGTAGGCGCCATAGCCGCCGGCGAGGAAATAATTGTCGCCGTATTCCAGGCTCGGGAAGTCGTGGAGCGAGACCTCGGACAGCGGACGGCCCGAGACGAGGCCGTGGACGCGCGCCACCCGCTCACCCCAGGGGCCGAGACCGGGCGGCAGGGCCGTGGACGCGGGTCGGTCGGGGTTGCTCTCGGAGGATCCTGCCGTCATGGCGCGGTCGGCGAGGGCGAAGGCCCGGGCGGAGGCCGCCGCCTCCCCGGGCCGACCGGGACGGCGCCCGACCCAGAGGTGGCTCTCCTGCGGAGCTCGCCGCAGCGGTTCGCCCCGCGCGTGCCCCAGCCTGACCAACGGGTTGATCGGACCCGCATGCAGCCAGTGCGCGCCGAGATCGATCGCGTGGCCGCGCAGCATCGTGGTGATGGCCCGCCCGCCGACACGGTCGCGGGCCTCCAGGACGGCCACGGAGAGGCTCCGCTCCGACAGGCGCCGCGCTGCCGCGATCCCCGCCGCCCCCGAGCCGATCACGATGACGTCCGGCGCCTGGGGAAGCCTCGCGAGCCGAGGCGCAACGCTCGGCCGGAAGTGCGCGTGTGCGACCTCTCGTCCTCTCATCCTGTGATCCTTCGATCCTGTCGGAGCGGGTCAGGGCACCCGACGCGCGCTCACGGCTTGAACACCTCGACCGTGCCGGACTTGTCGCCGCCGGGGCGCGGGCTGCCGACCAGGGTGTAGATGCGGCCGTTGTAGCTCACGGCGCCGAAGCCGTGTCGTGGCGTGGGCAGCGCGGCGAGGGCTCGCCACAGGTTGCGCGGCAGGTCGAAGGCCTCGACCGCGCCGAAGGTCTTCTCGCGTGATTCGCCGCCGATCACGTAGACCTCGCGCCCCAGCACGGCGGAGGCCGAGCCGCTGCGGGCCGTGGGGAGAGGTGCGGCCTCGCTCCAGGCGCCGGTGGTCGGGTCGTAGACCTGCGTGGCGTCGAGGTTCCGGCCCGGATCGCCATCGACGCGCCCGCCGGCCGCGACGATCTTGCCCTCGATCGCCTGCACCGCGAGATGGTCGCGGGGCGTCGGCAAGGGCGGGGCCGCCGTCCAGCTGTCGGTCGCCGGATCATAGACCTCATGGGCCGGCGTGTTGCCCCGGCCCGTGACGCTACCGCCGACGACGTGGATCCTCCCGCCAACGAGGGTGGCACCGCCCGCGGCACGCGGCGTCGGCAGACTGGCCCGGGGGGACCATGTATCGGTCTTCGGGTCGTAGGCGAAGCTGTTGCCGACCGCGTTCCAGCCGTTCGTGTAGCCGCCGAAGACGTAGATCTTGCCCTCGAAGCCGGCCGCCATCGTGTGGTGAACGGGATAGGGGAAGGGCGCGCCCTTGCTCCATGTGCCGCCGGCAAGGTCGAAGATCAGGAGTTCCGTGGCCCCGTTGTAGTCGCCGATGACGTAGGCCTTGCCGTCGATCGCGGCGACGGCGACCTCCGAGCGTTCGGCGGGTGCCGCATGGCCGCCGGCCCAGGCACCGACTTCGTGGGCGGATGAGGGCACGGCGAGGGCGATGAGAAGGGCGAGCGGAGCCGACAGGCGCATGGGGCGATCCTTCGGTGAGGAGCGGACGGCACGTGAACGCGGCAGGATCGCAAAAGTGCGGGCTTGCGCTCCGGGCCCCGGCTCCTCTTTAAGCGCTCGGCCGACATTGGAGAGGATCCCCGGCATGCTCGTCCAAGCCGCCTTCGCCGCCCTGCGGCAGGTCTTCTCGCCGCCGCTGCGCGCGATCCTCTGGAAATCGCTGGCGATGACCGTCGGGCTCCTGCTCCTGATCTGGTTCGGGCTGACGCGGCTGATCCAGTGGTTCCAGGCGAGCCATCACATCTCCGCCGACTATCCCTTTCTCGACACGCTCGCCTACTTCCTCGCCGGCGCCGGGCTCTTCGTGGCCCTCGCCTACATCATGCCGGCCGTGTCGATCCTCGTGGCGGGATTCTTCCTCGACGACGCGGCCGAGATCGTCGAGCGAACGGATTTTCCAGGCGAACCACCGGGCCAAGCGCTGCCGGCCGGCAGCGCGCTGCTCTACGCCCTGCGCTTCGCCGGACTCGCGCTCCTCGTGAATCTCGCGGCCCTCATCCTGTTCTTCGTGCCCGTGGTCGGGCTCGTGGCCTTCTTCGCCGCGAATGCCTACCTTCTCAGCCGTGAGTACTTCGAGACCGCCGCTGCCCGGTTCCGGCCCCTGGACGAGGCGGCGGCCATGCGCCGGCACTACGGCGGAACGACCCTGGCGGCGGGCTGCCTCCTGGCGGGGATGATGGTGGTGCCGGTGGTGAACCTGCTGACGCCCCTCTTCGGCATCGCGCTCATGGTCCATGTGCACAAGGCGCTGAGCCGGCGCGGACCAGCCCTCACGGCGCCCGCCCAGGCCGAGCGGCTCCGCTGAGGCCGCCTTCCTACCGGCGCGAGCCCCAGCGGGTTCCCATGCGGCTGGGATTGGCGGCGTTCGGACCGATCGCTGGGCCGCTCGCCCGCTTGGGGCGGTGCTGCGAGCCCTCGTCCATCGGCTCCGGGCTCAGCGTGTCCGGGACTTCGGCCTCGGATTCCGAGCCGCGGCCGGTGGCGAATTGCCCCGCCTTGCGGAAGCGCCAGAGATAGCCCGGCACGACGGCCTCGGCTGCGGTCGGGATGATGCCCAACGCCTCCAGCGTCCGCCCTTCCGCCTTCGCGGCATCGGAGACGACGTTGTCCGTCTGCAGCAGGATCACTTGGTCGCGGGTGAGCTTCAGCTCGTCCGGCAGCAGGCCGAGGGTCAGCGTGTTGGCGATCTCCAGGGCGCGGGCCTGGATCCGTGCGACCGGCAGCGGCAGGGCGACGATCGGGCGGCGGCGCTGAGTCGTCTCCAGCATGTAGCGGACGAGATGTTCCAGCGTCGCGACCTCGGGGCCGCCGAGCTCGTAGACCTTGCCCGCCGGCGCTCGTCCCTCGACCGCCCGGGCGATCGCCTCGGCGACGTCGCCGACGAAGACGGGCTGAAAGCGCGTATCCGCTCCCGCGAGCGGCAGCACCGGGAGCGCCCGGGCGAGGCTCGCGAAGCGATTGAAGAAGCTGTCGCCGGGACCGAACACCAGGGACGGGCGGAACACGATCGCGTCCGGGCAGGCGGCAAAGACCCGCGCCTCGCCCTCGGCCTTGGTGCGGGCATAGGCGGAGGCGGAGTTCGGATCGGCGCCGATCGCCGAGACCTGGATCATCGCCGCGCCAACCTTGGCAGCCTGCCGCGCGATCTCACCCGCACCCTCCGCCTGAAGGCGGGAGAAGCTCTGAGGACCGGCCTCCTGCAGGATGCCGACGAGGTTGATCACCACGTTCGAACCCTCGACGGCGCGGGCGACCGAGTCCGGGTAGCGCAGGTTCGCCTGCACGGCCACGATCTGCCCGACCTTGCCGAGAGGTTGCAGGAACAGGGCGAGGTCGGGCCGGCGCACCGCGACGCGGATCCGGTAGCCGCGCTTGGCCAGCGCGCGCACCACGTGCCGGCCGAGAAAGCCGGACCCGCCGAAAATGGTCACGAGCTGCGAGGTGGGCCGTGTCAGGGGCAGGGTGTCGAAGCCGGTCATCGCCTGTTCTCGATGCTGGTCCGCCGTGCGGATGCCTGCGGTCGAGGGCTGTTTAGACCAATTCTCGCGGAAGGGGAGCCGGATCGGAATACGAAATGCGACGCGCGGGCCGAAGTGTGGGGACGATCGTGCGTTCAGGGGCGGGTGCCGCCCAACGCCGCGCTCTGACCGCCACCGACCGGCTTCACGCTCTCCAGAGCCGCGAGCACCGTTCCCTTCGTGAGGATCTGCGGCAGGACCATCGGCTCGCCCGGCCCCGCGTAGAGCAGGTAGAGCGGCACGCCGCTGCGCCCGTGCAGCTCCAGCAGTTTCGTGATCTCCGGGTTCTGGTTCGTCCAATCTCCCTTGAGATAAGCAATGCCGCGCTCCCGGAGAACGGTCCGTACGGCCTCGGTCGAGAGAGCGGTGCGCTCGTTGACCTGACAGGTGATGCACCACGCGGCGGTCATGTTGACGAGAACGGGGCGCCCCTCCCGCAGAAGCCCGTCGAGCCGCGCCTGGGTGAAAGGCTCCGCCCCCTCCCCGGCGAGACTCACGGCGCCCCCGCCGCGCTCGAGTCCGAGGGCGAGAGCGCCCGCCCCGAGGAGGGCCGCGAGGGAGAGCACGCGGGCGAGGCGCGCGGGCAAACTGCTGGCGGTGCGGGCCCGCTCCCAGGTCCATGCCGAGAAGGCGACGAGTACGAGGCCGACCAGCGCCGCGAGAAGCCCCTCCGGCCCGACCTGCTGCGCCAGGACCCAGACGAGCCAAGCGGCGGTCGCGTAGACGGGAAAGGCGAGGGCTCCCTTCAGCGTCTCCATCCAGGCGCCGGGCCGCGGAAGCCGCGCCAGCGCGCCGGGCCACGCCGTCAGCAGCAGGAACGGCAGCGCGAGGCCGAGGCCGAGGCTCGCGAAGACCGCGAGGCCGGTGAGCGCCGACTGGGTGAGCGCAAAGCCGATCGCGGCGCCCATGAAGGGGGCCGTGCAGGGCGTCGCCACGACGGTGGCGAGGATGCCGGTGAGGAAGGAGCCCTCCAGCCCGCCGCGCCGTGACAGCCCGTCGCCGAGACCGGCGAGCGCGCCGCCGAGATGCATCACGCCGGACAGGCTCAAGCCCATGGCGAAGAGGAGATAGGCGAGACCTGCCACGACGAGCGGCGATTGCAGCTGGAAGCCCCAGCCGATCGTCGCGCCCCCGCTCTTCAACGCGATCAGCAGACCGGCAAGCGCGAGGAAGGACGCGAGCACGCCCAGGGTGTAGGCGAGGCCGTGCAGCCGCACCCGGGACTGAGACTCGCCAGAATGGCGCACGAGGCTCAGCACCTTGATCGAGAGCACCGGGAAAACGCACGGCATCAGGTTGAGGATGAGGCCACCGAGGAAGGCGAGGCCGGCCGCCCCGAGAAGAGTGAGCGCCTCGTCGGGCGCCGGGCCGGAAGCCGCCTTCGGCGCAGGAACGGCGACGTCCGGGATCTGCCCCGCCGCAGGGGCGCTGCCCGGCTCCTCGCCGATCGCGAAGGCCCGGCGCCCGGGATCGCCGGCCGCCGTCTCGACGACGAGCACGCCCGGCAACGTCGCAGGCGGCGGCTCGGAAGGCGTGGCGCGCGCCAGGGTGAGCCGGATCCCCGCCGCGTCGGCCTTGAACTCCTGCGCGGCGGCGTTGTCGATCGCCGTCTCGGAATAGGGGAAGAAGGCGGCCGATCGCAGGCTGGTCGGGTCGAGGCCGAGGCCCCCCAGGGCAAGGACGAGGCGCTCTCCCTCGACGGAAAGGTGTGCAGGCGCCGGGGCCGGCTCGGGCAGCGCGGCGCGGGCGCGGCGGAAGAGAGCCGCGCTTCCGGGATCGATCGCGGGTGGCGCGGAAGCCACTGGCAGCGTCAAGCTCAGGTTCGCGGAGCCCGGCACGCACTCGACCTCGCAGACGAGGTAGCTGAGCTTGCCCGCGACCTTCACCGGGCTCGCCGGATCGAGGCTCGCCGGGGGCGTGATCGTGACGAGGAGAGCGATATCCCCCTCGTAGCCGTAATTCATCAGGTGCGCGACGGGGATGCGCTCGGGCGCCGGCCACTGGATCGGGCCAGCCGAAACACCTGCGGGCAGCGTCCACACCATCTCCGGCGGCAGACCGGAATCACCCGGGTTGCGCCAGTAGACGTGCCAGCCGGGCTTCATCACCAGGCGCAGGGCGACGGTGAACGGCTCGCCCGCGCGCACGGAAGCCGTCTCCGCGACGAGGCTCGCCCGAACGAGGTCGACGGGCGCCTTGAGGCCCTGCGCCGCGGCGGCGTTCAGGCCGACGAGCAGGACGAAGAGAGAGAGAAGCCGGATCATCGCGCCCTTGCGTGCCGCCGCGGGCACGGTGTCTGACCGGCCGAGCATAGGGCCTTTCCGGCCCGGCCGGAACCGAGGGCGCGCGCGGGACGCCGTCGCAGGCGGTTCAGACGCCTGGGACGAGAGGCGCCGTCGCCCGCTCCAGCCAGAGGGCGGTCTCCGAGGCGAGATCGGCCGACAGGGTCTCGCGGACCCGGCCGTGATAGGCGTCGATCCAGGCGATCTCGGCCGGCGACAGGAGCGCGATCTCGATCAGGCGCCAGTCGTAGGGTGCGAGCGTCAGGGTCTCGAAGCCGAGCATCGGGCGCTCGGCCCCCGCGATCTCGATGTCCCGCACGAGGACGAGGTTCTCCGTGCGGATGCCGTAGGCGCCGGCCCGGTAATAGCCCGGCTCGTTCGAGAGGATCATGCCGGGCTGGAGCACCACGGTCCCGGTCTTGGCGATGCGCTGCGGCCCCTCGTGCACCGAGAGGAAGCTGCCGACGCCGTGGCCGGTGCCGTGGTCGAAGTCGAGGCCCGCCTCCCAGAGGCTCAGGCGGGCGAGCGCGTCGATCTGCGCCCCCGTCGTTCCCTTCGGGAAAACCGCGCGCGAGATCGCGACATGGCCCTTGAGGACGCGGGTGAAGCGGTCCCGCATCTCGGCGCTCGGCTCGCCCACGGCTACGGTGCGGGTGACGTCGGTGGTGCCGTCCCGGTATTGCGCGCCGGAATCGACGAGGAAGAGTTCGCCGGGCTGGACGCGCCGGTCGGTGGCGCGAGTCACCCGGTAGTGGACGATGGCCCCGTTCGGGCCCGAGCCCGAGATCGTCGGGAAGGAGACATCGCGCAACTCGCCGCCGGCCGCGCGAAAATCCTCCAATGCCTCGACGGCCTCAATCTCACCGAGCGCGCCCGCGGCCGCGCGGGCATCGAGCCAGGCGAGGAAGCGGGTCACCGCGAGCCCGTCACGGATATGGGCGGCGCGCGCGCCCGCGATCTCGGCCTCGTTCTTCACCGCCTTCAGGGCGGTGATCGGATCCGGCCCGACATCGGCGACGCCGCCGGCTGCCTCCACCAGATTTTTGAGGGCGGCCGCCCCCGTCGCCGCGTCGAGGCGGATGCGCCCGTTCCCGAGTCCCGCGAGCGCGTCGGCGAAGGCGCCACGGGGTGCGATGTCGGCGAGCCCTTCGAGGGCGCTCCTCACCTCGGGCGCGATCTCGGAGGAGACGAGGAAGAGGCGTGCCCGCCCCTGGCGCGGCACCAGCGCGTAGCCCAGGGCCAGCGGCGTATGCGTCACGTCGCTGCCGCGCAGGTTGAAGGCCCAGGCGAGGTTGTGCGGATCGGAGATCACGAGGGCGTCGCAGCCCGAACCGGAAAGTCCCTCCCGGATCCGCGCGAGCTTGTCCGACGCCCCCTCCCCCGCCAGCGCCTCGGGCTGGAGAACGACCGCGCCGGCGGGCGGGCGCGGGCGGCCCGCCCAGACGGCGTCGACGAGGTTTTCCGCGACCGGGCGCAAGGAGGCGCCGGCCTTGGCCACGGCCCGCTCCAGCCGGGCGACACCGTCCGGCGTGTGCAGCCAGGGATCGTAGCCGAGGATCGCCCCCTGCTTCAGGGCCTCGGCGAGCCACGCCTCGGCCGTCTTCTCGGCGAGCGGCACCGGGGTGATCACGCCCGTATCGACCTGCTCCGGCGCCTGCAGCGTGTAGCGCCCGTCGACGAAGAGCGCCGCCGCATCGGCAAGGACCACGGCGGTGCCGGCCGAGCCCGTGAAACCGGTGAGCCAGGCAAGGCGCTCGGCATGGGCCGGCACGTACTCGGACTGGTGCTCGTCGGCGCGCGGCACCACGAACCCGTCGACCCGCGCCTCGCGCATCGCCGCCCGCAGGGCAGCGATCCGTTCCGGCCCCTTGCGATGGCTCGGGTCATCGAAGGTCTGGAAGCGGTGTCGCGGCTGGGCGGTGGTCATGCGCGAAGGATTCATGCGCGAAGGGTTACGTCGGCGGCCTGCGCCCGGCAACCGGGTTCAGAGCGGGCGCGCGGCCGCCCCGCCGCGGCGGAGGACGAGCGTCGCCCAGCCCTCGATCACGCCCTTCTGCGCGAGGTGGAAGCCCTGGTGCCCGTAGGTCGAGAGCACCCCCGGCACATCGCGCTCGATCAGCCCCGACAGGATCAGCACGCCGCCATCCGCCACGACGGAGGTCAGGGAAGGGGCGAGGCGCTTCAGCGGCCGGGCCAGGATGTTGGCGAACACGACGTCAAACCGGCGCGGGCGATTCGCCAGCGCGTGCTGCACGCCGGGGCCCTGGTAGAGGCGGAGCCAGGGCGTCAGCCCGTTGAGCCGCGCGTTGGCGCGCGCCGTGAGAACCGCTTCCGGGTCGAGGTCACCCGCCACCACGGTGGATCGCAGCACCCGCGCTGCCGCGAAGGCGAGGATGCCGGTGCCGGTGCCGACATCGAGCACGCGGGCCGGGCGGCCGCGCTTCATCGCGGCGACGAGGGCGAGCAGGCAGCCGAGCGTGGTCCCGTGATGCCCCGTGCCGAAGGCGAGTGCCGCTTCGATCTCGATCGGCAGATCGTTGGCGCGAACATGCGCCCGGTCGTGCGCGCCGTGCACGAGGATGCGGCCGGCGCGCACCGGCTTCAGGCCCTCCAGCGAGGCGCGGACCCAATCCTGCTGGTCGATGGTCTGGAAATCCGCGACGTCCGCCTGATCGCCGACGATGGGGCGGATCAGCTCGCGCACCATCTCCTCGTCCGGCGCCTCGGCGAAGTAGGCTTCGAGCCGCCACGTCACTCCGTCCTCCGCCTCGAAGGCGGCCACCGCCGTCTCCGTCGGGTCGAACATCTCGCCGAGGATGTCGGTCATGGCGCGGGCCGACCTTTCGTCCGTGAGGAGGCGCAGGACATGGGTCGGGCGGTGGGGCGGCAGGCCTTCGAGCATGGGCCCGGCTCTAAGCGCCAAAGGCTCGCCTGTCACATGGATTTCGCACCGAGATATGGCTCGCCGCGCACCTGATCCGGCTCGCCGATGCGCTCACGCCGAAGGAGCAGGGCTGGCCGGAAGCGGGGCCGGACGCGCCTGCGTTGAATTTTCGGACCCATTCGTGAGAGAGGGTGCGGAAGACGGCCGCAAGGCTCGAACGGCACCGGATCCCGCGCACCAACATGCCCGCCTATCGCTCCCGCACCACCACCCACGGACGCAACATGGCCGGCGCCCGCGGCCTCTGGCGCGCCACCGGCATGAAGGATTCCGATTTCGGAAAGCCGATCATCGCGGTGGTGAACTCCTTCACGCAATTCGTGCCCGGCCACGTCCATCTGAAGGACCTCGGCCAGCTCGTCGCCCGCGAGATCGAGCAGGCCGGCGGCGTCGCCAAGGAGTTCAACACGATCGCGGTCGATGACGGGATCGCGATGGGCCACGACGGGATGCTTTACTCCCTGCCATCGCGGGAGCTCATCGCCGATTCCGTCGAGTACATGGTCAACGCGCATTGCGCCGACGCCATGGTCTGCATCTCCAATTGCGACAAGATCACACCCGGCATGCTGATGGCGGCGCTGCGCCTCAACATCCCGGTCGTGTTCGTCTCCGGTGGGCCGATGGAGGCCGGCAAGGTCGTGATGAAGGGCGTGACCCGCAAATTCGACCTCGTCGACGCGATGGTCGCGGCGGCCGACGATCGGGTCTCGGACGAGGACGTCGCGGTGATCGAGCGCTCGGCCTGCCCGACCTGCGGCTCGTGCTCGGGCATGTTCACGGCCAACTCGATGAACTGCCTCACCGAGGCGCTGGGGCTGGCGCTGCCCGGCAACGGCTCCGTGCTCGCCACCCACGCCGACCGGCGCCGCCTGTTCGTGGAGGCCGGCCACCTGATCGTCGACCTCGCCCGCCGCCACTACGAGCAGGACGACGCCAGCGTGCTGCCGCGCGCGGTCGCGAGCTTCTCGGCCTTCGAGAACGCGATGACGCTCGACATCGCCATGGGCGGCTCGACGAACACGGTGCTGCATCTCCTCGCCGCCGCGCATGAGGGCCAGGTGCCCTTCACCATGGCCGACATCGACCGACTGTCCCGGCGCGTGCCGGTGCTCTGCAAGGTCGCCCCTGCGGTCGCCGACATCCACATGGAGGACGTGCACCGGGCCGGCGGCATCATGGGCATCCTCGGCGAACTCGACCGCGCGGGCCTCCTCGACACGAGCGTCGGCAACGTCAGCGCCGGGACCTTGAGCGCCGCCCTCGACCGCTGGGACGTGCGCCGCTCGGGCAGCGCCTCGGTCCAGACCTTCTACCGGGCGGCGCCGGGCGGGGTGCCGACCCAGGTCGCCTTCAGCCAGGAATCCCGCTTCGACGAACTCGACCTCGACCGGGAGGCGGGCGTCATCCGGGACGCGGATCACGCCTACTCGCAGGACGGTGGCCTCGCAGTTCTCTACGGCAACCTCGCCGCGGACGGCTGCATCGTGAAGACGGCCGGCGTCGATGCCTCGATCCTCACCTTCGCGGGCACCGCTCACGTCTTCGAGAGCCAGGACGCGGCGGTGGACGGCATCCTCAACGGCCGGGTCAAGGCCGGCGAGGTGGTGCTGATCCGCTACGAGGGTCCGCGCGGCGGCCCCGGCATGCAGGAGATGCTCTACCCGACGAGCTACCTGAAATCGAAGGGCCTCGGCAAAGCCTGCGCCCTCGTGACGGACGGGCGCTTCTCGGGCGGCTCCTCGGGCCTCTCCATCGGCCACGTCTCGCCGGAGGCGGCCGAGGGCGGGCTGATCGGCCTCGTGGAGCAGGGCGACCGGATCGAGATCGACATCCCGAACCGGCGCATCCACCTCGCCGTGGACGAGCCCGAACTCGGCCGCCGCCGAGCCGAGCGCGACGCGGCGGGCTGGCGCCCGGCCGCTCCCCGCAAGCGCAAGGTCAGCACGGCGCTTCGCGCCTACGCGATGCTGGCGACGAGCGCGGCGAAGGGGGCGGTCCGCCACATCCCCGAGGGGTGAGTCGCGAACCTCGGTGGTTCGCCTCGCGGCCGGCCGGGAACCGCCCAAGGATGCGGCAGTTTGTTCATCCTGTGGGCGTAAGCTCGGCCGGAACGGAGAGCGCGGACGGGCGTTCTCGCTGGCTTTCCGCCGAGCCGCGGAGGCTTCTGAGGCTGCGTTCGCGTATGAAGAAGAAACGGTCCGGCCACCGTGAGCCGGTTATCCTCACCACGGAACCCCCGCCCCGTCGTGGGCGACGCCGCAGCGGCCCGCCCGGGAGCGACGGTCTCGACGCGCCGATGCCGGGCCAGTTGCTCGTCCTGCTGAGCCGGCTCCACCGCTCGGAATCGGCCCGCATGCAGGGGGACGACGAAGCGCTGGGCTGATCCTCGCCGCGGACATGGCGTGGGCGAGCGCGATGGCGCTTGTGCGCTCCGTCCCCGCCCCTATCATCCTCGCCGATCCGCCGCCGTCCGGTCGCGGAAACGCAGGGATGAAGGGGCACCCATGACATCGACGCGGCGGATCTGGCTCGCGGGCGCGCTTGCCCTCGCCCTGGGCACCGTCCCCGCGCGGGCGGAGCAGCCGGTCCTCGTCTTTGCCGCGGCGAGCCTGAAGAACGCCGTCGACGACGCGATCTCGGCCTGGCGGACGGAGAGCGGCAAGTCCGCGAAGGCGTCCTACGCCGCCTCGAACGCGCTGGCCAAGCAGATCGAGGCCGGGGCGCCGGCCGACCTCTTCATCTCCGCCGACCTCGCCTGGATGGACTACGCCGAGAAGGCGGGCTCCATCCGGCCCGGCACCCGCGCGAACTTCCTGCGCAACAGCATCGTGCTGGTGGCGCCGAAGGACTCGCCCATCGCCCTCGACCTGAAGCCCGGCCTCGACCTGGCTAAGGTTCTCGGTGACGACAGACTCGCTGTGGGCAACGTCGAGTCGGTGCCGGCCGGCAAGTACGGCCGGGCGGCCCTGAAGGCGCTCGGCGCCTGGGACGGGGTGAAGGACCGGCTTGCCCAGGCCGAGAACGTGCGCGCGGCCCTCCTTCTCGTCTCCCGCGGCGAGGCGCCGCTCGGGATCGTCTACGCCACCGACGCAGCCTCCGACCCGTCCGTGCGCGTCGTGGCGACCTTCCCGGCGGACAGCCACCCGCCGGTCGTCTACCCCCTCGCCATCGTGAAGGAGTCCGCCAATCCGGATGCGGCCTCCTTCCTCGCCTACCTCAAGAGCCCTGCCGCCCACCCCTTCTTCGAGCGCCAGGGCTTCACGGTGCTGGGGCAGGCGGGCGAGCGCTACTGACCCGGCCGGGAACCCGCCATGCTCGGCCTGACGCCCGAGGAATGGGTCGCGCTCTCCCTCAGCCTCAAGGTGGCGAGCGTGGCGACGCTGGCGAGCCTCGTCCCTGGGCTCGCGGTCGCCTGGCTCCTCGCCCGCCGCGACTTCTACGGACGCACCCTCCTCGACGGGCTCGTCCACCTGCCCCTGATCCTGCCGCCTGTGGTGACGGGCTACCTGCTGCTCCTGGCCTTCGGGCGGAAGGGTCCGGCGGGCGCCTTCCTCGCCGAGTTCGGCCTCGTCTTCGCCTTCCGCTGGACGGGGGCGGCGCTGGCCTGCGCGGTGATGGGGTTCCCCTTGATGGTACGGGCGATGCGCCTGTCCCTGGAAGCGGTCGACCGGCGCCTGGAACAGGCGGCCTCGACGCTCGGCGCCAACCCCCTCGCCGTCTTCCTCACGGTGACGCTGCCGCTCAGCCTGCCCGGCATCCTGGCCGGGGCGGTGCTCGCCTTCGCCAAGGCGATGGGCGAGTTCGGCGCCACCATCACCTTCGTCTCGAACATTCCCGGCGAGACCCAGACCCTTCCCTCCGCGATCTACACCCTGACCCAGGTCCCCGGCGGCGAGGGCGGCGCGCTGCGGCTGACCCTCGTCTCGATCCTCGTCTCGATGGGCGCGCTCCTCGCCTCCGACATGCTGGCCCGGCGCGTCAGCCGCCGGCTCGGAGCGGCCTGAGCCCATGACCCTCGCGGTCGACGTGGCGCTCCGGCGCGGCACCTTCTCGCTCGAGGCCGCCTTCACGAGCGGGCCGGGGCTCACCGCCCTGTTCGGCCGCTCGGGGTCGGGCAAGAGCACCCTGATCCACCTGATCGCGGGGCTCGCCCGTCCGGACCGGGGGCGGATCGTGGTCGGCGGGGAGCCCCTCCTCGACACGGACAGGCGGCTCAGCGTGCCGGTGCACCGCCGCCGGATCGCGTGCGTGTTCCAGGAGGCGCGGCTGCTGCCGCACCTGAGCGTGCGCGGCAATCTCGGCTACGGGCGCTTCTTCGCGAGCCGGCGGGCGGGCTTGGGCGCGGATCTCGCCTCGGTCGTCGAGATGCTCGGCATCGGCCATCTGCTCGACCGGCGCCCGGCAGGCCTGTCGGGCGGCGAGACGCAGCGGGTCGCGATCGGCCGTGCGCTCCTGGCGAAGCCCCGCCTCCTCCTGATGGACGAGCCGCTCGCGGCCCTCGACGAGGCCCGCAAGGCCGAGATCCTACCCTATATCGAGCGGCTGCGGGACGAGGCCGGCATCCCCATCGTTTACGTGAGCCACGCGGTGGCCGAGGTGGCGCGGCTCGCCAACACCGTGGTCGTTCTGGAGGGCGGGCGCGTCGCCGCCACCGGGCCGGCCGACACGATCCTGCGCCGGGCCGAGCTCCTGCCCGCCCACGAGGCGGAGGCTGGCGCCCTCCTCGACATGGTGGTGGAGGCGCACGATCTGGCGGGTGGCGTCACGCGCCTCTCGGGCGCGGCCGGCCAACTCGCCGTGCCGCATTTCGGGCGGCCGGTCGGAACCCCTGTACGCGTCCGCCTGCCCGCCCGAGACGTGCTCGTGGCGACGCAGAGGCCGGTGGGGCTGAGCGCCCGCAACATGCTGGCCGGGCGCATCGCCGCGCTGACGCCGATGGGAGACGCCGTGATGGTCGAGATCGCGTGCGGCACCACCGCGATCGCCGCGCGCCTCACGCGCGCATCGGCGCAGGATCTCGGCCTCGTGCCGGGCCTCGCCGTCTACGCCATCGTGAAGAGCGTGGCCCTCGATCCGGCCGGCGTCGGCATCGGGCGGCGCACGCTCGAGATCTGATCGCGATCACGCCGCTCCGTCGACGAAGGCGCGCATCAGGAGGTGCGCGATCGCCATCGGCGGGGGCACGCTCAGGCCCTCCGGATGCGTGCCCGCGATCATCCGGGCGACCTCCGCTCGGTGGAACCAGCGGGCGTCGGCCAGTTCGGCCGGATCGATCGTGATCGTCTCGTCGAGCCCTTCGGCGACGCAGCCGAGCATCAGTGAGGCCGGGAAGGGCCAGGGCTGGGAAGCGAGGTAGCGCACGCCGCCGACCCGAATGCCGGCCTCCTCCCGCGTTTCCCGCCGCACCGCGTCCTCGACCGTCTCGCCGGGCTCCAGGAAGCCGGCGAGGCACGAGTACATCCCCTCCTTGAAACGGGGCGCGCGGCCGAGCAGGCAGGTCTCGCCCCGCCGCACCAGCATGATGACCACCGGGTCGGTGCGCGGGAAATGATGCGTGCCGCAAGCTTGGCAATCGCGCCGGAAGCCGCCCGCCGCGGGGTGGCTCGGCGTGCCGCAATTCGCGCAGAACCCGTTGCGGGCGTGCCAGACGAGCAGGGATTTGGCGGTGGCGAGGAGGCCCAGCTCATCCGCCTCCACGGCGCCCTCGGCGGCAAGGCTGCGCAGGTCGAGGCTGCGGTGGCTTTCCCCGTCCGCAAGTTCGTCGGCCGCCGGCTCGATCGCCGCAGCGAAGACCGGCCGCCCGTCGAAGCGGCCGAGGACGAGGGGCGCGGCGAGGGCAGGCGCGCGCGCCACCATCTCCGGCGTCAGCAGGGCCGTGGCGGGCTCGCGCCGCAGGACCACTCGGTCGCCGGCGAAGAGCACCCACGCAGCGTCCGGCGTGTCGAGGGGCGGCACGGCGCCCTCCCCGGCCTCGGCCGAGTGGCGGCTGAGTCGGCTCTGCGCATAGCCGAGCCGGGCGAGCGAGCCTTCTAGCATGGGGCTCACGCCGCGGCGAAGAGCGCGCCGGCGCGCTCGACGAGCTGAGCACGCGCATGCGGCGGATAGGGCTTGCGCTCACCCTGGCCCCAGACCGGGCCGGGCCAGGCCGGATCGGAGCGGAAGCGGCCGACGACGTGGACGTGGAGCTGCGCCACCACGTTGCCCAGGGCGGCGACGTTGACCTTGTCGGGCCGCGACAACGCCTGCATCACCCCCGTCGCGAGACGGATCTCGTCCCAGAGAAGCGCCGAGTCGGCCTCCCCGAGATCGGTGATCTCGCTGGCGCCCGTACGGCGCGGCACGAGGATGAACCAGGGGAAGCGCGCATCGTCCATCAGCAGGACGGTCGACAGGGCGAGGTCCCCGACCGCGACGGTGTCGGCGGCGAGGCGCGGATCGAGATCGAATTCGGCGTTCATCGCGCCGGCATCTAGGGCAGCGGGCCCGAAGGTGCGAGCCCAAGCGCCACCCCGCGCAGCCGCGAGATCAAATGTCGAAATGCGGGATCGGCCGCTCGCGGCGGCCTGCGTCGAGCGCTTCGGCCTGCCGGCAGAGATCTTCGACCGTCACGGCGTCGAGAGCCGACAGGAAGGCCATTTGCGCCGCCCGGATCGTCGGCTCGATGAGGGCAGCCATGGGAGCGGACGGCGCTTCGTCCTCCTCGACGCAACCCGCGGCGCGCGCGATGTCGCCGACGCTGATCCGCCGCCGCTCCCTGGCGAGTTCGTAGCCGCCGCGCGGGCCGCGCACGCCCTTCAGGAGGCCGTGCCGGACGAGGGCCTGGAGCACAGTCTCGAGGTGGCGCGGCGGCAAGCCATGACGGGCGGCCAGAACCCGGGCGTTGACGGGCTGCGGCCGCGCGTGGAGGGCGATGTCGATCACGGCCGCCGTGGCGAGACGGAGCCGAACGGCTGTTTGGCCGGCCGGCGCGGGGGGCGGATCGGAGCGCATGGTGCTCAGGTGTCCCCTCCTCCGCCGGAGAATGCGCCCTCGGCCCTCAACGCCGTCCGCTCGATCCGAAGCCGCCGCTGCCACGGGCGGAACCCTGGGGCGGCTCGCCGCCACTCTCCGAAACGAAGAGGCGTGGGCGCGTCACCCGGGTGAACACGAGCTGGGCGATGCGGTCGCCCGGCTCGATCCGGATGCCGGGGCCGGGAGCCGGGTTGCGGTTCCAGGCGGAAACGAGGAGCGGGCCTTCGTAATCCGCGTCGATGACGCCGGTGCCGTTGCCCAGGACCAGACCCTCGCGGTGGCCGAATCCGGAGCGGGGCAGCACCAGCCCGCACCAATCGGGATCGCGGATCGCGACGACGATTCCCGCCGGGATCAGGGCGGGCGCGGCCTGCGGCTCGAGGATCATGGGCGCCTCGAGGCACGCGTGGAGATCGAGGCCTGCGGCCGCGGGCGAGCCCCAGCGCGGGAAACCCCATCCCGCGAGCCGCGGGTCGAGGAGGCGGATCGCGACCTCCAGAGCCGGGCTGCTCATGCCCGGCGCGCGTCGATGGCCTCGGCCATCGCAAGGGTGCGGCGCGCCTCGTCGGCGTGCAGGCGCTCGATCATCCGGCCCTGGAAGGGGATCGCGCCGCGCCCCTGGTTCTCCGGCTCGGCGAACGCGCCGAGGATCGCGCGGGCTTCGCCGATGGCGGCCTCGTCCGGCCCGAACACGGTGTTCGCCGTCTCGATCTGGCTCGGATGAATCAGCATCTTGCCGTCGAAGCCGCAATCCCGGCCCTGCTCGCACTCGGCGCGGAGACCGGCCTCGTCCCGGAAGGCGTTGTAGATGCCGTCGATGATGTCGATCTCGTAGGCGCGCGCCGCCGCGACAGCGCTCATCAGCCAGGGCATCAGCGCCGGCCGTCCCGGCACCCCGAGGCGGACCCGGCTCGCCTGGGCGAGGTCGTTGGGCCCGAGAACGAGGCACGCGAGCCGCGTATCGACATCGCGGGCGGCGCTGGCGATTGCGCCGATCTCCAGGATGGCGAGCGGACTCTCGATCATCGCCCAGACCCGCAGGGGGCCGGGGGCCCCGAGCCGGCGCAGGCGGGAGCCCACCGCGACGAGGTCGTCAGGACGATTGACCTTCGGCACCACGATCGCGTCCGGAGCGGCAGGTGCGACCGCGGCGAGATCCGCCTCGCCCCAGGGCGTCTCGAGGGCGTTCACCCGTACCACCACCTCGCGCCGCCCGAAGCGGCGGCCGGCGACGGCCTCGGCCACGAGACCGCGCGCCTGATCCTTCGCCTCGGGCGCCACGGCGTCCTCGAGGTCGAGCATCACGACGTCGGCGGGAAGCCCTGCAGCCTTCTCCAGCATGCGCGCGCTCGACCCCGGCAGGGACAGGACGCTGCGACGGGGGCGGATCTCGGTCATGGGGGGCGCCTCCTCCTCGCCGGGTAGCCCGCCGGCCGCTTCGCCGATACCGTCCCGCGCAACCCGATTCAAGGATCGGCCGGGGTTGCGGGGGAGAGCATGGCGCGCTGGATCGCGGGTCTCGACGGCTGCCGCGGCGCCTGGGCGGGCGCGCTCCTCGACCTCGACGATCCGGGGGCTTGGCGCGTCGCGCTCTTTCCGAGCATCGCCGCGCTCCTCGACGGGGCGGAGGCGCCCCGCATCGTCGGCATCGACGTGCCGATCGGCCTTCCGGACCGGGTCGAAGGGGGCGGGCGCGTCGCCGACCGCGCGGCGCGAGCCCTGCTCGGTCCCGGCGGACGGTCCAGCGTCTTTCCGGTGCCGCCGCGTGCGGCCGTCTATGCGGAGACCTACGAGGAGGCGAAGGCGCTCTCGCGCGCCGCGAGCGAGCCGCCCTTCGCACCCTCGATCCAGTGCTGGAACATCCTCCGCTACGTGCGGGAGGCGGACGGGCTGCTGCGGTCGCGGCCGGGCGTCGCCGCCCGCCTGCGCGAGGTCCACCCTGAAGTGGCCTTCCGCTGTCTCAACGCAGGGCAGCCTCTCGCCGGCGCCAAGAAGGGGCCGGCGCGGCAAAGGGGGCTCGAAGAGCGGCGCGAGCTCCTGCTGGCGGCGGGCCTGCCTGCGGCCCTGGTCCACTCGCCGCGGCCACGCGGGGTCGGCGCCGACGACCACCTCGACGCGATGGCGGGCCTCGTCGTCGCCCGCGACATCCTCGAGGGCCGCGCTGTCCCGCTGCCCGACCCGCCGGGGCGCGACGCCTACGGGCTGCCGGTCGTGATCTGGGCGCCGCGGGGCTTGTCGCCGCGACAGGCCGCGCGCGAAGCTGCTATGCGGGAGGCATGAGCGAACCGACCGACGACGCGCCGCCGCTGCGCCATATTGCCCGCGCCCTGGTCTTCGACCCGGCCGACCGCCTGCTCCTCATCGCCTACGAGTCGGTGCGGCTGATCGATCCGACGAGGCCGGAGGATCGGTCCTTCTGGTTCATGCCGGGCGGAGGCCTCGAAACCGGCGAGACGCACGAGCAGGCCTGCCGGCGGGAGCTCGAGGAGGAGATCGGCGTCGCCGACGCGCCGATCGGCCCGCTGGTCGCCACCTGCGACGGGCCCTTCCACCTGTTCCGGAAGCCACGCGATGCGCGCGAGCGCTACTTCCTCGTGCGCCTGCCCTCGGACCGCATCGACACGGTCCGGCTCGCGGAAACGGAGGACAATCCGGTCCTCGGCACCCGCTGGTGGAGCCTCTCCGACCTGGAGGCGACCGAGGAACGCATCGAGCCGGCGGGACTGGCGGCCCTCGTCCGGCGCATTCTCGCCGGGGATATCCCTGCCGTTCCGGTCACGTTGTCGTGGCGGGATGCTTGAGTCGGCAACGCCGTCGAGACATGGCAGTTACATCGCCGCCATTCTGACACGTCGCAACGGCCGGAGAGACGCATGATGTTCCCCGAATCCTTGACCACGGGCTATCGCTCCTTCCTCGAGAACCGCTTCCCGAACGAGAGCCGGCGCTATGCCCAGCTCGCCAAGACGCAGGAGCCCGACGTGCTGGTCATCGGCTGCTGCGACAGCCGCGTGTCGCCGGAGGTGATCTTCGATGTGGGTCCGGGCGAGCTGTTCGTGATCCGCAACGTCGCCAACATCGTGCCGCCCTGCGAGACGGGCGGCGAGTATCACGGCACCTCGGCGGCGATCGAGTTCGCCGTGCAGGCGCTGGAGGTGAAGCACATCGTCGTGCTCGGCCACGCCACCTGCGGCGGCATCAAGGCATTCGCCAACAAGGCCAAGCCCCTCTCGCCCGGCAACTTC
Source organism: Methylobacterium segetis (assembly GCF_004348265.1). GTDB lineage: Bacteria > Pseudomonadota > Alphaproteobacteria > Rhizobiales > Beijerinckiaceae > Methylobacterium > Methylobacterium segetis. The sequence continues at coordinate 77,407 of NZ_SMNT01000004.1, forward strand.
ATCGGCAAGTGGGTCTCCCTGGTCGAGCCGGCCGAGAAGAAGGCGGGCGATTCATCCGCGCCCGACTACCTCACCCGCATGGAGCACGCGATGGTGAGCCAGAGCATCGAGAACCTCATGACCTTCCCCTTCGTGCGCGAGCGCGTCGAGGCCGGGACCTTGCAGTTGCACGGTGCACATTTCGGCGTTGCGACCGGCGAGCTCCTCGTGCGCGACCCGGGCACGGGCGATTTCGCGCCGATCACCGACCGGGACGGCCAGAGCCTGCGCCCGTCAGCCCTGATCAACTGCACCTGAGGCAGGCGCCACATACGAGAACGGCGGGCTCTCGCCCGCCGTTCTCCCCGATTGAGCAGCGGAGACCCGCCACCGGCCTATCGATCATTCGCGGATCAGCGGGCGCCGGGAAGGCGCTGCGCCATCGCGTAGTGTTGCTCGAGCACCGGCAGGGCCTGCTGGGCATAGTTGCGGAGCGCCGGGTTCGGACCTGAGGCTGCGTAAGCCTGAGTCACGGCGATCGTCTGCTGGTGAGCCATCACCTGCTGACGGCCGTAGAGGCGGTCGAAGCGCGGGCCGGGCGGGGTCGAGGAGAGTTCGGCGAGCATCGCCTGCTGCTCCGGGTTCGGCGGCACGATCGTGGTGCCGGCCGTGGCGTCGACGTCGCCCGTCGCCACGCGGCTGCCGACCGCCGCGCCGCGTGCCGCACCGGCGCCGATGCCCTCGACACCGCCGACCGGACCACCCGCAAGGGTGCCGCCGACCGCGCCGGCTGCAGCGCCCGTGGCCGCACCGACCGCACCGCCGGCCACCGCCAGGGGCGCCTCGATCAGACCGCCGACCGGGCCGCCGCCCGCGACGTAGTTCCGCTCGCCGCCCGCCAGCGCAACGTTGGCGGCGCGGTGATCGCTGATCGCGTGCTGCGCGAAGGTGCGGACAGCCGGGTTGCGCGACTTGGACAGCGCGATCTGGCTCGACTGGATCTCGAAGGCATTGGCCTGCATGGCCTGGAGGCGGAAGTCGCCGACACCCTGGGCCATCGCCGGAGTGGCGAGAGCTGTCATCAGGGCGGACATGGCAACGTACTTCTTCAACATAAGCGACCTCGATCTCAGATATTCGACGTGAGCGTTCAGCCACGATGGTCGGTGACCAATCGAGGCTGTCGCCTGCACTTCACGCCGTCAACGAGGACTTCTCAGCTTTGTTCCTGGACACGGTGGGTCGATTTTCACAGAATCGTGGGCAAGACTTGGCCGTTGTCATCCCGCCTCGGTGCTGAGCTTGGCGATTGCCTGAGCACTTGCTCATGGAGCGCCCTCACCCTTGTGAAAATCCGTGTGCGTGCCCTTGGTCCACGAGTTCCACGACGGGAGGAAGCGCTCTAGCATCGGCGCGCGAGCGCACGATGCGGCCGAACTCCCGGGCGGCTGCGCCCCGCCGCCCGCGCCGGTATGGAGTTCACGGTGATGAAGACGCTTCTCGTACCCGTCGCCCTGCACGACACCCTACCCTCCGTGTTCGCCACCGCGACGCTTGTCGCGCGCCGTTTCGGCAGCCTGATCGAGGGGGTGTCCCTGCGCCCCGCGCTGGCAGAGTACGTGCCCGTCGACATGGTCGGCGGCATGACGTGGCTGCGCGACGAGGAGGCCGACCGCGCCGAGGCCGAAGAGGCGGGTGAGCACTTCATCGCGGCGATGGAGGCGGCCGCGATCCCGCGCCACCCGCGCGATGGCCTCTGCGTCCCCGAGAACGTCGCAGGCTGCGGCCCGCGCTACCGCTGGCGGCAGGACGTGCCGGCAGGCGACGCCTTCCTCGGCCAGTATGCCCGGCTGTTCTCTGCCACCGTCGTCGGACGCCCGGGATCGGAGGATTCCTCGCCCCGCATGGCGACCTTCGAGACCGCCTTGTTCGAGGGCGGGCGGCCGATCCTGCTGGCCCCGCCTTTGGCACCCGCAAGCCTCGGCGAGGCCGTGCTGATCGCGTGGAACGGGTCGACCGAGACGGCCCGAGCGGTCGCCTTCGCGATGCCGTTCCTTCTCCAAGCCAAACGCATCCTCGTCCTCAGCGTCGAGGGCGGCACCGTGCCGGGGCCGAGCGCGGAAGACCTCGCACAGTCGCTGGCCTGCGAAGGCATCGCCGCCAGCCATCGCGCTCTGCCGGCCGGGCGCCGGACGCCGGGCGAAACCGTCCTCACCGAAGCGAAGGAGTTCGGCGCGGACCTCCTCATCAAAGGCGCCTACACGCAGAGCCGCTTGAGGCAGATGATCTTCGGCGGCCCGACGAGTCACGTCCTCGCCCATGCCGACCTGCCGGTGCTACTGGCCCATTGAGCGGTCTGTGCGCGAATCCGTGAACGTACGGTGCGGAACCGAGGCCCGCCGCCCCCGTTGCCGGTGACCCTGGCCAAGCTAACCTGGCCGCGCCGCAAGCTTGGCCCGAACCCGATGCGCACGATTCTCTCCGCCGTATTCCTCCTCGGCCTCACCGCCGCCGCTCTGGCCGATGCGACCGAGAATGTCGGCACGCGCTATCGCGGCACCGTCGAGAAGCGGGACGGCGACCTCCTCACCCTGCGGCTGCACTCGGGGGAGTCCCTGACCCTCCGCATGAACGATACGACGCGCCTCCTCACCGCGACGCCGGCCAACATCCGCGACATCAAGCCGGAGAGCTACCTGAGCGCGATCTCGACCCCTGAATGCGGCTCCGCACGCAGGGCCGAGACCGTGACCATCTACGCGCCGGACCTGCGCGGCTGGTTCGCCGGCAGCCGCCCCTGGGACACGGTGGCGAGCGCGGTGCTGACCGGCGGCTGGATCGCGGATCTCTCGGACGCGGATCCGCGCCGGGTCGTGCTGAGCTACGAGGGCGGCACGACGACCCTGGCGCTCCCCCCCGACGCGACGGCCACGCAGATCACGCGGGGCGAGAAGGCTCTCCTCACCGGCGGCGCGGCGGTGACGGCGTTCGTGGCGCCGGACGAGGCTGGCAAGCCTGTCGCCGAGATCATCGCGGTCGGCCGTCGCGGCGCGACACCGAACCTGTAGCGCGTTTCGCAGCCTCAGCTCTGACGGGCTCCCGATCAAGGCTGCGTGCGGGGCACGGTATCGATGGCAGTTTTTGCCTGCTGACGGTGTTGCCCGTACTGGTTGAGACGATCCCGTCTTCAAGCTCGCTTAACGTGCAGACTGGCATCATCCTGCCGATCGAGCGGATGACGGCATGGGCGCTGAGTTTCACAGATTCCGGCATGCGCCAGGCAGCGCGGAGGCGGCCGGTCGCGGCGTCCCAGAGGCGGGACCGCCCTTCGTCCCGATTCTGGCCTCGGGGATGCCGCTGCAGCTCGTGCTGGCCCTGCGCCCCCTCGGCTGCGACACGCCGGTCCTCCCGGCCGCGCAATGGCCCGACCTGCCGGCCCGCGCGGCCGATCTCCTGATCGTGGATGGTGACGGCCTCGACGGGGCCGCACTTCTGCGCGCGATCCGCGCCCATCCGGCCCATGGGCACATCCCGGTCCTGCTCGTCGCCTCGGGCGAGGCGCGCGCGCTTCGCCGCGTCGCCGTCGAGGCCGGCGCGACCGACGTCTTGGTGCGGCCCGTCGATCCCCTCGATCTCCAGATCCGGGCCCGGACGCTGATCGATCTCACCCGCGCGCGCCTCGCGGCGGACAAGACGGCCAGCCTGATGGACCGGCACGTCGCGGGAATCCGCGCCGAATCCGAGTCTCGCGAGAGGGAGATCATCCAGCGGTTGATGCTCGCGGCCGAGTTCCGCGACGATCAGGCGGGCGATCACCTGACGCGCGTCGCAGGCTGCGCCATCGCCATCGCGGAAGGCCTCGGTCTGTCGGAGGCGGCCGCGAACGACATCGCCCTCGCCTCCACGATGCACGACATCGGCAAGATCGGCATTCCCGACAGCATCCTGCTCAAGGCAGGACCGCTGACCGACGGGGAGCGGGAGGAGATGAAGCGGCATGCCGAGCGCGGATACCGCATGCTGCACGATTCCCCCTCGCGACTTCTCCAGCTCGCTTCGGAGATCGCCCTGACCCACCACGAGCGCTGGGACGGCACCGGCTATCCGAGAGGGCTGTGCAGCGCCGATATCCCGCTTTGCGGACGCATCATCGCCGTAGCGGACGTGTTCGATGCGCTCATCTCCGAGCGGGTCTACAAGGCGGCCTGGCCGTTGGAGAAGGCGCGGGCCTACCTCGTGGAGCATCGGGGCAGCCATTTCGATCCGGCCTGCGTCGACGCCTTCCTGTCCCGCTGGGACGACATCGTCGGGCTGATGCGCGACCGCCCGGCGGGCGCAGGGCTGGCCTGACGGCGAGGCTACACGCCGTCAGGCGTCTCGCGCAGGCCGAAGCGCGCGATGCAGGTCTCGAGGCGGATCGCGGCGTTGATCAGCGCCATGTGCGTGAAGCCCTGAGGCGTGTTCCCGCGCTGCTCGCCGCTCGCCGCGTCAATCTCCTCCGCGAACAGCCCGACATCGTTGCCGCGCGCGATCAGGCGCTCGAAGATCGCCTTCGCCCTGTCGGTGCGGCCCGCGAGCGCGAGGCAGCTGACGCGCCAGAAGGCGCAGGGCGTGAAGGTCGCCTCGCGCCCCTCCAACCCATCGGGCATCCGGTAGCGGTAGATCAGGTCCCCCTCTCCGAGTTCGCGCTCGATCGCGGCGAGCGTCGAGAGCATGCGCGGATCGTCGGCGTCGATCGCTCCGAACAGGACGACCCGCATCACGGCTGCGTCGAGGTCGCCCGTCTCGTAGGTACCGACGAAGGCCTGCTTCTCCTCGTTCCAGGCACGGTCGAGGTAATCCGCCCGGATCTCCGCGGCAGCCGCCTCCCAGGCGGCGATCTTCTCCGCCGGGACGCCCTCGATGTTGCGCCCGATCCGTGCCGCGTTGTCGAGCGCCACCCAGATCATCGCCTTGGTGTGTGTCTGGTGGCGCTGCTCCGTCCGCAACTCCCAGATGCCGTGGTCCGGTTCGTCGCGACAGGCGAGCGCCCGGGCCGTGAGGTTGTCGAGCACCTCGGGCAGGCGGTCGTTCACCTTCTCGGGCGGATCGTAGTTCACGGCCTCCAGGAATCCGCACAGGGCACGCATCAGCTCGCCGTAGATGTCGTGCTGTTGCTGAAGGATCGCGGCGTTGCCGATCAGCACCGGACCGACGTTCCGCCAGCCCGAGAGATGGTGCAACGGCTCCTCCGGCGGCGGCTTGCCGGCGATGCCGTAGAGGAGGCGGGTGTGGCGCCCGAAGCTCCCGTCGGCCTCGCGCAGGAAGCGCAGGAACTCGGCGGCCTCGCGCACGTAGCCGAGCATCACGAAGGCGGTGACGGTGAAGCTCGCGTCCCGCATCCAGGTGAAGCGGTAATCGTAATTGCGGTTGCCCGGCACCGCTTCCGGCAGGCCTGCGGTCGCGGCGGCGACGATGGCCCCGCTCGGCGCGTAGGTGAGGAGCTTGAGGCACAGCGCCGAGCGCAGCACCGCCTCCCGATAGGGGCCGCGGTAGGTGCAGCGGTCGCTCCACCGGGTCCAGTAATCGACCGTCCGGTCGAGGCAGCCGCGCGCGCCCTCGAGATCCTCGATCGCGGCTGCCTGCCCGTCCTCGCCGTGCGTGAGGATGAGGTAGAGCGTCTCGCCCGCCGAGAGCGCGAAGGTGCAATCCGCCGCCTCGCCGCGCACGGCGAGCGGGTGCGACGCGCTCGCCCGCAGGCGCTGGTCACCGGCCTCGAACAGGACGGTGCCGGCCTCCGGCCGCGGCGTGCAGGAGCGGCGAGCGTAGTCGAAGGTCGGGCGCACGGTGAAGCGGCCACTGACCCTGCCCTCGTCACAGGTCAGGAGGCGGATCAGCCGACTCTGTCCCTCGCCGTCGGGACCCTCGTCGGGCTCGGCCGCAGGCGGGTTCACCGGCATCAGATCGGTCAGGCGGGCGCTACCGGTCACTGTCGCGAAGCTCGTCTCCAGGACGTTGGTGCCCGGCAGGTAGCGGCGCCCGATTTCGGAGCGGCCGTCGAGGTCCAGGGTGCAGGCACCCCCCTTCACGTCGTCGAGCAGGCGCAGGAACAAGGCCGGTGAGTCGTGGCGTGGCCAGCATAGCCAGTCGACGGAGCCGTCGCGCGCGATCAGAGCGTTCGCGTGGGTGTCGCCGACGATGGCGTAGTCGCTGATGGGCTTCGGCAAGGGGCTGGTGCTCGCAAGAAGAACGAGCACGAGGTAGCGCCGCCGGACCAGGGTTCGATGCGGATCGACAATCTGCCACACACGCCTTCCCCGGCCCGCGAAGGTGCTGGCGAGAACTCATGGCCGGGCAGGTAGATGCCGGCGATCCGGGCAGATTGGCATCCTGCGATGCAATACTGCCACAGGATTCGGCAAGATGATTGCTTCCTGTGCAGATGCCGTCGCGCTCACAGACTCGGTCAGACGGCTCTGTGACACCCGGCCCTCCCTCCGATCGCTACATCGCCTGAACACCAACGAATCCTGCCTGTCCAACCGGCACTGATTGCACACCAGAAAGGCACCACGCCGCATCGAGCGGCAGGGTTGCCGACCGAGAGGCCCTTCATGCACTTCCTCGTCCGACGCGGGCTTCCCGGCCTCGCGCTGCCCCTTTTATTCACGAGCCCGAGCTTCGCCGCCGCAGGCTCGATCGACAGCGGTCAGGTCGCCTGGATCCTCACCGCCTCCGCCCTCGTCCTGTTCATGACCCTGCCCGGCCTCGCCCTGTTCTACGGAGGCCTCGTCCAAGCACGGAACGTCCTCTCCGTGCTGATGCAGTGCTTCGCGATCTGCTGCATCGCCTCGCTGCTGTGGGCGATCTGCGGCTACAGCCTCGCCTTCGACGGCGGGGGACCGCTGATCGGCACCCTCAACAAGGCCTTCCTCGCCCATCTCGACGCGGTGCGGGCGCCTACCCTCCTGCCGGAGAGCGTGTTCGCGCTCTACCAGATGACCTTCGCGGTGATCACGCCCGCGCTCATCATCGGCGCTTTCCCCGAGCGGGTCGCCTTTCCGTTCGTGGCGCTGTTCTCGGCGCTCTGGCTGATGCTCGTCTACGTGCCCGTCGCCCACTGGATCTGGGGCGGCGGCTGGCTCGCGGGCCTCGGCACCCTGGATTTCGCCGGCGGCATCGTCGTCCACACGACGGCGGGCGTCTCGGCACTTCTGCTCGCGGTGATGGTGGGCAAACGCCGGGGCTTCCCCGCGACGCTGCTGCCGCCGCACAGCCCCGGCATGACCATGACGGGAGCGGGCATGCTCTGGGTCGGCTGGTTCGGCTTCAACGGCGGCAGCGCCCTCTCCGCGGACGGCAGCGCGGCGAACGCGATCCTGGCCACGCACCTCTCGGCGGCAGCCGGGGCTCTGGCCTGGACGGCGGCGGAGTGGGTGAAGATCCGCAAGCCGACCTCGATCGGCATCGTCACCGGCTGCATCGCGGGCCTCGCCACGATCACGCCGGCGGCGGGCTTCGTCTCGCCCGGTGCGGCGATGGTCATCGGGACCGCGGGTGGCCTCGTCTGCTTCTACGCGACGCTGTTCGTGAAGCAGCGGCTCGCCATCGACGATTCCCTCGACGTCTTCGCCGTGCACGGGGTCGGCGGCATGCTGGGCTCGCTGCTGCTCGCGGTCTTCGCCCTGCCGGAACTGGGCGGGGCCGGCCTCGGCGAGGGCGGCACGGTCCTGCGCCAGCTCGGGGTGCAGGCTCTGGCGATCGGGGTGACGGCCCTGTGGTCCCTCGTCGTCACCTTCGGACTGACCCGGCTGCTCGGCGCGGTGACGCCGCTGCGAGTCGACGCGGAGGCGGAATACGAAGGGCTCGACATCGCGAGCCACGGCGAGCGGGCCTACGAATATACCTGAGGCCGCCATCCCGCCGAGGACGGGGCGCTGGCGGCCTCAGGCCGCCTGCGCCTCGACGCGGTTCCGCCCGGCCGCCTTGGCGCGGTAGAGGGCGAGATCGGCCCGCTTCAGCATGTCGCCCGGCGTCGCGTCCGCGGGCTCGCGCACGGCGACGCCGATCGAGACCGTCACGGAGACGCTGCGGGTGGCGCGCTGGATCGCGAAAGGCAGCGCCTCCACCCGCTCCCGGATGCGCTCCGCAATGGCCTGCGCCTCGGCGAGACCCGCATCCGGCAGCACGATCACCACTTCCTCGCCGCCGTAGCGGGCGACGATATCGATGTTGCGCGTGTGCGTCCGCAGGCGCTCCGCGAAGGTGCGCAGGACCTCGTCGCCCGCTTCGTGGCCGTAGGTGTCGTTGATCGCCTTGAAGCGGTCGATGTCGAGGATCAGGGCCGCCATCGGCCGCTGGCGGAACGCCGCGTCGCCGAACAGGGCGCCCAGATGGCTGTCGAGGTACCGGCGATTGTGCAGGCCCGTCAGCCCATCGGTGATCGCGAGCTCCATCGAGGCGTGGACCGCGCCCCGCAGGACCTCGGAGAAGCGCTTGCGGCGGACCTGCGTGCGCACCCGCGCGAGCAGCTCGTTCCGGTCGATCGGCCGCAGCAGGTAATCGTGCACGCCGAAATCGAGCCCGCGCACGATGCGCGCCCGCTCGTGCGGCTCGGCCAGCATGATCAGCGGCACGTTGCGGGTGCGGTCGAGGGAGCGCAACTGGCTGCACAGGCGCAGCCCGTCCGAGCCGTCGAGATCGAGGCTGACGAGGATCGCATCGTAGGCGCCCTCGGTGGCCAGCAGCAGGGCGCGGTGCGGGTCCGCCTCGACCATCACGGCGTGGTGCTGGCCGATCGCCGAGGCCATGCGTTCGGCCGCGCCCGGACGATCCTCCACGAGGAGGACATTCGCGTTCAGTCCGGTCTCGGCAGTCGCGAGCGCGAGCGGATCGCCCATGCCGAAATCGCGCGAGGCCATGGCGCGGCTGCGCAACTCGTCCGTCACGGCCTTCAGGCGCACGAGGCTGCGGACACGGGTGAACAGGGCGGTGTCGTCGATCGGCTTCGTCAGGAAATCGTCGGCCCCCGCATCGAGGCCGCGCAGACGGTCGGAGGGCTGGTCGAGAGCCGTGACCATGACGACCGGCAGGTGGGCGGTGACCGGATTGTTCTTCAGGTGCCGGCAGACCTCGAAGCCGTCCATTCCCGGCATCATCACGTCGAGGAGGACGATGTCGCACAGCCCCTGCTCGCAGATCGCGATCGCGTCCGGACCGTTCATCGCGGCCAGCACGTCGAAATATTCCAGCGCGAGCTTCGTTTCGAGAAGCTTCACGTTCGGGAACAGGTCATCGACGATCAGGACCCGAGCCGACATCGACCCTCTCGCTGAAGTTGTGCAACTGGATTTCTGACACGCTTAGCGAGTACAGATGTTCCGCCGAGACTCAGCGGCCCTCACCAAGATACGTCCGAACCGTTGCCAAAAACTTCGCGACGGAGATGGGCTTCGACAGATAAGCCTCGCATCCGCCCTCGCGAATGCGCTCCTCGTCTCCTTTCATGGCGAAGGCCGTGATGGCGATGACGGGGATATCCTTGAGGTCGTCGTCCTCCTTGAGCCACTTGGTCACCTCCAGGCCCGAGACCTCGGGGAGCTGGATGTCCATCAGGATCAGGTCGGGATGGTGCTTGCGCGCGAGCTCGATCGCCTCGATCCCGTTGGCGGTCTTGAGCGTCGCGTAGCCATGCGCCTCCAGGAGATCGTTGAAGAGCTTCATGTTGAGCTCGTTGTCCTCAACGATGAGCACCGTCTTCGTCATGGCCCATTGTTCCCGGTGCGCTGGCGGCTCATTAGTTTACGGACTCTTCGTCCGTCTCATGGCTTTGTAAGTGACACATGTTGATGAAACGCAAATCCGTTCAAGAGGATGATTCCGCCGAGGCGGTGGCCGTTGCGGTTCTCGGCTGGCTCGCCGGTGACGAGGAGCGCCTCTATCCCTTCCTGAACGCGAGCGGACTGAGCGCGGACAACCTCCGGGCAAGCGCCCGCGACCCGGGATTCCTCGCGGGCGTTCTCGATCATGTGATGGGCGACGAGGCTCTCCTTCTCGCCTGCGCGCGCGACCTCGACCGGAAGCCCGAGACGATCGCGGCCGCCTGGCAGCGCCTGTCGCCGCAGGCCCCCGACGCGTTCTGATGCGGCCGATCTGCCGCGACTGCCTGGCTACGCAGGAGGCGGGAACCCGCCGCTGCGGATCCTGCGGCTCGCCGCGGCTCCTGGTGCACCCGGAGCGGGACCGGCTCACCATCGCTCACGTCGATTGCGACGCCTTCTACGCCGCTGTGGAAAAGCGGGACGACCCGAGCCTGCGCGACCGGCCGCTCATCATCGGCGGCGGCCGGCGCGGCGTGGTGTCGACGGCCTGCTACATCGCGCGCATCTCCGGGGTGCGCTCGGCCATGCCCATGTTCCAGGCCCTGAAGGCCTGTCCCGACGCGGTGGTGCTGCGGCCGAACATGGAGAAATACGCCCGGGTCGGCCGCGAGGTGCGGGCGATGATGCTGGCGCTGACGCCCGCCGTGGAGCCGGTCTCGATCGACGAGGCCTTCCTCGACCTCGCGGGCACCGAGCGCCTGCACGGGGCGAGCCCCGCCGTGACGCTCGCCCGGTTCGCCGCACGCGTCGAGCGCGAGATCGGGATCACGGTCTCGATCGGCCTGTCCGACGCCAAGTTCCTCGCCAAGATCGCCTCCGACCTCGACAAGCCGCGGGGCTTCTCGGTCCTGGGCCGGACCGAGGCGAAGGCGTTCCTCGCCGAGAAGCCGGTGACGATCCTGCCCGGCATCGGCCGCTCGGCCGCCGCGCGCCTCGCCGATCTCGGCGTCACGCGCGTCGGGGACCTCGCTCGAACAGATCCGCGCCGCCTCTACGGCGCGATCGGCCGGGACGCGGAGCGCCTCCTGGCGCTTGCCTGCGGCGAGGATGCGCGGCCCGTGCGCAGTCAGCGGGAGGCGAAGAGCGTCTCGGCGGAGACGACCTTCTCGGCCGACATCGCCGCCTTCGCGGAGCTGCGCCCGATCCTGTGGCGTCTCTGCGAGAAGGTGTCGGGGCGCCTGAAGCGCTCGGGCCTCGCCGGAGCGAGCGTGACCCTGAAGCTGAAGGACCGGAGCTTCGCCCTGCGCACCCGAACCCGGGGCGGCCTCGCGCCGACCCAGCTCGCCGCGCGGCTCTTCGCTGCGGGCGAGGCGATGCTGCGGGAATCCTGCGACGGTACGCCCTTCCGCCTCATCGGCATCGGCGCGGGCGACCTCTGCAACGCGGCCCACGCCGACCGGGGGGATCTCGTCGACGCGACGGTCCGCGAGACCGCACGCCGCGAGGCGGCTCTCGACCGGGTGCGCGAGAAATTCGGGGCGGCTGCCATTCAGCGCGGCCTCGCCTTCACCGCAGCGCCGCGACCCGAGCGGGTCGCGTCCGCCTCCGCTGGTCGCACCGGGGAGCCCCCGGGCGGGCACGGCGACCGCGCCGGCTAGGGCTGATCCCGCACCGGCTCCCGCCGGGCCGCGATCAGGGGGTGCAGGGGGCGGGCTGCACCTTGTCGATGTCGAGGCGGGTCAGGTCGCCGTTGATGGCGAAATCGCCGTAATCGAGCTTGAGCGCGCCGCTGACGCCGTTCTCGTAGAGATCGAAGGTGAGCGTGTAGATCGGCCTGCGCTCGCCCTCCCCTTGCGTGAAGTAGCTCAACGTCACGGGCCAGTGGGCCACCGCGGAGATCGGGCCCTCCCGCAGAGGCTTGTCGCGCTCGGTGCCCGATGCGTTCGTCGGCGCGGTCACCTGCCGCCCGATCACGGCCAGCGTGTCGTAGACCTTGCGGCCGTCGTCCGAGCCGTCGAACACCTTGGTGGACAGCGTGGTCTGGCCGGCGCGCGCCGCCTCGATCAGCCGGCGCATGTGCAGGCTCGGGAACAGCACCGTGTCGCGATCCTGGAATTGGTCGCGCTTGGGCTCCTTCAGCCGCACCTTGAGCCCGTCCTTCACGTCGGCCGTGCCGTCGACGGAGGCTCCGGGGGCTCCGTTCAGGACGGTCGTCGTCTTGAAGCGGAAATCGTGGCCGTCGCCGCTCTCGAAGGTGGTGTTGCGCAGGTCCGAGGTCCGGCTGCCGGATTCGCCGCTCTCCAGCATCGTCACCTGCCTTGTCTGCATCGTGTAGCCGCGACAGGCGTCGCCCTTGAAGTCGATCACGATGCGGCCGCGGGCGCTCTCGACGGCGCGGGTGCCGCCGCTGGAGGCGAGCGTGAGGTCGTAGACGGCGCGGTGGCTCGCGAGCGTGACGGGCGCGGCCTTGGCCGGCGGCTCCTGAGCGGCGGGCGCGGCCGGGGCGGCCCAGGTAGTGCCGGTCGAGAGAAGGACGAGGCAGGCGGAGGCGAGGCGCGGCGTCATGCGAACTCCTGAACTGGCGCGGGCCGGAATCGGGTGCGCGTCTCAGATAGGTTGTTCCCCGATCGGGGCAAACTTCGGGCCGGCCGCGCCCCTCAGCGGTAGCCGGCCGCCTGCAGCTCGAACAATTCGGCGTACCGGCCCCCGAGCCTCAGGAGCGCGGCGTGGGTGCCGGATTCGAGGACCTGCCCCGCCTCGAGCACGAGGATGCGGTCGGCCATCCGCACGGTCGAGAAACGGTGCGAGATCAGCACCGCGGTTCGCCCCTGCGTCAGTTCCCGGAAACGCTCGAACACGGCGAACTCGGCCCGGGCGTCGAGGGCGGCCGTCGGCTCGTCGAGGATCAGGATCTCGGCCTCCCGCATGTAGGCCCGGGCGATCGCGATCTTCTGCCACTCGCCGCCGGACAGGTCGACGCCCTCCGCAATGCGCTTGCCGAGGGGCTGCGCGTAGCCGAGCGGCAGCCGGGCGATGACGGTATCGGCGAGGCTCCGCCCGGCGGCGCGACGGATCCGGGCCTCGTCAGCTCGGTCGACGACCCGCCCGACCGCCACGTTCTCCCCGGCGGTGAAATCGAAGCGGACGAAATCCTGGAAGATGACGCCGATCCGGGCGCGCAGGTCGTCGAGGGCGTAGGCCGAGAGCGGCTGTCCGTCGAGCAGGATGCGGCCCTCGCTCGGATCGTACAGGCGGGTCATCAGCTTGACGATCGTGGTCTTTCCGGCACCGTTCTCGCCGACGAGGGCGATCACCTCGCCGGCGCCGAGGCGGAAGCTGAGGTGGCGCACCGCCCAGGTCGGGCTGCCCGGATAGCGGAAGCCCACCTCCTCGAAGACGAGGCCCTGGCTGATGGGCACGGGCACCGGCCGAGGGTGCTCGGGCGAGCGGATCGCCGGGCGGATCTCGAAGAAGGAGAACAGGTCCTCGAGGTACTGGGCCTGCGCGGCGATCTGCGAGAAGCCGAGGAGCAGGCCCTCGATCAGGCCGCGCAGGCGCTGGAAGGAGCCCGCCAGGAAGGCGAGGTCGCCGATCGAGAACGTGCCCGCGACGGTGCGCCAAACGATCACGAAATAGACCCCGTAATAGATGATCGCGCTCATGGCCGCGAAGGCGCCGCCCCAGAGCGTCCGGCGGACCAGAAGGGCGCGATTGTCGGCGATCAGGCGACGCGAGACCGCTTCGAGGCGCTCCACGAGGTAGCCGCTCAGGCCGAACAGCTTCACCTCCTTGGCGGTCTCGACGCTCGCCCCGAGGTAGCGCAGGTAGTCGAGCTGCCGCCGCTCGGGCGTGCGCGTCCAGGCGAGCCGGTAGCCCTGCCGGTTGAAGTGCATCTCGTTGAGGAAGGCGGGCACGAGGGCGGCGGCCAGGAGCAGGATCAGCCAGGGCGTGAAGGCCGCGAGCCCCGCGGCGAAGGCGGCCAGGGTGATGAGATCCTGCCCCTGGCCGAGCACCTGCCCGATCAGGCTCGCCCGGCCCGTCACCTGCCGCCGGGCGCGCTCCAGTTGGTCCTGCTGCGCGCTGTCCTCGAATTGCGCGAGGTCGAGTTCGGCCGCGTGGCGCATCAGGCGGACGGTCGCAGCGTTGCCGTAAAGGTCTGCGATCAGCCCGTCGAGCAGCGTGGCCGTGCGGCCGAGCAGGTCGGACGCGACCGCGAGGGCGAGTTCCAGCGCGACGAGCCCGGCGAGCCGCGCGAGGTGCGGGTCGGCGAGCCACGCATCGAGGGCGAGCGGGACCGGCCGGGGCCGGGCGTGCTCGGCCACGATCGCGTCGAGGATGAGCTTGGCGACGTAGAGGAGGCAGACGGGCAGGCAGGCACGGACGAGGCGCACGCCGAGGCCGAGGGCGAACAGGCGCGGGCTCGTGGCGCGCACCTGGCGGAACAGGGCCGGGAGGTAGCGCAGGGCGCCGAGGCGCCGGTCGAGCCAGGAGCGGAGGGGGAGGTCCATCGGCGCCGACCATATGGGGCCGCCCCTGCCGCCCGTCGATCCCGGGTCCACGGACAGCGGACGAGCCAACGCCCTGCGCAATTTGCCCAGGCTGGGAATAGGTCTATGTTAATAAAAAGAGAATTCCGCACGGCCCAAGGAGGAGCGATGCTCAGCGGATCGGCAGTCCTGCGGGTCTCGTTGCTTCTCATCGTCGCCGGCGCCCTCGCGGCCTTCGTGCAGCACGTCTGGCCCTATCGCGGGACGGAGCCGGCCGAGGCGCCGCAGGCCTCCGTCACCGCACCCGCGAAGCCGGCGCGGCGCGTCGAGACGCGTCCCGCGCCTGCGCCGAGCCAAGCGGCGCCCCAACAGGCCGCGCCCTCCCAAGCTGCCCCTCCGGCGGCGCAGCCCGAGGCGCCCCCGGCACCGGCGCCCGCACCCCGCCCGATGGCCGGCCTCGACCCGGCGCCGCAATTGCCCGCACCGGCGAGCCCACCCGCTCCAGGAAGCCCCCTCGCGCCCGAGGCGCCCCCCGCACTCCCGGTCCCGGCCCCCGTGGAAGAGCCGCAGGCCACCGACCCGGCTCCGGAGGAGGCTGCCCCGCGCGCCGTGAACCTCGTCGACCTCAACACCGGCTCGCTGGCGGAGCTGAACCACCTGCGCGGCGGCGGCGCGATCGGCCGGGCCATCATCCAGAAGCGGCCCTACGCCTCGGTCGACCAGCTCCTCTCGAAGCGGGTGCTGAGCCGTGCGACCTACGACCGGATCAAGGATCAGGTGACGGTCCAGTAGTTCTGCCCGCCTGCGCTCTGGCGCGGGATGTCGCGGATGCCTATGGTGCGGCGGGCGTGATCACACCCGTCGACAGGCCGAGGACACCCGCATGTTCACCCCGACCGGCAGCACGATCCTGCGCGACGATCTCGGCGTGCAGGAGACGACAGAGACGGACAACATCGTCCGCTGGGACGGTGAGCGGCTCTACGTGGAGCACGACGTCTACCACAACGGGCAGCTCGTCCATCGCAAGTACCGCCGCAACGTCACCGAGCCCGTCGCCCACGCGCTGCTCGCCGTGATCAACCGCAGCAAGCAGTGAGGCGTGCCGCCCTCGTCCTCGCCCTTCTTGCGGGACTGACCGGGCCGGCCGCCGCGCAGGTGAGCGTCCGCTACGTGGCGCCCGAGCGCTTCACCGACGCGGAGAACCGGATCGGCTCCGGCCTGCCGCTGCGGCTCACCCTCGCGGAGATGACCCGCATCCTGCAGGATCTCGGGCGGCGCCATCTCCGGCCGGGCGAGACCCTCGACCTCGCGATCCTCGACATCGACCTCGCCGGCATCGAGCAGCCGGGCTTCGGCACCGCGCAGGCCCTGCGGGTGGTGCGCGATTCCTCGCCGCCCCGCATCCGCCTCGCCTACACCCTGCGGCGCGGCGGCCGCCCCCTGGCGCAGGGCGAGGAGACCCTCACCGACATCAACTTCCTGCTGACCGGCAATGCCCGTTTCTCCGGCGGCCCGCTCGCTTACGAGCGGGACTTGCTGCGGGACTGGTTCCGGCGCCGCTTCCCGACCGGGTGAGCCGCCCTCGACGCCCGGGCGACCCTGCGCGGGACGAATGGCGGCGAGGCGCCTCGAGGCGGGGGCGCCTCGCGCTCGCATCCTCCGGCGCGCTCCCTCGTTATGGTCCCGCCGGATCGCGCGGAGGCCGGCGAGCGGGAGCATCCATGAGACGCATCAGCCAGATCTCGGACCTTCATTTCGGCCGCACCGACCCGGCCGTGGTCGAGGGTCTCGTCGCCGAGCTGAACGCGGACCGGCCCGACCTCACCATCATCTCCGGCGACTTCACGATGGCGGGGCGCCGCCGGGAATACGCCGAGGCACAGGCCTTCCTCGCCCGGCTGCCCGAGCCCTGGGTCGCGGTGCCCGGCAACCACGACATCTCGCCCTACCACCTCGTGCAACGCTTCGTCCGGCCCTTCTCGCGCTACAAGCGCTTCATCGCGCCGGAGACGGAGCCGGTCTTTCAGGACGACGAGATCGGCATCGTCTGCCTCAACACGGTGCGGACCTGGGCGCCCGAGCGCGACTGGTCGCAGGGCAAGATCCGCCGCTGGCAGATCCTCGCCGCCGAGGCGCGGCTGCGGCGCATGCCCGCGCACCTGTTCAAGATCGTCGTCGGCCACCACCCCTTCATGCCGCCGCCCTGGGACGAGGAGGCCCGACTCGTCGGGCGCGCCGACAAGGCGCTCGATGCCTTCCGGCGCTGCGGCGTCGGGCTGACGCTCGCCGGCCACCTGCACCGGCACTACGCCCGCTTCGCTGTGGCCGACGGCAGCGAGGGCGGCCACGAGGAAGTCGACCGGACCCGGATGCGGGGCGGGAACGGCCGGCTTCTCGCCGTGCAGGCCGGCTCCGCCACCTCGACGCGCCTGCGCGGCAACGAGCCGAACGCCTACAACCGCATCGCGATCGAGAACGGCCTCGCGACCGTCACGGTGCGCCTGTGGAACGGCAGCGCCTGGGAGGATGCGTCGGCGCGGTAGGGTCGTCGCGCGGGCAGTGCGACGCGCCCCCTCTCCCGATGCGGGAGCGGGGACCCGCGCGGCCCCCGCGTCGTCGGGCTCAGCCTGCCCCGTAGCCGCCCTTCCGGTTGGCCGGTGCGTCGTCGCGCTGGCCACTCTCGTAGCCGCCGCTCGGGCGGCTCTCGCGGCCGCTCCCGCCTGCCGGCGGCGGAGAATGCGGCCCGGCCTCGCCGTCCCGCGCGACCTGCGCCTTCGCGCGCTCCACGCGCGGATCCGGGGCCGGCCTGCCGTCGTCCTGCCTCTGCATGACTGTCTCCGTTGCAACCATCGATTGAGTGAAGGCGTCACGCCGGACAAGGGTTCCGACAGGGTGCGCGGCCATGAACCGTGACGCTTCGGCCGAGCCTTTCCGGGTTTCCGCCCTATCTCTCCTCTCCCGCAACCGAACCGAAAGGAATCGTGATGGCGAACGACAGTGGCTCCCGGGACCGCGCCGAGACCCGTGCTGCCAAGCAGCGGGAGCGCGAGATCGCGGGCGCCGCCGCGTGGCAGGACCATGAGGCCGAGCAGCGCGCGATCGAGGAGCGGACGCAGCGGCTGCGGGCGATGCGGCTCGCGCAGGAGGCCGAGAAGGTCTGAGCCCCGGCCCGCGGCGTCATCCGCCCGTCATGGACGCCACTGAGGCTGCGCGCCTCGTTTGAGGGACCCGCCTCCGCATGGACTTCCACCGCCGCTTCACCGTGCTCATGTGCGCGCCGGCCTTCGATCCGGACGATCTCGAGGGCGTGCGCGTGCAGCAGATCGTGGCGGCGGTGGAGGGCCGCGGCTTCGAGGTGGTGCGCGCCCGCCGGGTCGAGGACGCGGCCATCGCCGTGCAGACGGATGCCGCCATCGGCTGCATGGTGGTCGACTGGGGCAAGCGCGGCCTCGACGGCAAGGCCGCCGCGCTCATCAACATGATGCGCAAGCGCGGCCTGGAGATGCCGATCGTCATCATGGTCCGCCGCAAGCGGCTCGAGGACATCCCCGTCGAGCTCCTCGACTTCATCGACGGCTACATCTTCCTCGCGGAAGAGACCCCCGAATTCATCGCCCGCGGCCTCGTCTCCCGGGTGAAGCAATATGCGGAGACCCTGAAGACGCCCTTCTTCGGCGCGCTCGTCGACTATGCCGAGAAGGGCAACCAGCTCTGGACCTGCCCCGGCCACAACGGCGGCATCTTCTACAACCGCTCGCCGATCGGGCGGATCTTCGTCGAGCATCTCGGCGAGGCGATCTTCCGGGACGATCTCGACAATTCCGTCCTCGACCTCGGCGACCTCCTGACCCACGAGGGGCCGGCCCTCAAGGCGCAGAAGGAGGCGGCGCAGATCTTCGGGGCGGAGAAGACCTACTTCGTCCTCAACGGCACCTCCGCCTCGAACAAGATCGTGCTCTCGGCCCTCGTCGCCGAGGGCGACCTCGTCCTGTTCGACCGCAACAACCACAAGGCGGCGCATCACGGTGCGCTCTTCCTCGGCGGCGGCATCCCGATCTTCCTCGAGACCGACCGCAACGCCTACGGGCTGATCGGCCCGATCTACGCGGAAGCCCTCGACGAGCGGGCGATCCGGGAGAAGATCCGCACGAACCCGCTTGTCACCGACCGCGAGGCGTGGCGGCGCGAGCGACCCTTCCGCGTCGCCGTGATCGAGCAATGCACCTATGACGGCACGATCTACGATGCGCAGGCGATCCTGGAGCGGATCGGCCACCTCTGCGACTACATCCTGTTCGACGAGGCCTGGGCGGGCTTCATGAAGTTCCACCCGCTCTTCGCGGGCCGCTTCGCGATGGGGCTCAAGGGTCTCGGGCCGGATTCCCCCGGCATCATCGCCACGCAATCGACCCACAAGCAGCTGGCGAGCTTCAGCCAAGCCTCGCAGATCCACACCCGGGACAGCCACATCCGCGGCCAGACCCGCCGCGTCGAGCACCGGCGGATGAACGAGAGCTTCCTCGTCCACGCCTCGACCTCGCCCTTCTACCCTCTCTTCGCCTCCCTCGACGTCGGCGCCCAGATGATGAAGGGCCGCTCGGGTGTGGTGCTCTGGGACGACACGATCCGCCTCGGCATCGAGTGGCGCAAGAAGGTGCGCGCCATCCGCCGCGAATTCGAGGAGAAGCGGGACGGCGACCCGCGCGAGCGCTGGTTCTTCGACCCCTTCGTGCCGGACGTGGTGCGGGGGCAGGACGGGGGCGAGGTCGCCTGGGAGAGCCTCTCGACGGACGAGCTAGCGGCCGACCCGCGCCACTGGGAACTCGCCCCCGGCGCCGCCTGGCACGGCTTCGGCCACGTGAGCCCCGGCTACGCGATGACGGACCCGAACAAGCTCACGGTGCTGACCCCCGGCTTCGACCGCCGGACCGGCGCCTATGCCGAGCACGGCGTGCCGGCCCCGATCGTCGCGCAATACCTGCGCGAGAACCGGATCGTGCCGGAGAAGAACGACCTCAACTCGCTCCTCTTCCTGCTGACGCCCGGCGTCGAATCCTCGAAGGCGGGCACGCTGATCTCGGGGCTCGTCGCCTTCAAGCGCCTGCACGACGACAACGTGGCGCTCGAGGAGGCCATGCCCGAATTCGTGCGCCGCCGGCCGCAGCGCTACCGCGGCGTGCGCCTGCGCGACCTCTGCGCGGAGTTCCACGCCTTCCACCGGGATGCGGGCACCTCGGCCCTCCAGCGCAAGCAATTCGCGCCCGAGCACCTACCCGAGATGGTGCTGCCCCCGAAGGCCGCCGCCCAGATGCTGACCCGCAACCAGGTCGACTACGTGCCGATCGGCGAGGCCGAGGGGCGGATCGCCACGACATTGCTGCTCGTCTACCCGCCCGGCATCGGCACCGTGCTGCCCGGCGAGCGGCTCGACGCGCGGGCCAAGCCCATGCTCGACTATTTCAAGATGTTCGAGCGCGCGGCGAACCTGTTCCCGGGCTTCGAGGCCGAGATCCAGGGCGTCTACCGTGAGGTCGACCCGGACGGGCGCATCCGCTTCCACACCTACGTGATGCGGGAGTGACGCCGCGGCGGGTCAGGGGTGGAGCCCGTCGAGGCGGCGCAGGATCCAGTCTTGCGCCTCGTCCAGGCCGGCGAAGCTCGGCTGGTCCGGGCCTGCCAGCGGCCCGAGACCCGCTTCCAGGAACCATCGGCCCGCATCCGGACCGTGCTGCTCCGAGAGGCGCACCAGCACCGCGACGAGACGATCCTGCATCAGGACGAGCCGGCCCTCCTCGTCTCCGCTGCCCGTCGCGACGCGGATCGGTTCGAGGTGCAGGCTCACGCAGCGGCCCTTCGCTCCAGGTGGAGGTAGGTCTCGTCGAACTCGCCCAGGGCGCTGAGCGCGTCCCAATCCAGAATGACGAGGTCCCTGTCCTGCGGGCCGATCAGGCCCTGGGCGCGCAGATCCTGCAGCACGCGGTTCACGTGGACGTTCGACAGGCCGAGCGCGTCCCCGAGATCGGTCTGCGTGACTGGCCACGCGCAGCGATGGTTCTCGGCGAGGCCCACGGCCTGGAGCTTGACGTACATTTCGCAGAAGATGTGCGCGATCCGGCTGTGGGCGTTGCGGCGGCCGATCCCGATCATCCACTCGCGGAAGATGGCGGCATCGATCAGCGTGTCGCGCCAGAGCGCGAAAGCCGCGTCCGGAAAGCGGAGGCACAGCGCGCGCAGGCCCTCGTGCGGGATGAGGCCGACCCGGCACTGGGTCACGGTGGCGAGACTGTGATCCATCACGTGCAGGTGCAGGCTCTGCAGATCCGGGATGTCGCCCGGAACATGGAAGGACAGGATCTGCCGCCGCCCCTCGTCGAGGAGCTTGTAGCGATAGGCCCAGCCCGTCAGGAGGACGCAGCAATGGGCGGGCTTGTCCTTGTCGCGGGCGAGGTCCTGGCGCGGCTCCACCACGCGGACGGCCATCGGCAGCGCATGGACGGCCTGCCGCGCCTCGTCCGAGAGCGTGGCGATGCTCTCCAGCTTGCGGATGAGCGGAGCCAACTCGGCGTTGGAAGCTGAGGCCATGAATCCTGCCCGCCGGCTTGCGAGGTGATGGGAGCGCACCGCCAGGACGCGGCGGCATAACGCCCCGCGTGGCGATCCATCATCACCTAGTTGCAAGCCGACGGTCCGTCCTTGCGCTGTGTTACTGCAAGGTGTCGGGCGCCCCGGAACCCGTCCGACAGGAAAAGCCCAGCCTCGATCGACCCGACGATGGGCTCCGGTTAAGGGAGCGGTCAGGGCCGGCGGGTCTTATCCCGCGCCGTCTGCGCGAAGGGCGTCGGCTGCGCCTCGGCCTCGCTGAGGATCTGCTTCTTGGCGCAGATGGCGCGGGCCGTGATCGGGCCGGGCATCGTGCCCATCGAGAGGCAGTAGATGCTGCTCTCGTCCATGCCGGGCCGATCGCCCGCACTGCAGGTGCCGTTCACCGCGAACTCGTCCCCGCCGCAGCTGGCGACGCAGCGTCCGCCGTCGGCGCAGTTCGTCGTCTGCACCCGCAAGGCCGCGACGGTGGCGCCGGCACGGCCGTCGGTGCCGGGGGGCCCTGCCGGTCCGGGCGGTCCGGCGGGGCCTGCCTCGCCCTGGGGACCGGGCGGACCCGCGGGCCCGGCGGGACCCGCCGGACCGGTGGCGCCTGCGGGGCCGGCCGGCCCCACCTCGCCCCGCGCGCCCTGCGGACCTTCCG
>NZ_SMNT01000005.1 GCF_004348265.1 Methylobacterium segetis
GGCGGGCGGACGGCGCCGTCACATCTCTCCACCGGCAGCGGAACATCTGCGGAGATCTTGAGTATGAGCAGACCGAGACTTGTCGGCATCAGCGCCAATCTGCAGCGGCCGTCGCGGACACGGGTGCTGGTGGAGGCGATCGCCGGCGCGGCGGCGGCCCAGGCCCCGCTGGAGGTCCGCCTGTTCGACCTCGTCGATGCCGGCCCCGGCCTCGGCTCGGCCTGGACCCGCAGCGCGCTGCCCCTGCCGGCCCGGCGCGTCGTCGAAGCCATCGAGGAAGCGGACGCCCTGGTCGTCGGCTCGCCGGTCTACAAGGGCGGATATACCGGACTTTTCAAGCACTTGTTCGATCTCGTCGAGCCGGGCGCCCTCGCCAACAAGCCCGTCGCCATCGCCGCGACCGGCGGCGGCGCGCGCCACGCCCTCGTCGTCGAGCACGCCTTCCGCCCCCTGTTCGGCTTCTTCAACGCCCTCCAGCTCCCGACCGCCGTCTACGGGTCCAACGCCGATTTCACCGACTACGCCCTCACCGATGCCGGCGTCCGCGCGCGCGTCCAGGACGCCGCCGGCCAGCTCGCCGCCCTCTTGACCCGCGGGCTCCTGCCCGGCATCCGGCCCGAGGACGCGTCGGCCGGGTCCCCCGTCGCGGCGGCCAGCCGATGATCGACCGCCGCCGCCTCCTCGCCGCGGGTCTCGCGGCCGCGCTCCCCGCAGCCTCGCGGCCCGCCCGGGCGGCGGAGGAATTCCGGATCGGCTACCAGAAGAACGGCATCCTCGTCGTCGCCCGCCAGCAGGGCGTCATCGAGGAGCGCCTCGCGCGCCTCGGCCACGGCGTCCGCTGGGTCGAGTTCTCCTTCGGGCCGCCGCTCCTGGAGGCGCTCGGCCTCGGCAGCATCGATTTCGGGCAGACGGGCGATGCGCCGCCGATCTTCGCGCAGGCGGCCGGGGCCGACCTCGTCTACGCGGCCGCGCAGGAGGCCGGAGGGTCCGGCGCCGGCATCCTCCTGCCCGCCGGCTCGAAGATCGAGCGGCTGCAGGATCTCAAGGGGCGCCGCGTCGCCTTCGCCAAGGGATCCAGCGCCCACAACCTGACCCTGGCGGCCCTCGAGAAGGCCGGCCTCGCCTACGCCGACATCGAGCCCGTGACGCTCGCCCCCGCCGACGCGTCCGCCGCCTTCGCCCGCGGCAGCATCGACGCCTGGACGATCTGGGACCCGTATTTCGCAATCGCCGAGGCCCAGCCGGGCGCGCGCGTCCTCGCGCGCAGCACCGACATCGCGCGGCCGAACAACTACTTCCTGGCCAACCGCCGCTTCGCCGAAGGGCGGAGCGCCGTGCTGGCCGAGGCCATCGACGCCCTCTCGGGCGTGGCCCGCTGGTGCGAGGCCAACCGCGGCGAGGTCGCGGCGATCCTGTCGAAGGGCACCGGCGTGCCGCTGGCCGCGACCCGCAGGGCCGTCGACCGCACCGACTACGTGATCGGCCCGATGAGCCCGGCAGCCGCCGCCGAGCAGCAGCGCATCGCCGACCGCGTCCACGCCGCCGGCCTGATCCCGCGGCCGATCCGCGTCGCCGACGCGGTCTGGCACCTCCCGAACCGCAATGGCTGAGGCCCGAGAGCCGAGACGATCCCGATGACCGACCCCTCCCGCTCACGCGCCGCCGCGGCGCCCACCCTCTCGGCGCCGAGCCGCCGCTCCGTCCTCGCGGGCGCCCTCGGAGCCGCGGCCCTCGCGGCGGGCCGCCCGGTCCGCGCGGCCGAGCCCGGCCTCCTGCGGGTCGGCTATCAGAAATACGGAACCCTCGTCCTCCTGAAGGGTAAGGGTCTGCTGGAGCAGCGCCTGAAGCCGCTCGGCTACCGCGTGACCTGGGCGGAGTTCCCCTCCGGCCCGCCGCTCCTCGAAGCCCTGAACGCGGGCGCCATCGATCTCGGCTCGGCCGGCGAGGCACCGCCCATCTTCGCGCAGGCCGCGAGCGCGGATCTGCGCTACGTCGCCAACGAGCCGCCCGCGCCGCTCGGCGAGGCGATCCTCGTGCCCCGCGACAGCACCGTGCGCACGGTGGCGGATCTGCGCGGCCGCACGATCGCCCTCAACAAGGGCTCGAACGTGCACTACCTGCTCGTGCGGGCGCTGGCCGAGGCCGGCGTGCCCTACGAGGCGGTCAACCTCGCCTGGCTGAGCCCGGCCGATGCCGGGGCCGCCTTCGCCCGCGGCTCCGTCGATGCCTGGGTGATCTGGGATCCCTACCTCGCCTCGGCCGAACGCAGCACCGGGGCGCGCACGCTTGTCAGCGGCACCGGCCTCGCGCCGAACCGCCAGTTCTACCTCTCGAACCGCGGGGCCGTGGAGACGCACCGGGCCGCGATCGAGGCCACGATCGGGGCGATCGGCGAGATCGACACCTGGGCGAAGGCCAATACGGAGACGGTCGCCGCCGAGCTCGCACCCTCGGTCGGGATTCCCGCGCCGGTCCTGACGGTCGCTCTGGGCCGCCTCTCCTACGGTGTCAGGCCGATCGATGCCGAGACCATCGCGGACCAGCAGCGGGTCGCCGACGCCTTCCACGCCCTCGGGCTGCTGCCGAAGCCGCTCCGGGTCGCCGACGCGGTCTGGACGCCCGCACGCAACGGATGAGTGCGATGACCGAGAGACTCGACACGCTGACGTCACGCACCGTCGCGCGCCTCACACCCTGGCTGCTGCCGGCGCTGATCCTCGGCGGCTGGCAGGCGGCGGTCTCCTTCGGGCTCGTCTCGAACCGCTTCATGCCGGCCCCGCTCGACGTGGCGCGCGCAGGGATCGAGGCGGCGCGCTCGGGCGAGCTCTGGACCAACCTCGGCGTCAGCACCCTGCGGGCGCTGGCGGGCTTCGCCATCGGCGGCGGCATCGGCTTCGCGCTGGGCCTCGCCAACGGCCTGTCGCCGCGCTCCGAGCGGCTCACCGACACCAGCGTGCAGATGGTGCGCAACATCCCGCACCTCTCGCTGATCCCCCTCGTGATCCTCTGGTTCGGCATCGGCGAGGAGGCCAAGCTCTTCCTCGTCGCCCTCGGCGTGTTCTTCCCGATCTACGCCAACACGCTCCACGGCATCCGCTCGGTCGACCCGACGCTCGTCGAGATGGGCCGCGTCTACGGCATGACGAACAGCGAGCTGTTCCGGCGCGTCGTGCTGCCCGGCGCGCTGCCCTCGATCTTCGTGGGCCTGCGCTACGGCCTCGGCATCATGTGGCTGACGCTCATCGTCGCCGAGACGATCTCCGCCTCCTCCGGCCTCGGCTACATGGCGATGCAGGCGCGCGAGTTCATGCTCGTCGACGTCGTGGTCCTGGCGATCCTGATCTACGCGGCCTTGGGCAAGCTCGCCGACGCGCTGACACGGGGGCTGGAGCGCGTCTGCCTCGCCTGGAACCCCGCCTACCGGACGGTCTGATCCCATGCTGCTCGATCTCACCCGCCCCGAGACCGCGACGCGACGCGTCGAAGCCGTGCCGCCGACGGCCGGCCTGCCGCCGGCCGCCGCCGATCGCGGCATCGCCGTGACCGTGCAGGGCCTCGCCAAGCGGTTCGGGGAGGCCTCGGTCCTCGAAGGGCTCGATCTCTACCTGCCGGCCGGCGGCTTCACGGCCGTGGTGGGACGCTCGGGCTGCGGCAAGAGCACCCTGCTGCGCCTGATCCTCGGGCTGGAGACGCCGAGCGCCGGCCGCATCCGGCTGGACGATGCGGAGGCGGCCCGGCGCCGCGCCCGCCCGCGCCGGATCATGTTCCAGGAGCCGCGGCTGCTGCCCTGGGCGCGCGTGCTCGACAACGTCGCGGTCGGCCTGACCGGCCAGGGCACGCGGGCGGAGCGCCGAGCCCGGGCGGCGGCCGCGCTGGAGGAGGTCGGCCTCTCCGGCAAGGCCGGCGCGTGGCCAGCGACGCTGTCGGGCGGCCAGCGCCAGCGCGTGGCGCTGGCCCGCGCGCTCGTCAGCCGGCCCGGTCTCATGGCCCTCGACGAGCCCCTCGGGGCGCTCGACGCCCTCACCCGGATCGGGATGCAGGATCTCATCGAGCGGATCTGGCAGGCGCAGCGGTTCACGGCCCTCCTCGTGACCCACGACGTCGGGGAGGCGGTGGCACTCGCGGATCGCATCCTCGTCCTCGATGCGGGGCGCGTGGCCCTCGACCTCAAGGTCGACGTGCCCCGTCCCCGCCGCCGCGGCGACCCGCGCCTCGCGGCGCTGGAAGGCCGCATCCTCGAATACCTGCTCGGCGGGAAGGCCGCCTGAGCGCAACCGACAAGGACCTGACCCCATGACCCAGCCGAATGACGGGCGCGCCGACGTCCTCTGGTTCCTGCCGACCCATGGCGACGGGCGCTATCTCGGCGCCGCCGAGGGCGCGCGGTCCGTCACCCTGCCCTACCTCCGCCAGATCGCGCAGGCGGCGGACGATCTCGGCTATTACGGCGTGCTGCTGCCGACGGGCCGCTCCTGCGAGGATTCCTGGGTCGTCGCCTCGGCGCTCGCGCCCCTGACCGAGCGGCTGCGCTTCCTCGTCGCCGTGCGGCCCGGCCTGCAGGAGCCCTCCGTCGCCGCCCGCATGGCCGCGACCCTCGACCGGCTCTCGAACGGCCGCCTCCTCATCAACGTCGTGACGGGTGGCGATCCGGTCGAGCTTCGCGGCGACGGCGTCTTCCTCGAGCACGACGAGCGCTACGTCGTCACCGACGAGTTCCTGACGATCTGGCGCGGGCTCCTCGCCGGCGAGACCGTCAGCTTCGAGGGCAAGCACCTGCGCTGCGAGGCGGGCCGGGTCATCTTCCCACCCGTCCAGGCGCCCTATCCGCCGCTCTATTTCGGCGGCTCGTCGCCCGCCGGCATCGAGGTCGCGGCCGACCATTGCGACGTCTACCTCACCTGGGGCGAACCGCCGGCGGGTATCGCCGAGAAGATCGCCCGCGCGCGCGAGGCGGCGGAGCGGCGCGGCAAGACCTTCTCCTACGGCATCCGCCTGCACGTCATCGTGCGCGAAACGGAGAGCGAGGCCTGGGCCGAGGCCGAGCGGCTGATCTCGCGGCTCGACGACGCCACGATCGCCCGGGCGCAGGAGACGCTGAAGCGCCAGGATTCGGTCGGCCAGAGCCGGATGATGGCGCTGCACGGCGGCGACCGCAGCCGGCTCGTCGTCTCGCCGAACCTCTGGGCCGGCGTCGGGCTCGTGCGCGGCGGCGCCGGGACCGCCCTCGTCGGATCGGCCGATCAGGTCGCGGACCGGATGAAGGAGTACATCGACCTCGGCATCGACCGCTTCATCCTCTCGGGCTACCCGCACTTGGAGGAGGCGTACCGCTTCGCCGAGCTCGTCTTCCCGAAGCTTCCCCTGCGGGCGACGACCGGGAAGGCGCCGACGGACGCCCGCAACGACGGGCCGTTCGGCGAGGTCATCGCCAACGACATCGTCCCGAGCCGCCGCATCGCCGCGCACTGAGGCTCGTCGGCCGAGGTCCGGCCGTCACCGCGCCGACCTAGCGTCTCGGTGCCCGCGGGCGCCGAGGGCGCGTGGCCGGCCTTTTGGGGCCGGGTCCGGCTTCGGGCGGCCCCTCCTCCTCCCCCTCGGCCCCGCCCTCGGCGGGGCGAGCGGCCGGCCGAGGCGCAGGCTTCGGCACGGGACGGAAGCGGGGCGCAGGCGCGGACGGCTCCCGAGGCGTCTCCGCCATGGCGAGGAGCGGCGCGGGCTCGGGCTCGCGTTTCGGGCGGCCGCGCGGCTTCTTCTCCGCCTCGGGCTTCGGGTCGAAGGCGTGGGCCAGCACCTTCTTCATCAGGCCCGGCAGAGGCTCCTCGCCGAGGTCGCGGCGAGGCGTGAAGCGCATGCCCTCTGGGACCCGCGTGTCGAGGCCGACGCGGGCGTGGAACACGGTCAGTTCCAGGGGAAAATGCGTGAAGCCGTGGCGCACGAGGCCGGGCAGCCGCCGCCAGCGCGCATCGAGCGGCGCGTCGAGGAGGGCGCGGGCCGGATCGTAATCCATCTCCCAAGGGCTCATCGGCGGCTCGGCCATCGCGCCGAGCAGCCCCTCCGGCGGGCGCGTGCGCAGGAGGATCGCGTCGTCGCCGCTGCGCACGGCGACGAAGGCCGCGCCCCGCCGCAGCGCGCCCTTCGCGACCTTGAGCTTGCGCGGAAAGGTCTCCTGCAGCCCGAGGTCCCGGGCGCGGCAGGGGGCCATCCAGGGGCAGAGGGCGCAGGCCGGGCGCTTCGGCGTGCAGATCGTGGCGCCGAGATCCATCACCGCCTGTGCGAAATCCCCGGGGCGCTCGGCCGGGACCAGCGCCTGCGTCAGGCGGCGGATCTCGGCACGGCTGCCGGGCAGAGGCGCCTCGATCGCGAAGAGGCGCGTCACCACGCGCTCGACATTGCCGTCGACGGCGGCCTCGGGCCGCTCGAAGGCGATCGCCGCGATGGCGCCCGCCGTGTAGGCGCCGATGCCGGGCAGCCGGCGCAGGCCATCGGCCGTGTCGGGGAAGCGGCCGGCCGCCGCCACCGCCCTCGCGCAGGCATGCAGGTTGCGGGCGCGCGAGTAGTAGCCGAGTCCCGCCCAGGCCGACATCACGGCCTCTTCCGGCGCCCCCGCCAGGGCCTCGACCGTGGGAAAGCGGTCGAGGAACCGTTGGAAATACGGCCGCACGGCCGCGATCGTGGTCTGCTGCAGCATGACCTCGGAGAGCCAGACGCGGTACGGGTCCGGCTGTTCGCCGGGCAGCGCCCGCCACGGCAGGACGCGCCGGTGCCGGTCGTACCAGCACAGAAGGTCGGCGGCCCGAGGCGGGTCGGTCTGGAATCCAGGCTTTGCCATGCGCGGCGCTGCATAACCGGCTGGTCCGGGCTCTCCAAGGGGTGAGCGCGGGCAACAGGGCGTGATCTGGACCTTGTCCGAACCCCGTGCTAGCCCAGCTTGACCATTACAGACGAGCCGGCCTCATGGCACTGACGACCCAGGACCGAATTCTGATCGAGACCCGGGTCTCGAACGACGGGCCCAGTGTCGGCGTGGCCTACATCCTGTGGTTCTGCCTCGGCGCCTTCTCGGCGCACCGGTTCTATCTGGGCCGCACCGGCACCGCCATCCTGCAGATCCTGTGCAACCTCGTGCTGATCGGCTTCATCTGGGTCCTGATCGACGTCTTCCTGATCCCGGGCCTGGTTCGTGCCCGCCAGGACCAGATCCGGGATCGCCTGACGCAGCAGGCCCTGACGATCGGTGCCGTCTGAGCGCGGCAGGTTTCCCGAAACCGTCCGCGCGCTACACTGCGCCGGAACAAGGGTCTCGTCCGGGCAGTGTCTCTCCGCATGGCGCGCGTCAAACCGCTGGCCGAACTCATCCAGTCCTGCGTGGGCCCTGCCTTCGCGGCCCAGGGCTTCGCGTCGACGGACATCCTCGCGGCGTGGCCCGACATCGTCGGCCCGCGCCTCGCCCGCTTCTGCCAGCCCTCGAAGCTCGAATGGCCGCGCCGACGCCGCAAGGACGAGGACGGCCGCCCGGAGCCGGGCACCCTGGTGGTGCGCGTCGAGGGCGTCTTCGCCCTGGAATTGCAGCATCTCGCGCCCGTAGTGATCGAGCGGATCAACGCGCATTACGGCTGGGCCTGCATCGGCCGCATCGTGATGAAGCAGGGCCGGGTCGGAGCGGCGCAACGCCGCGTCGAGCCGCCACGCATCGATCCCGTGCGGCGGGGCGAGGTCGCGCTCGCCGTCTCGAAGATCGGCGACGACGCCCTGCGGGATGCCCTCGACCGCCTGGGCACGGCGGTGGTGGCGTCCGGGCCGAAGCGCTGAGAGGCAGCCCTGGGCGACGGCACGGCGCCTTGCCACGCCGGCGCCGAGATTCTACCGCAACCGTCTCAGGTGCACGTTCCCTACCGGAGCCCGTCACGACATGATCACCCGGCGCGACGCCCTCAAAGCCACCGGATTCGCGCTCGGCGCGGCCGTCCTCCTGCCGAAGCTCACGCTGTCGGCGCTCGCGCAGAGCGAGAACGTCGCCGCGCTGATGCAGCCCGGCCCCCTCGGCGACGTCTGGCTCGGGCCGAAGGATGCCAAGGTCACGATCATCGAGTACGCCTCGATGACCTGCTCGCACTGCGCGGCCTTCCATCGCCAGACCTGGCCGGCGCTCAAGGAGCGCTACATCGACACCGGGAAGGTGCGTTTCACGCTCCGCGAATTCCCCCTCGACCCGCTCGCGACCGCCGCCTTCATGCTGGCGCGCTGCGACGGCGACGCGAAGTATTATCCGATCACCGATCTGCTCTTCGATCAGCAGGCGAACTGGGCCTTCGTCCAGAAGCCGCAATCGCCCGTCGATGCCCTGGAGAGCCTCCTGCGCCAAGCCGGCATCAACAAGGAGAAGTTCGAGGCCTGCCTCAAGGACCAGAAGCTCTACGCAGGCATCAACGCCGTGAAGCAGCGCGGGCTGGACACGTTCAAGGTCGATTCGACCCCGACCTTCTTCATCAACGGCGAGCGCTACAAGGGCGAGATGACCCTCGACGGCATGGAGAAGGTCATCAAGCCGATCCTCGGCGCATGACCCGTTCGGGGCGGCTCGCGGAGTGCCGGGCCGCCCTCCGGAACCTGTGAGAAGAACGTTTCGCCGATTGCGCTCCGAAACGGCAATTCTGCAGAGCGTGCAATAACTTAGATTGTATTCAGCTCGCCTTGACACCCAAGGAGGGCGAAACTATGGTGCGCCGCGCTTGAAGGGGGCGTTCCAGCCGGTTCCTCTCGCCTCTCGCTGATGTTGTGAGTATCGCCGTGAGCGGCAACGACGCGAAGCACGAGGGGGACAACGGCCGGGCAGCGACACCGGACAGCGATCTCTCCGCGAGGCTCAGACGTCTCGAGACGCAGATTGAACGGAAGCGGCCCTCGGCCACTCCCGGGCCTTCGTCGCGTTCCGGGTCTGCCGGGCCGTCCCCCCTCGGGCAGGCGATGCGACTCTCCACGGAGTTCGTCGCCGGCGTGATCGCGGGGGGGATCCTCGGCTGGATCTTCGATCATCTACTGGGGACTAAACCCTGGGGCCTGATCGTGTTCCTGATGCTGGGTTTCGTCACGGGCGTCTACAACGTGATGCGCGCGTCCGGCTTCGGCGGGCAGCGCTCCGGACCGGACGATCGTCGGGGATCTTGAGAGACGACAGGCTTCGCGGGACGGCCCGGGGCGGAATCCCGGGGCGCCCGGCTGACAACAAGGGACGGAAGCGGGCATGGCGGTCAGTGTAGACCCGATCCACCAGTTCGAGCTGAAGCCGCTCGTGTCGCTGGGGCACATCGGCAATCAGGAGCTCGCCTTCACGCAGTCGGCGCTGTACATGTTCGCCGCCGTCGGCGTCATCGCGCTGATCACGATCGTAGCCACCTCCAGCCGCTCGGTGGTGCCGAGCCGGATGCAGTCGCTGGCCGAGATCTTCTACGAGTTCATCGCCGACACGCTCCACCAGGCGACCGGCGACGAGGGCAAGCGCTTCCTGCCGCTCGTCTTCTCCCTCTTCATGTTCGTGCTGGTGCTCAACCTGTTCGGGATGATCCCCTACGCCTTCGCGGTCACGAGCCATCTCATCATCACCTTCGGCCTCGCGGCCCTCGTGATCGGCGTCGTGATCGGCTACGGCGTCATGAAGCACGGCTCGCACTTCTTCGGCCTGTTCGTGCCGTCGGGCGTGCCGAAGCCGCTCCTCGCGATCCTCGTGCCGATCGAGATCATCTCCTTCGTGTCGCGGCCGATCAGCCTCTCCGTCCGTCTCTTCGCGAACGTCCTGGCCGGCCATATCGCGATGAAGATCTTCGCGTTCTTCGTGGCGGCGCTGCTTTCCGCAGGCGCCTGGAGCGTGCTATCGCCCCTGCCGCTCGCGCTGACGATCGCGCTCACGGCCCTCGAGTTCTTGGTGGCCGCGCTGCAGGCCTACGTCTTCGCGACGTTGACGGCGATCTACCTCAACGACGCCCTTCACCCCGGCCACTGACGGTCGGCTCCACCCGCCGAAAACGATCACTCGTTCTTCCAACACCTCAGGAGTTACTCATGGATCCCGTCGCTGCGAAGTACATCGGCGCCGGCCTCGCCTGCCTCGGCATGGCAGGTGCGGGCATCGGCCTCGGCAACCTGTTCGGTCAGTTCCTCGCCGGCGCCCTTCGCAACCCCTCCGCGGCCGACGGCCAGCGCGCCACCCTGCTCCTGGGCTTCGCCCTCACCGAGGCGCTCGGCATCTTCTCGCTGCTGATCGCGCTCCTGCTGCTCTTCGCCGTCTGAGATCGGCGCACCGGCTGCCTCCGCGGCACTGGCCGCGGAGAGCCGCTCGACAGGGGTGAGCGCTCCGAATGTGCGGGGCGCTCGATTTTCATCAGCCAACGGACGAGGCCATGGCGCAGCCCAACGCACTCACCACCCCCCCGCCTGGCTCCGACACGCATGTGGGCGCGCATAGCGAGCAGCCCGCGCCGCACGGGGGTGCCTTTCCGCCCTTCGAGAGCCACACCTTCCTCTCGCAGCTGATCTGGCTCGCCCTCGCCTTCGGGCTCCTCTACTACCTGATGGACAAGGTCGCCCTGCCGCGGATCCAGGCGATCCTGCACGACCGGGCGAACCGGCTCTCCTCCGATCTCGACGAGGCCCAGCGGATGAAGGCCGAGGCCGACGCCGCCGGCGCGGCCTACGAGAAGTCCCTGGCCGACGCACAGGCCAAGGCCCGCGACATCGCCCAGGCGACCCGCAACGCGCTCTCCGCCGAGGCGGAGACGAAGCGCAAGGCCCTCGAGGCCGACCTCAACCAGAAGCTCGCCGCGTCCGAGGCGACCATCCGCCAGCGTACCGGCGAGGCGATGGGCAACGTCCGCGAGATCGCGGGCGAGACGGCCTCGGCCATCGTCGAGCGACTGACCGGACAGGCCCCGGATTCGGCCAGCATCGACCGGGCGCTCGACCGCGCCGCAACCGCGCACTGAGACGAGAACGACACCGATGCTGATGACAGCGGAATTCTGGGTCGCCGTCGCCTTCGTCGTCTTCCTGGCGATC
The DNA here is from genome assembly GCF_004348265.1 of Methylobacterium segetis. Taxonomy (GTDB): domain Bacteria; phylum Pseudomonadota; class Alphaproteobacteria; order Rhizobiales; family Beijerinckiaceae; genus Methylobacterium; species Methylobacterium segetis. The sequence continues at coordinate 11,050 of NZ_SMNT01000005.1, forward strand.
GTCTGGAAGGTCGGTGGCTTCGGCATGATGACCAAGGGTCTCGACGGACGCGCCAAGCGCGTCCGCTCCGAGCTCGACGAGGCGCGCCGCCTGCGAGAGGAGGCCGCCGCGGTCCTGGCGGATTACAAGCGCCGCCGCACCGAGGCCGAGCGCGAGGCCGAGGCGATCGTCGCCTCCGCCCGCGAGGAGGCCGAGCGCATCGCCGAGGAGGGTCACACCCGCCTCAACGACTTCGTCGCCCGCCGCACCAAGGCCGCCGAGACTAAGATCGCCCAGGCGGAGGCCCAGGCCGCCGCCCAGGTCAGGGCTGCGGCAGCCGATGCCGCCGTCCGGGTCTCGGAGACGATCCTGCGGGAGCGCATGCAGGGCGAGGCCGCCCAGGATCTCGTCCGGCTCAGCCTCGGCGAGGTCCGGAACCGCCTGCGCGACTGAACCGTGCCGACATCCTTCGAGAAGCCGCCTCCGGGCGGCTTTTTCGTTTCGGAAGCCGGCCCTCTCGAAAGGCAGTCATGCAGCCGATCATCGAGATCGAGAACCTCTCGAAGACCTACGCCTCCGGCCTCGCGGCCCTGAGCGAGGTGAGCCTGACGATCCGGCGGGGCGAGATCTTCGCGCTCCTCGGGCCGAACGGCGCCGGCAAGTCGACGCTCATCAACGTCGTCTGCGGCATCGTCACGCCGACCTCCGGCCAAGTGCGGGCGAACGGGCACGACATCCGCGCCGATTACCGGGCGGCGCGCAAAGCGATCGGCCTCGTGCCGCAGGAATTGACGACGGACGCCTTCGAGACCGTCTGGGATACGGTGAGCTTCACCCGCGGCCTGTTCGGCCTGCGCAAGGATCCCGCCCATATCGAGCGCGTGCTGCGCGACCTCTCCCTCTGGGAGAAGCGCGACAGCCGCATCATGACGCTGTCGGGCGGGATGAAGCGGCGCGTCCTCATCGCCAAGGCGCTCTCGCACGAGCCGCAGATCCTCTTCCTCGACGAGCCGACCGCGGGCGTCGACGTGGCTCTGCGCCAGGACATGTGGCGGCTCGTGCGGCGCCTGCGCGATCAGGGCGTAACGGTCATCCTGACCACCCACTACATCGAGGAGGCCGAGGAGATGGCCGACCGTGTCGGCGTGATCCGCGGCGGACGCATCATCCTGGTCGAGGAGAAGGCGGAGCTGATGCGCAAGCTCGGCCGCAAGCAGCTCACCCTCCAGCTGCAGGCGCCGCTCGCCGCCCTGCCCGAAACGCTGTCGGGCTTCGAGCTCGAACTCGCCGACGGGGGCCAGGAGCTCGTCTACACCTACGACACGCAGGGCGAGCGCACCGGCATCACCGGGCTCCTCACCGCGCTGTCCGCCGCCGGCATCCGCTTCAGCGATCTGCACACCAGCCAGAGCTCGCTGGAGGACATCTTCGTCGATCTCGTGAAGGAGCGCGCATGAACTGGCACGCGATCCGCGCCATCTACGGCTTCGAGATGGCCCGGTTCTGGCGCACCTCGATGCAGAGCATCCTGGCGCCAGTGATCTCGACCTCGCTCTACTTCGTTGTCTTCGGCGCCGCGATCGGCTCGCGCGTCAGCGCGGTCGACGGGGTGCCCTACGGGCTCTTCATCGTGCCCGGCCTGATGATGCTGGCGCTCCTGACGCAGAGCATCTCCAACGCCTCCTTCGGCATCTACTTTCCGCGCTTCGCCGGGACGATCTACGAGATCCTGTCGGCGCCGATCTCGCCGGCGGAGGTGGTGGTGGGCTATGTCGGGGCGGCGGCCTCCAAGTCGATCCTGATCGGGCTCATCATCCTCGCGACCTCGGCCCTGTTCGTGCCGCTGCACATCGAGCACCCGGTCTGGATGGTGGCCTTCCTCCTGTTGACCGCGATCACCTTCAGCCTGTTCGGCTTCGTGATCGGATTGTGGGCGGACGGCTTCGAGAAGCTGCAGCTCGTGCCGCTCCTCATCGTGACGCCGCTCACCTTCCTCGGCGGCAGCTTCTACGCGATCGAGATGCTGCCCCCCTTCTGGCGGGCGGTGAGCCTGTTCAACCCGGTCGTCTACCTGATCAGCGCCTTCCGCTGGGCCTTCTTCGGCAAGGCCGACGTCAGCCTCGGCCTCAGCGTCGCGATGACCTGCCTGTTCCTCGCCCTCTGCCTCGGCCTCGTCACCTACATCTTCCGGACCGGCTATCGGCTGAAGAGCTGATCGGTCAGGGGCGCGCGGCGAGGAAGGCCAGCACGCCGTCCCGGTGGGCCTTGGCACCCACCGCCGTGCTGTGGTCGCGGTCGGGCAATTCCAGCGCCCGGGCGTTCGGCATCAGGGCGGCGAGGCCGGCAGCCGATCCCGCCACGGTGTCGAGGGTGCCGACGGTGACGAGGGCCGGCACCTCGATCTGGGCGATTTCGGCCCGCGACAGGGTCTGGCGCGAGCCCCGCATGCAGGCGGCGAGCGCCCGCAGGTCGCTGCGCGTCTGTTCGGCGAAGGTGCGGAAGGCCTGCGCGGTCGGGTTCGGGGCCGGCGTGCCGGGCGGCGCCTCGAGCGCCTCGGCGATGCCGCCGGGAAGCCCCCTCCCCTCCACGAGATGCATCCCAAGGCCGCCGAACAGGGCCGAGCGGACGCGCTCCGCGTGGTCGAGGGCGAGGAAGGCGGTTATGCGGGCCCCCATCGAGTAGCCCATGATGTCGGCCCGCGCGATGCCGAGATGGTCGAGGAGGCGCAACGCGTCCCCCGCCATCGCCTCGGAGCTGTAGGCCGCCGGATCGTAGAGCTTCTCGCTCTCTCCGTGGCCGCGGTTGTCGAGGGCGATCACCCGGTAGCCGGCCTGGCTCAGTGTCCTCACCCAGAGGGTGTTGACCCAGTTCACCGCATGGTTCGAGGCGAAGCCGTGGATCAGCAGGACGGGATCGCCTGTTCCCCCGACGGCCGGCACGTCGATGTAGGCGATGGTCACGCCGTCGGAATCGAAGGTCTGCATTGCGTCGCCGCCTCTCGGATCGTCGCCGACCCGCTTAGATCAGCCACGCCGCGCGGCGCAATGCGCCCGCGGCTTGCAGCGTGACGATCCGGCTGGCATCACCATCGCCGATGACGGACACGCAGCCCTACGGAACCTACGCGCCCGCCGGCCTCGTCGCGCGCATCGCCGATCGGACCGGGCGGTTCTCGCCGGACACTTGGCGCGGCCGTCGCCTCGCGCTGGCGCTGCGCCGGCTCGCGATCACGCTGCTGCGGGGCCAGCCCCTCGACGTGGAACGCTTCGGCGCCCGGATGCGGCTCTACCCCTACAACAACAACTGCGAGAAGAAGGTGCTCTTCACCCCGCAGTTCTTCGATCCGAAGGAGCGCGCCCTCCTGAAGGAGCGGCTGCCGCAGAACGGCGTCTTCCTCGACATCGGGGCCAATATCGGCGCCTACGCGCTGTTCGTGGCGGCCTTCGCGGGCCCGCGCGCCCGCATCCTCGCCGTCGAGCCGCAGCCCGACGTGTTCGACCGGCTCACCTACAACATCGCCCAGAACCCGTTCGGCACCGTGAAGGCCATCGCCTGCGCGCTCGCCGACCGGGCGGGCGAGCTGACGCTGTTCATCGACCCGCGCAATCGCGGCGAATCGAGCCTCAAGATCGTCGGCACCAACGAGGGCGCGCAGATCAAGGTCCCCGCCATGACGCTCCTCGACCTCGTGCGCGGCGAGGGGATCGAGCGGATCGACGCGGTCAAGCTCGACGTGGAGGGCGCCGAGGATCTGATCCTGGAGCCGTTCTTGCGCGAGGCGCCGCCCGCGCTGCTGCCGAAGCTCCTGATCGTGGAGAACGGCACCGATCGCTGGCAGCTCGACCTGCCGACGCATCTCGAGGGCTACGGCTATCGGGAGATCGCGCGGACCAAGCTCAATCTCGTGTTCGAGCGGGGGTAGCCGGGTCACGTCCTCAGCCCGGCGTGATCACCGGGATCGCCTCGGCGATGGTCACGCCTGCCTCGTCGATCCGGCAGCGATGGACGTGCACCTCGACCCCCGCTTCGCGCGCCGCACGGAACGCATGGTCGAAGGCGGGGTCGATATCCCGCGCCACGTCGAAGGCGTCGGCCCGCATCTGGACAACGATGACGACGACGGCCCGGCCGCCCGCCCTCACCACCGCGGCGAGTTCCTCCATGTGCCGCGTGCTGCGGGCGGCCTTGCAATCCGGAAACTCCGCGAGGCCCGCGCGGCGCATCAGATGGCAGTTCTTCACCTCGACGTGGCAGGGCGCCAGCCCCTCGCCCGTCGCCAGGAAATCGACGCGGCTGGCCCGTCCGTAGCGGACCTCGGGCCTGAGTGCCCCGTAGCGCGCGAGCACGGGCAATCGCCCCTCGCGGAAGGCTTCGGCCACGAGGGCGTTCGGGCGCATCGTGTTGATGCCGACCCATTGCGGGCCGCCGGGGAGATCGGCCTCGACGAGTTCCCACGAATAGGCGAGCTTGCGGCCGGGCGCGGTGGCCCGGGACAGGAGCACGCGGCGACCGGGTGCGAGAAGCCCGAGCATCGCGCCGGGGTTTGCGCAGTGGGCGGTGATCACCGATCCGTCCGCGAGCGCCATGTCGGCGAGGAAGCGCTTGTAGCGCTGGACGAGGCGTCCCTCGACGAGGACGTGCGGGAATTGCATCGGCGACCTTCAGGCAGACAAGCGCGGCCGGAGATCCCGCATTTCGTCCGCCCTGGCGATGCGACGCAGTCGCGCTAAGTCGGTGGGACCCGCCCTCCCCGCCCCGATCCCGATGACGACCAACGCACACGCCATGACCGCCGCCATCCTCGTCATCGGCGACGAGATCCTGTCCGGACGGACCAAGGACAAGAACATCGGCACCATCGCCGACTACCTCACCGCCATCGGCATCGACCTGCGGGAGGTTCGGGTGGTGCCGGACGAGGCGCCCATGATCGTCGAGGCGGTGAACGCGCTTCGCACCCGCTACACCTACCTCTTCACGACGGGCGGCATCGGGCCGACGCACGACGACATCACGGCCGACTGCGTGGCGGAGGCTTTCGGCGTCGGCATCGACGTCGATCCGCGGGCTCGCGCGATGCTGCTCGAGCGGATCAAGCCCGAGGATCTGAACGCCGCGCGCCTGCGCATGGCCCGCATCCCGGACGGGGCCGACCTGATTCCGAATCCGATCTCGAAGGCGCCGGGATTTCGCATCGGCAACGTCTTCGTCATGGCGGGCGTGCCCGCGATCATGCAGGCCATGCTCGACGAGATCGGCCCGACGCTTCGAACCGGCGCCCGCGTGGTCTCGGAGACGATCGAGGTCGGCAACGTGCCAGAGGGCGCATACGCCTCGGATCTCGCGGCGATCGCCAATGCGCATCCCGAGGTCTCGATCGGCTCCTATCCCTCGATGACGCAGGACGGCTTCCTCAACCGGATCGTGGCGCGCGGCAAGGATGCCGCCGCCGTCGCGGCGGCACGCGGCGAGATCGAGGCACTGGTCGCGCGGCTGCGCGCCTGAGTTTCCCACCCGTCGGGCGGGAGCCCTCAATCGGAGCGGTGACGATGACGGAGCGGGACCGGGACGAGGCGATCGCCAAGCACGACGCGATGATCGACGCCGTCAACGAGATCGGCCGCCCGGACGCCTTCGTCCTGCACGAGGTGATCCGGCACGAAGGCGACGAGGAATTGCGCCGGCACGGGCTTGCCCTCTTCCTCTCGGCGGTCGCCGCGGGGCTCAGCATCGCCCTCTCCCTGATCGTCCCCGGCGTCCTCAAGGCGCACCTGCCCTCGGCCGAATGGGCGAAGCTGATCACCACGATGGGCTACGCGGTCGGCTTCCTCGTGGTGGTGCTCGGGCGCCAGCAATTGTTCACGGAGAACACGATCACGCCGATCCTGCCGCTGCTCCACGACCGCTCGATGAAGACCGGTTTCCGGGTCCTTCGCCTGTGGGGGATCGTGCTCGCCGGCAACATCCTCGCCACCGCCGCCATCGCGACGGTGCTGGCGCGCTCGGACGCCTTCGGGCCGACGGTGACGGCGGCCTTCGCCGAGATCAGCCACCATGCCGTCGCCTTCCCGTTCGGCGCGACCGTGATCAAGGCGATCTTCGCGGGCTGGATCATCGCCCTGATGGTTTGGATCCTGCCGGCGACCGGCGCGGCAGCGCCCTTCGTCATTGTCCTGATGACATGGCTCGTCTCGATGTGCGGGCTCGCCCATGTGGTCGCCGGCTCAGTCGAGGCCTTCTTCCTCGTCGCGACCGGGGCTGCCACCCTCGGCGACTACGCCTTCCGCTTCTTCCTTCCGACGCTCATCGGAAACGTCTTCGGCGGCGTCGCGCTCGTGGCCGTGCTGAATTTCGGGCAGGTCGCGCCCGAGGTCGAGGAGAACCGGGAGGTCGAGGCCGGGCCGGCCGGGCGCTGAGTTCCGTCAGCTCGTCGTCCTGTCCGTGTCGAGGGCGCCTCGGACGTAGCCGCGCGAGATCAGCCGATCCCGGCGCAGAGTCCGCCGCTCGGCCTCGCAGAGGTCGGTCAGGGCATCCCGGATGATCGCCAGCATGGCGGCCTCGGCGTCCCCCCGGGCAGCCGCAAGATAGGCGGCAGCGATGGCCTCGACCGTCGGCGGATGAGGGGAATTTGTGCTCGTTGCCGGGGCCATCGCGCGTCCTGTCTTGCGAACAGAACAAGAACACGCCACGGACGCATCGGTTCGGTCAAGGGTGCGGGCGACGATTCTGAACGGATCCACACGCGCGTGCTCCGGACCGGTTCAGGGGGCGCCTCGGATGATCGCGCCCATACGGCAGCCGCGCGATCCCGCCGGCCCGTTCGGGAGCCAGAATTTCGTGTCGAGTCCGATCCTGATGCGCCTCTGCGGCCTCGCGGCCGTCGCGCTCGCCGGTGCGGCCCACGCCGCCGATTTCGACGGTCCCTACCCACCTCGCGGCGGCGAGGTGGAGTTCGAGCGGGGACCGCCGCCCCCGCCTCCCCCGCCGCCGGAGCCCCGGTTTCATGGCCCGCGCTTCACCGCAGGACCCCGGTTCGAGCCGCCGGTCGACGAGTGCCGGGTCTTCGTGAAGCGCCGCATCGACGCCTACGGCGACGAAGTGGTGCGCCGGGTGAAGGTCTGCGACGAGCGGCCGGGATTCGGCGGCGGCCCGCGCTTCCGCCGCAGCGATTACGATCCTCCGATTCCCCCTGCGCCGATCCCGCATGCCGGCTGGGACGGGCCCCGCTGATAGGATCGAGGCGGATGTCGGGGACCTCGATTGTCTCGGATTGAGGGCTCTGTCCGGAACGCGAGTCCGGACAGCCCGGCCCTCGCGCCCGCCCCGCGGCCCCGACGGTCACGCCCGCGCCGGCGCCTTTTTCAGGGCGGCGGCGAAGGCCTTGAGCTGGCGGTTGAGGTCCGCCAGCTCGTTCAACGCGATGGTCTTGTGACCGTCCTTGACCGCGCGCTCGATGTCCTCGACCTGCGAGGCGGCCAGCCGCCTCAGCGCGTCCGCGAGTTGCTCCCGATTCATCGCCGCTCCCCGTCTCGGCTGCCTGTGGCTCTCAGGCCCGTGATAGGGCGCCTATGCTTAACCGCAGGTTTTTCGGGGTGCGCCGGATCGGAAAATCAGGTGCGCCAGGGATGCGCCGGCAGCTCGGTTGCGCCGATCGCGCTGGCGCCGGCCTCGGCCACCGTGTGATCGTTCTCCACCGTCGAGCCGCTGACGCCGATGGCGCCCGACATCACCCCGTCCTTGTCGACGATTGGGATGCCGCCCGGGAAGGTGATGAGACCGTCATTCGAGTGCTCGATGCCGAAGAGCGGACCGCCGGGCTGCGAGAGCTGACCGATCTGTCCGGTCGGCATGCCGAAGAACAGGGCGGTCTTGGCCTTCTTCTGCGAGATGTCGATCGAGCCGACCCAGGCATCGTCCATCCGGTAGAACGCCTTGAGGTTGCCCCCCGAATCGACGACGGCGATGCACATCTGGGTGCCGAGTTCGACGGCCTTGGCGCGCGCCGCTTCGATGGCCTTGTGCGCGTCCTCGATGGTCACGTGCATGGCGGATCTCCTTCGAGCTTGGCCGCGTGGCGCGGCGTTCCTGGGAAAGGCTAGATGTGCCGGCCGGTTCCGTTGTCGGGTCCACGGGCCAGCCATGTCACTGAGGCGTACGCGCCGAGCCAGGAGCCGGCGGCCGCGAACATCACGTAGAGCGCGTTCTGCGTGTAGCTGATCACCGCGAAGGCGGAGAGCAGATACCAGACCGCGCTCCAGTTCGCGGCGCGGATCCGGTGCCGCGCTCCGACGGCGGCGTTGAAGAAGACGTAGGCCGCATCCGTGACGGCCGTCGCGACGACGACGCCGAGCGTGACGAGGGGATCGAGATCCGAGAGCGAGATCGCCGAGAGGGGTGTGGCTGAGGCGGTCATGGGCGGCTCCTGCGCGCCCGGCCGGAACGGCCGCGTTCCGCGGGCCCGCCGAGGCTGCCTCCCGGGGCAGGCGAAGCCAAGCCGTCGCGGCCATCGGGCTTCCCGAACCGCGCGAGGGAGCCGATCCCGGGTTTCCCCGGGATCGGAGCGGGTGCCGGCCTACTTCGCGTTCATCGCGTTGGCCTTCTCGATCAGCGCCTCGGCCATGCGGATCGAGGCGATGTCGATGAGGCGGCCGTCCAGCGAGACGGCGCCGCGGCCGGCCTTGGCCGCCTCTTCCATCGCCTCGAGGATGCGGCGGGCCTTGGTGACCTCGGCCTCGGAGGGCGTGAAGACCTCGTTGGCGAGTTCGATCTGGGTCGGGTGGATCGCCCACTTGCCCTCGAAGCCGAGCGCCGCGCAGCGCTTGGCGGCCGAGACGTAGCCGTCCGGATCCGAGAAGTCGCCGAAGGGGCCGTCGATCGGGCGCAGGCCGTAGGCACGGCAGGCCACCAGCATCCGGTTCTGGGCGAAGAGCCAAGGGTCCTGCCAGTGGGTCTGGCGGTTGCCGCCCTCGTCCTTGTCGGTCAGCACGCTGTAATCCTGGTTCACGCCGCCGATCACGGTCGAGCGGGCGCGGGCCGAGGCCGCGTAATCGGCGACGCCGAAGGACATCGCCTCGAGGCGCTTCGACGATTGGGCGATCGCCTCGACGTTCGCCATGCCGAGCGCCGTCTCGATCAGCACCTCGAAGCCGATCTTCTTGTCGCGCTTCTTCGCCTGCTCGATCTGCGTGACGAGCACGTCGATCGCGTACACGTCAGCCGGCACGCCGACCTTGGGGATCAGGATCATGTCCAGGCGGGGACACGCCTCGACGATGTCGACCACGTCCCGGTACATGTAGTGGGTGTCGAGACCATTGATGCGGATCATCATGGTCTTGCTGCCCCAGTCGATCTCGTTGAGCGCCTGGATGATGTTGGTGCGGGCCTTCTCCTTGTCGTCGGGCGCGACCGCGTCCTCGAGATCGAGGAAGATGACGTCGGCCGCGGAATTCGCCGACTTCTCCATGAAGGTCGGGTTCGAGCCGGGAACGGCGAGTTCCGAACGGTGCAGGCGCGGCGTGGCCTGCTGGATCAGGGTGAAGCTCATCGGGGTCCTCCTTGGTGTTCTGGGATTTCCGGCGGGCAGCTAGGGCGCGGCCCGGCCGCGTTTTCAACCTCTCCTCCGGCGCGCCCTGAGACAGGGCGACCGGATCGTTGGCTCATCCGGTGGCGCCGAAGCCCACCGCGATGCAATTGATCGATAGGAGCAGCGCGGACTTCACCGCCTCGCGCTGGTCCTCGTCCTCCTCGCCGCGGAAGCGGCGCAGAAGCTCGACCTGCTCGCGGCTGACCTGGTTGATGGTGGGCAGGCGCTCGTTCAGCCGGTCCCGGAACAGGGGGAAGCGCTCGGCGAGTTCCCGGTCGCCGCTGACGCGGAGCGCCATCTCGCAGGTGAGGCGGTATTCGGCCTCGATCATCCGGAAGATGTTCGTGCGCACGCTCTCGTCCGGAACGAGGCCAGCATAGTCGCGGGCGATTTCCAGATCGACCATCAGCAGCGTCTTCTCGACCTCGTCGAGGATCAGGCGGAACAGGCGCGAATCGCGGAACATCCGCTTGAGCTGCATCTCGCCCTGCGCACCGCGCACCTCCAGAAAGCTCTGGAGCCCGGATCCGACGCCGTACCAGCCCGTGATGACGTGCCGGTTCTGCGACCACGCGAACACCCACGGGATCGCCCGCAGGTCGCTGAGGGAGCGGGCACCGAAGCGCCGCGCCGGACGCGAGCCGATGTTGAGGAGGGCGATCTCGTCGAGCGGGCTCGCACAGCCGAAATAGGTGACGAGGTCCGGGTGCTGGATCAAGTTGACGTAGGCCGCGCGGCTCGCGCCCGAGAAGGCCTCCAGCACGTCGTCGAACTCGGCCCGCGGCAGCGAGGCCGCCTCGCGCTCGGACCTGAGGGCGTGCTCGAAGACCGAGGAGGCGAGAAGCTCCATCTGGTAGGCCGCGGTGCCGCGGTTGGCGTACTTGAACGAGACCACCTCGCCCTGCTCGGTGGTGCGGAAACGCCCGTTGATCGAGCCAGCCGGCTGGGCGGCGATGGCCCGCGCGGTCGGGGCCCCGCCCCGGCTCACCGAGCCGCCGCGGCCGTGGAAGAACGCGATCGGCACGCCGAGATGCTTGCCGAGCAGGGTGAGCTTCGACTGCGCCTTGTAGAGCTCCCAGTTCGAGGCGACGAAGCCGCCGTCCTTGTTCGAATCCGAGTAGCCGATCATCACCTCCTGCACGCCGCCCTGCCAGCGGGTGGACCGGCGCACCACGGGAATGGCGAGCAGCTCCTTCATGATGACGGGCGCAGCGCGCAGATCGTCGATCGTCTCGAAGAGGGGCACGATGGGCAGCGGGCAGATCTCGGTGCCCGCCGTGTCGAGGAAGATGCCGGCCTCCTTGGCCAGCAGGTAGGCGCCGAGGATGTCGGGCACCGAGCGCGTCATCGACAGGATGAAGGCGCCGAAGGCCTCGCGGTCGAGCTGCTCGCGCATCTCGCCGACGAGGGCGAAGGTCTCGAGGGTCTCGCGGGCGTCGTCCGGCAGATCGTCGAAGGAGCGGTCGGGGTTGCGGGGCTTGGCGAGTTCGCTCAGCAGCCACGCCTTCCATTCCGGCGCCTCGACGTCGGGGGGCGTCTTGGCCTCCCCGTATTGCTGCCGCCAGAGCGCCTGCAGCGCCTGCGTGGTGCGGGTGCTGTTCTCGCGCAGATCGAGGCGGACGGTGGAGAAGCGGAAGATCTCGACCATGCGCCGCACCGGGCGCACGAGATCGGTCGCGAGCGAGGCGCATTTCGAATCGGCCAGCCCCTGCTCCAGCGTGCGCAGGTCGTTGATCAGGCCGTCCGCGCTCGGGTAGTCCGGGCCCGGGGCGCGGCGGCCCTCGTTCCGGGCGATCGTCGCCTCGATCTTGCGCAGGATGCAGGTGAGGAACTGGCGGAACGCCTCGCCGGGATTGCGGCCGGCGATAGCCCTGCCGTCGCCGCTCTCGGCGAGCTGGTGCTCGAGCTCGCGCCGGAAGCTCTCGGGCACCGGCAGCGAGCGCTCGGTGAGCGACAGCATGCGGCCGAGGCCGTTCACGCCGTCCCGGTAGCGGTGCAGCGAGGCGAGCGCGTTGCGCTGGAGCGTCGTCCGGGTGACGCTCGCGGTGACGTAGGGGTTGCCGTCGCGGTCGCCGCCGATCCACGAGCCGAACTGGAAGAAGGCCGGCACCTCGAACTTCTCGTCCGGGTAGTATTGCGCGAGGCTCTCCTCCAGCGAGTAGAGCACCTCCGGCAGCATCTCGAACAGCGTCTCGTCGAAGAAGTGCAGCCCCCAGGCGACCTCGCGCTCGACGGTCGGCTTCTCCAGATGCAACTCGCCCGTCATCCAGACGAGCTCGATCTGGTCGCGCAGGTCGTTCATCAGGCCGTTGCGTTCGCGCTCGGTCCAGCGCGGCAATTCGAGTTCGCGCAGCAGCAGGTAGATGCGGCGGAACTTCTCCAGCACCGTCACGCGCTTGCCCTCGGTCGGATGCGCCGTGAGGGTCGGGCGGATGCGCAGGTCCTTGAGGAGGGTGTGGATCTCACCGGCCTTGATGCCGCTCGCCGCGGCCTCGGCCAGAACCTTGCTGAAACTGCCGCCGAGTGCCGAGCGCCCCTCGTTCCGCTCGATGTGGCGGCGGCGGCGCATCGCGGCATTCTGCTCGGCGATCGAGAGGAGCTGGAACCAGATCCCCTGGACCTGAAGCGCACGCGCGAGCAGCTCGGGCGAGAAGGCCGAGATGTTGGCGTTGCCGTGCAGCACCACTTCGAGTTCCGGCTCGTGCCGGCGGGCGACCTCGAGCAGGGCGTGGAACAGGATGTCGAGCGCCTCCTTGGAGGACGTGCCCGTGATCACCGGCGGCGCGAAGACGTGGTCGACCGCGGTGCCCGGCGAGGCATGCAGGGTATGGGTCATGGGTGGTCGTGCCTCCCGCGCGACAGCAGCTCTCCTCCCCCCTCGGGGGACGAGTCGGAGGTGGGGGTGGCGCAGGAGGCACCGCAGAGCCTCGCGCGGAACCACGCCCACTCCTGCCCCTCCGCGGAACGGGGAGGGGAATGCGTGCGGCTCACGCCGCGCGCTTGCGCATCACCTCGGCGACGGTCGCGCCGAAGGAGCCGGGGTCCGGCGCCACGGTCAGCCCGTACGAGCGCATGATCTCGGCCTTCTCCGCGGCGCTGTCGCCGGTCGCCGAGATGATCGCGCCGGCATGCCCCATGCGGCGGCCCTTCGGGGCGGTGAGGCCGGCCACGAACCCGATCACCGGCTTCGTCATGTTCTCCTTGATCCAGGCCGAGGCCTCGGCCTCCTGCGGGCCGCCGATCTCGCCGATCATCAGGACCGCGTGGGTGTCCGGATCCTGTTCGAACAGGGCGAGATGGTCGAGGAAGGAGGAGCCGTTGATCGGGTCGCCGCCGATACCGACCGAGGTCGAGACGCCGATGCCCTCGGCCTTCATCTGCGAGGCGGCCTCGTAGCCGAGCGTGCCCGAGCGCGAGATGATGCCGACATTGCCCTGCAGGTAGATGTGTCCGGGCATGATCCCGAGCATCGACTTGCCGGGCGAGATGATGCCCGCGCAATTCGGGCCCACCACCATTGAGCGGCGGTCCTTCGGGTAGCGCATGAGGTAGCGCTTCACCCGCATCATGTCCTGGGCGGGAATGCCGTCGGTGATCGAGCAGATCAGCCGGACGCCGGCATCGGCCGCCTCCATGATCGCGTCCGCCGCGAAAGGCGGGGCGACGAAGGTGATGGTCGTGGTGGCGCCGGTCTCGCGCACGGCCTCCTTCACGGTGTTGAACACCGGGACGCCGACATGGGTCTTGCCGCCCTTGCCGGGCGTGACGCCGCCGACGACGTTCGAGCCGTACTCGATCATCTCGCGGGCGTGGAAGGTGCCCTTGTCGCCCGTGATGCCCTGGACGAGGATCGGGGTCTTCTCATCGATGAGAATGCTCATTGGTCTCTCTCCTCCCGTCCGCTCAGTGGGCCGCCTTGGCGCCCTGACAGGCCTGAACGGCCTTCTGGGCGGCCTCGGTCAGGGTGTCCGCGGTGATCAGGTCGAGCCCGCTTTCCGAGAGGATCTTCTTGCCGGCCTCCACGTTCGTGCCCGCGAGGCGTACCACGAGCGGCACGTCGATCTTCACCTCGCGCGCCGCCTTCACCACGCCCTCGGCGATCCAGTCGCAGCGGTTGATGCCGGCGAAGATGTTGACGAGGATCGCCTTCACGTTGCGGTCGGAGAGGACGAGCCGGAAGGCCGTGGCAACGCGCTCGGGGCTCGCGCCGCCCCCGACGTCGAGGAAGTTCGCCGGCTCGCCGCCCGCGTGCTTGATCATGTCCATCGTCGCCATGGCGAGGCCGGCGCCGTTGACGATGCAGCCAATCTCGCCGTCGAGGCCAATGTAATTGAGGTTGTGCTCGGCCGCCTGCGCCTCGCGCGGGTCGCTCTGGGACGGGTCGTGCATGTCCGCGATGTTCCGGCGGCGGAACATGGCGTTGTCGTCGAAGGACATCTTGGCGTCGAGCGCCAGAACCCGGTCGTCCTTCGTCACGACGAGCGGGTTGATCTCCAGCATGGTCCCGTCGCAATCGCGGAACGCCCGGTAGGCGTTCATGATGGTCTTCACCGCGGCCGAGACCTGCTTGATGTTGAGGCCGAGCTGGAAGGCGATCTCGCGGGCCTGGAACTGCTGCAGGCCGACCGCCGGCTCGACGACGATCTGGATCAGCGCCTCGGGCTCCTTCGCCGCGATCTCCTCGATGTCCATGCCGCCGCGCTGGGATGCGATCACGCGCACCCGCTCGGCCTTCCGGTCCAGGACGTAGCCGAGGTAGAGCTCCCGCTCGAAAGGATCGGCGGTCTCGACGTAAACCCGCTGGACGGGCTTGCCGTCGGGGCCTGTCTGGATGGTGACGAGGCGCTTGCCCAAAAGCTCGCGGGCCGCGTCGCGCACCTCGTTGTAGGTGCGGCAGAGCTTGATCCCGCCGGCCTTGCCGCGGGCACCCGCATGGATCTGCGCCTTGACGGCCCAGAACGAGCCGCCGAGTTCGGTCGCCGCGTAGACGGCTTGGTCCGGGCTGAAGGCGACGGCACCCTTCGGCACGGCGACGCCGAAGCTCGCGAGCAGCTCTTTGGCTTGGTACTCGTGAACGTCCATCCGAGACCTCCGTTTTTTGGCGCTTCCTTGGGAGCGATCATCCCGCAAATTTCATTTCACGGGAAGCGCTCCAGCGTTTATATTTTTTTGCATTCTCTTTAAGTCTGCCTTGAAAGGCAGCCGGAATGCTTTTCGTATTCAAAGTTTCAGCGTCCCCGGCGGCAGGAACCGGGGACGAGACTGGTGAGCCGGCGCGGCTCACCTTCGCTCAGTTCACCTTGGCCTTGACGACCTCGTAGACCTTCTCGTTGAGCGCGCCCGCCTCGGCGAGAAGCCCTTCGAGCTCCTTGAGGCGCTCCTCGGCGAAGGCGCGGTCGTCGAGCCCCTTGGCGTTCACGTAGACGTTGAGCGCCGCGCTGCGCAGGCCCGCATAGGCGGAGAGCACCGCAACACCCGCATCCGAGATAACGTTGAGGTTGCCCTTGTCCGCCGTGATCGCGGCGAGGTCGATCACCTCGCGGCAGACGCGGCAGCAGGCGAGAGGCACGTCGGTGGCGGTCTTGAGGGCCGCCTGGATCCGCTGGGACCGAGCGGCCTTCTCCTCATCGGTGTTCTTCGGGAGCCCGTAGGCGGCCATCACCGCGTCGAACGCCTCGACGTCGTCGGCGATCATGCCGGTGAGCTTGGCCCGCAACGCCTCGGACTGGGCCAGAACCTCCTTCAGCTCGGCCTCGACCTCGACGTACTTCTTCTTGCCGATGGTGAGGTTGCACACCATCGACACGAGGGCCGCGCCCATCGCGCCGGAGATGGCGGCGGCTCCGCCGCCGCCGGGGGTCGGGGCCGAGCTCGCCAGCCCGTCGAGAAATGTCTGGATCGTTTCGTTCTCGGCCATCGACGCCTCCCCTCAGGCCATCTTCTTGGCGAGCGCGTAGATCTCCTCGGCATCGAGCACCTGCTCGGTGTTGTCGAAGAGCTGACCGACGCAGGCGCGGTGGAGCTTGAGCTTCAGCCCGCCGATGCCGAGGGCGCCGAACGACCGCTTGCCGTGGCGCTCCTTGCCCTTGTCCATGGCGTCGATGCCGCCGAAGCCGAGCGGCGGCTGGGCGTTGTAATCGGCCACGAACTCGATGCTCGCCTCGTCCTTCCAAGAGTCCTCGGGCAGGAGCTCGAGGCCGATGGCGCCGGCCGAGAACACGATGTTCTGGCCCTTCACGGCGCGGGCGCGGGAGCCGGCATCGGGCGTCTCGACGGCCGTGACCTTGACGTTGAAGCGCTTGTTGATCGCGTCCGCGGCGGCCTGGGCCTTGTCGAGGGAGCGGCCGGCCACGGTGACCTGCGCGCCCTCCTTGGCGAGGAGCGCGGCGGAGCGCATGCCGACCGGGCCCGTACCCGCGAGCACGATCGCCTTCTTGCCCTCCAGCGATCCGGCGGCCTTGGCGACGAGCGCGACGCCCGCGGCGGCCGTGGTGTTCGACCCGTTCGAGTCGAGCATGGTCGAGACGCGGAAGGGGCCGAAGAAACGCTTCTTGACCGCCTCGAGCACGGCCTCGCCGGCCGCCATGTTGCCGCCGCCGACGAAGATCGCGGTCGACTTCTTCTCAGAGCCGCCGCGGGTGTAGATCGTCCCGTCGACCAGGGCTCCCACGTTCTCGGGCGTCACGTTTCCGTAGCCCGTGATGTGATCGGCGCCGCCGTCATAGCCCACGACCGTGTCGAACACGCTCGGCACCGCGTCCGTGTCGAACAGGAAAAGCAGCTTCTTCATTGGTTGTCCCTTCGTCCGCGCGTCCCGGCGCGGTTCAGCGTTTCCCGAACGGGCGCAGGCGCCCGGTTTGGTCTCAACAAGGGTCAGACGAGCCCGCACGGCGTCCGTCTCACCCGCGCCTCATCCCGAGGCGCGGAGCGAATGCAAAGCCTCGATGAGGCATCCGGTCGTCGGCTCGATCCGGGATCTCCCCCGCGACGCCGCGGGGCGGCGTCTCAGGATGCGCTCTCCGGAAGGAGGGCCGGCTCGCTCAGGCCTCGACCACGTTCTGCGGCTTGCCCGCCACGAACGCCTCGACGTTGTCGACGAGCTGGTCGGCGAGGATCTGCATCGCCTGCTTGCTTGCCCAGGCCACGTGCGGGGTCACGATCAGGTTCGGCAGATCGGCGTCGCACAGGATGTTGCCGTTCTTGGGCGGCTCCTGTGCCACCACGTCGAAGCCCGCGCCCCCGATGGTGCCGTTCTTCAGGGCCTCCAGCAGGGCCTCCTCGTCGACGAGGCCGCCGCGGGCCGTGTTGATGAGGATGGCGCTGTTCTTCATCTTCTCGAGCTGCTCGCGCCCGATCATGTTCTTGGTGTCGGGCGTGAGCGGCACGTGCAGCGTGATCACGTCGGATTCCCGGAGGATCGTCTCGAAATCCACGAGGCCGTCCTGCGGGAAGACGTCGTAGGCGATGACCTTCATGCCGAGCGCCTCGGCGCGCTTGCCGATCGACTTGCCGAGCGCCCCGTAGCCGACGATGCCGAGCGTGGAGCCCGCGATGTCGTAGATCGGGTAGTCGAAGTAGCAGAACTGGGTCGACTTGTTCCAATCACCCCGGCGGACAGAGTTGGCGTAGGGCACGATCGCGCGGCGGAGCGCGAACATCAGCGCGATCACGTGCTCGGGAACCGTGTTGAACGCGTAATTGCGGATGTTCGAGACGGTGATGCCCTGGGCCTTGGCCTGGGCCTTGTCGACCACGTCCGTGCCGGTGGCCGCCACCGCGATCAGCTTCAGCTTCGGAAGCTGCTTCAGGACCTCGGCCCGCATGGGCACCTTGTTGATGAGCGCGATCTCCGCGTCCTTCAGGCGCTCGACGATCTCCTCCGGCGTCCAAGTCGACTCGTACTCGGTGTATTCGTGCGGGAACTTGAATTCGCGCACCTTGGCGTCGAGGGATTCGCGATCGAGGAAGACGATTTTCTGCGTCATGAGGAACCCCTTTCAGAACCGGCCGGCCGGCTTGGCGTGCGCGCGGCCTTCGTCCGTGTCTCACGCGGAAGCGGGGCCGGCGATGGCCGGCCCCGCCCGGATCGTCGCTCAGGCCTTCGAGAGGGGGTTCTCACGCAGGTAGCTCGACGCGGCGGCGACACCCGAGCCGGGAGTCACCTTGATGCCGTTGTCGAGCATCGCCATCTCGGCGCCCGCGATGGCGCCGAGCAGCGACAGCTCGTTCAGGTCGCCCACATGGCCGATGCGGAACACCTTGCCCGCCACTTCCGACAGACCCGCGCCGAGGGCGAGGTTGTAGCGGACATAGGCGTGCTTGATGATCTTGGCGGCATCCACGCCCTCCGGCACGACGATCGCCGTGACGGTGTCGGAGTTCCACTTGGGATCCTTGGCGCAGGTCTTGAGGCCCCAGGCCGCGACGGCCTGACGGGTCGCCTCGCCGAGCACGGCGTGCCGGTGGTAAACGTTCTCGAGACCTTCCTCGAACAGGCAGGCCAGCGCCTCGCGCAGGCCGTAGAGCAGCGGCAGCGGCGGGGTGTAGGGGAAGTAGCCGGTCGGGTTCGCCTTCCGCTGGTCGGCGTAGTCGAAATAGACCTTGGCGAGGCGGTCGTTCTTGCCCGCCTGGCTCTCCGCGGCCTGCAGGCCCTTCGGGCTGATGCAGGCGACGCCGAGGCCGGCCGGCAGCATCAGGCCCTTCTGGGAGCCGGCGATCGCCGCGTCGACCTTCCACTCGTCGGCCTTGAACGGCAGCGAGCCGATCGAGGAGACGCCGTCGACGAAGAGCAGCGCCGGATGGCCGGCCGCGTCGATCGCCTTGCGCACGGCGCCGATGTCGCTCGTGACGCCCGTGGCGGTCTCGTTGTGGACCACCATCACGGCCTTGATCTCGTGGTTCTTGTCGGCGCGCAGCGCCTCCTCGATCCGCTGCGGGTTGGCGCCCGTGCCCCAGGTCTCCTCCTGGACGATCACGTCGAGGCCGAGCCGCTGGGCCATGTCGATCCAGAGGTGGCTGAACTGGCCGAAGCGCGAGGACAGCACCTTGTCGCCGCGGGCGAGGGTGTTGCAGAGCGCGGATTCCCAGATGCCGGTGCCGCTCGCGGGGAACAGGAAGATGGTGCCGTCGGTGGAACCGAAGACCTTCTTGGTGTCCTCGAACAGGGGCTTCGTCAGCGAGGGGAAGTCCACCGAGCGGTGGTCCTCGGACTGGACCAACATCGCGCGCAGCACGCGGTCCGGGATGTTCGTCGGGCCCGGCACGAAGAGATGGTTACGACCCGGCCGTCTCGTTGCCGCCATGTTGTGTCCTCCGATTTCCTAAACTGCTGACCGGCCCGATGGCCGGCGCCAGAATGATGTCAGTGAGCCAGCGTCGCTCGTTGGTGGCCCGTGGATGCCGTGATCCGAGGGGGCAGGCCCCTCGACCGCGGGGGTCGTCGCGTGGCCGCGGATTCGTGAGCCCCTCGCGGAGCCCCCGTTCTCCGGGAGCCCTCCCCCTGGCCGCGACGGCGCAGCGGGAGTTCCGTGGGACGCTCTGAGACGATCCGGTCCTCGCGGACCCCGCCGCCTGGAATAGGGCAGGCCGTGTTCAGAGGCCATTCCATTCCGACAACGTCGTCCGCCCCAGGTCAGATCATGGTGCCGAGCGGAGCGGCGCGGCGGCGTGAACCGCCCGCGGTCGCGGCACGCGTCATGCCGGTCGCCTCCGATGGGCCGGGAGCCTCAATGCGTCGAGCCGGCCGCGCTTGCAAGCACTCCCGACGCGGTGTGGACACCTTCCTTCCTGCTACCGTTGATCCCATTGGCCGTTTCCGGCACCGGGCGAGCCCGGCGGTCTCCTTGGCCATGATTATGACCGGCTTCGCCAAGGAAGGAAAACTCAAAAAACTTGGGCATCCGTCCAAAAAATTTGTCGTGCACTGCAACGCAAGACTGCGTGATCGCCGCTTTTTCTTCGGCACCGCAACATGAGAACCTGGGGGGCGTCATCAAACTGATACGGGAATCCGGTTTGGCTCGAGCCGTGACAGCCGCCGGGAGACGCTCGTGGCCGAAGACACAGAGAAGGCGGTCCGCGTCCGGACGCTCTTCCTGTCCGACATGCATCTGGGCACGAAGGGCTGCCAGGCCGGCCTGCTGCTGGACTTCCTCAGGGATTACGACGCGGACGAGATCTATCTCGTCGGCGACATCGTCGACGGGTGGCAGCTGCGCTCGGGGTGGTACTGGCCGCAATCGCACAACGACGTGGTGCAGAAGCTCCTGCGCAAGGTCCGCAAGGGCTCGACCATCGTCTACGTGCCCGGCAACCACGACGAGTTCCTGCGCGACTACATCGGCACCACTTTCGGCGGCGTCGAGATCGCCGAGAGCCGGATCCACATTGCGGCGGACGGCAAGCGCTACCTCGTCATTCACGGCGACCAATTCGACATGGTGGTGCGCCACGCCAAGTGGCTGGCCTATCTCGGCGACGGAGCCTACGCGCTGGCGCTCTCGGTCAACACCGTCCTCAACAGGGTCCGCCGCCGGCTCGGGCTCGCCTACTGGTCGCTCTCGGCCTGGGCGAAGCTGAAGGTGAAGAACGCCGTGAACTTCATCGGCAAGTTCGAGGAGTTCCTCACGGCCGAGGCCCGCCGCGTCGGCGCCGACGGCGTGATCTGCGGCCATATCCACCACGCGGCGAACCGCGAGATCGAGGGCCTGCGCTACCTCAACACCGGCGACTGGGTGGAATCCTGCACGGCCATCGTCGAGCATTACGACGGGCGCATGGAGGTCCTGCACTATCCGAGCCTGCTTCGCGCCCGCGAGGCGCAGGCCGCTTCCGCGCATCATGCGCAGCAGGAGGTGGCGCCGGGCCGCCGGGCCGTCGCGTGAGGTTGCTCATCGCCACCGACGCCTGGCACCCGCAGGTCAACGGCGTCGTCCGCTCGCTGGAGCACATGGCGCGGGCGGGCCGCGACCTCGGCTACGATCCGGTCTTCCTGACGCACCGGGATTTTCCCTCGGTGCCGCTGCCGGGCTACCCGGAGATCCGCCTCGCCTACGCCGCGCGCGGCAGGCTCGAGGCGCGGATCTCCGAGATCGCGCCGTCCCACATCCACATCGCGACCGAGGGGACGGTGGGTTACGCCGCGCGGCGCTACTGCCTCGCGCAAGGACGCCCCTTCACCACGAGCTACCACACCCGCTTTCCCGAATACCTCGCCGCCCGGGCGCCGGTGCCGCAAGCCTGGAGCTATACGTGGCTGCGGCGCTTCCACGGGGCGGCGAGCGGGACCATGGTGAGCACGCCGTCGCTCGAACGCGAGTTGGCGGGCCGGGGCTTCGCGAACCTGATGCGCTGGACCCGGGGCGTCGACACCGACCTGTTCCGCCCGCAGGATTCGGACGCGCTCGATGGGCTTCCGCGCCCCCTCTTCCTGTTCGTCGGCCGGCTCGCGGTCGAGAAGAACGTCTCGGCCTTCCTCGGCCTCGACCTGCCGGGCACGAAGGTCGTCGTCGGCGATGGGCCCGACCGGGCACGCCTCGCGGCGCTGGCGCCCGAGGCCCGCTTCCTCGGGACGCGCACCGGCGCGGATCTGGCGCGGATCTATGCCGCGGCCGACGTCTTCGTGTTCCCCAGCCTCACCGACACGTTCGGGATCGTTCTCCTCGAGGCTCTGGCCTGCGGCCTGCCCGTAGCCGCCTATCCGGTCACGGGACCGATCGACGTCATCGGCGGGACGGGGGCCGGCATCCTCGACGCCGACCTTCGGCAGGCCGCGCTTGCGGCACTCACGATCCCGCGCCGGCGCTGCCGCGAGGAGGCCCTGCGCTACACCTGGGCCGAGAGCGCGCGCCAGTTCTACGGGAATGTCGAGGTCGCCCATCAGCGCGGCGCCCTCCGGCAGCGCGCGGCCCGAAATCCGGCCGCATCCATGGTGGAGCTCGGCTGAGAAAGGCGGCCGGAAGCGCGTGACGCGCGCGGCCGTTGATGCGAAGGGAGGGCCTCGCGATCCCCTCCCACGAGCCGCCCCATGCCTCCTTTCGACCCCGCGCGCGCGGCGGATTACCCCGCCGTCATCGGCTGCGACGAGGTCGGCCGCGGCGCGCTCTGCGGCCCGGTCGTCGTGGCCGCGGTCTGGTTCGATCCCACCGCCCTGCCGTCCGAGATCCTCGGTCGGCTCGACGACAGCAAGCGCTTGAAGCCGGTTCACCGCGAGGCCCTGGTGCCGCTGATCCGCGCTCATGCGCGCGTCGCCGTCGCGGCGGGCTCGCGCGCCCTCGTCGACCGCATCAACGTGCGGGCTGCGACCCTCGACGCGATGGCTCGAGCCGTGGCGCGGCTCGGCCTCGACGCGCCCGTGATGGTGGATGGGCGTGACGCGATTCCCGGTCTCGATGCCGAGTGCCGCGCCGTGATCGGCGGCGACAGGCTGGTCCCGCAGATCGCCGCCGCCTCGATCGTCGCCAAGTGCCTGCGCGACGGCCTGATGCGGGCGCTCGCCCGCCGCCACCCGGACTACGCCTGGGATCGGAATGTCGGCTACGGCACCGCCGCCCACCTCGACGGCCTCGCCCGGATCGGCCGCAGCCCGCACCACAGGCTCAGCTTCACGCGCTCTCTCGGCGTCTGACCCTCTCAGAACAGGCTGAGCTGCGCGCCCGGAGGCGAGAAGGCGTCGGCGTTGAGCGTGACGCGCTCGCCGGCAAAGCCGAGCCGCGCCTTGGCGAGGCGCATGCGCTGCGCGATCAGATCGGCGTAGGGCCCCTCCCCCACCATGCGCCGCCCGAAGGCGGCGTCGTAGACCTTGCCGCCGCGTGCCTGCCGGACGAGGGAGAAGACGTGCTGGGCCCGGCCGGGATAGTGCTCCGCGAACCAGTCGGAGACGAGGGCGTCGAGTTCGTGCGGCAGGCGCAGCAGCACGTGGTTCGCTTCGCCTGCGCCGCGAGCCCGCGCCTCGGCGAGGATGGCCTCGATCTCGTGGTCGTTGAGAGAGGGGATGACGGGCGCCACGATCACCATCACGGGGATGCCCATCGCGCTGAGCCGCTCGATTGCCTCGAGGCGCTTCAGCGGATGCGGAGCGCGGGGCTCCAGGCGGCGGGCGAGCGCGGGATCGAGGGTCGTGACGGAGACCGCGACCTTCACGAGGCGGTCCGCCGCCATCGCGGCCAGGATGTCGGCGTCGCGCACCACGAGGTTCGACTTCGTGACGATGCCGACCGGGTGCCGAAAGCGGGCAAGGACTTCGAGAACGCTTCGGGTGATCCGGTGCGTCCGCTCGATCGGCTGATAGGGGTCGGTGGCCGTGCCGAGCGCGATCGTGCGCGGGCTGTAGCCCGGCGCCGACAGTTCCCGCTCTAAGAGCTTCGCCGCGTCCGGCTTGGTGAAGAGGCGGGTCTCGAAGTCGAGCCCGGGCGACAGGCCGACATAGGCGTGGTTCGGCCGCGCGAAGCAGTAGATGCAGCCGTGCTCGCAGCCCCGATAGGGATTGATGGAGCGATCGAAGGGAATGTCGGGCGAGGCGTTGCGGGTGATGATGTGGCAGGCCCGCTCCGGCAGGACCTCGGTGCGCAGTCGCGCCGTCTCGGAGGGGCCCCAGCCGTCGTCGAAGATCTCGCGGCCCGACCGCTCGAAGCGCCCGGACGGGTTGGCGGTGGCACCCCGGCCGCGCCGGGCGGGCGCCTCGACGCCCGTGTCGGAAAGACGCCGCTGCGACTCGCCGTCCGGCAGGTGCTTGGTCATGCGATGGTATTCCGGACCGCCTCTTCGCTTGGGGACTAGAACATAAAGCGAACATGAGCGAGTCCGCCTGCATCAATTTCGAGCATTTCCGGTGCATTTCCCTCAGGTGCGCGGTCGGGGCTGATCCTGCGCTGCCTTGGCCTGTCGCTTTCGCGTGAAAATGGTCTATGGGCGCGCATGATCTCCGCCCTGACCTACGTGGCCCGACCGGCAGATCCGGACGCGATCGATCGCCTCGCGGACACCCTCGCCGCCCTCGTCACCGGGGTGGCGGCGGGGCTGATCGGCGATGCGGTGATCGTCGTGCCCGTGCCGAACGAGCCCGTCGCGACGGTCGCCGAGGCGACGGGCGCCGCCCTCGTGGTGCGGCCGCGGGGCGCCTCGCCCTGGGCCGCGGGCGCGAAGGCGGCCCGGCGGGAATGGGTTCTGTGCCTTGAGGCGGGGGACGTTCCGGCCGAGGGCTGGATCCGCGCCCTCGACCGCTTCGTGAACACGGCGCGGCCCGACGTGGCCCTGGCACGGCTACGGCGCCCGCACGCGAACCTGCCGGCCCGCCTCGCGACGAAGGGCGAGCGCGTGCTCGGCGTCAGCGCCCCGCGCCCGGGCGACCTGGTGCGCCGCGAGCGCCTCGTGGCAGGCCCGAGCTTCACCCCGCGCCTGAAGCCGCGCCTCCTCGCGGCGCGCCTCGAACGGGCCTGATCCGCCTCAGACGGTCACGGACGCGCCGCGGCGCAGGTGCTCGTCGAGGCGGGGCATGATCTCGACGAAGTTGCAGGGCCGATGCCGATAGTCGAGCTGCTGAGCGAGAATGCCGTCCCAGGCATCCTTGCAGGCACCGGGCGATCCCGGGAGCACGAAGACGTAGGTGGCGTTGACGACGCCTGCAGTTGCCCGCGACTGCAGGGTCGAGGTGCCGATCTTGTCGTAGGAGATCCGGTGGAACACCGCCGAGAACCCGTCCATGCGCTTCTCGAACAGGGGCTCTAGGGCCTCGGGCGTCACGTCGCGGCCCGTGAAGCCGGTTCCGCCGGTGGTGATGACGACGTCGATGCCGGGATCGCGCGACCACGCCTCCACCTGCCCGCGGATCGCGGCCACCTCATCGGGCACGATGGCGCGCGCCGCGAGCCCGTGGCCGGCCGCCGCGAGGCGCTGGACGAGGGTGTCGCCCGAGCGGTCGTCCTCGGGGCGGCGCGTGTCCGAGACCGTGAGCACGGCGATCGAGAGGGGTATGAAGCTGCGCGAGGCGTCGGAGGCAGGCATGGGGCGGGCTCGCAGGAGGGCCGGGCTTCGGGGCGGGAACGCTTCCCCGGACCGGGCCATGAGATAGGCCCGGCGGCCGGCCCTGGAAAGCGGCCCGGCGGAAAGGGCTTCGTCAACCTCTGCAGGCCAGGATGAAGGCTCCTCGACCCGTGACGCAGCCCGCCCGGCGACACCCGTGAAGCGCTCCTTCGACGACCCGAGTGACGGCGTGCCCGAGGCTGCGCCCCCAGGCGGCGGGGGCCGGCCAGCCCACGGCATCGCGGGCTGGCCGGGACAGGGCCAGCGCGGGGCGGACGCACGGCCGGACAGCCTTCCGGACGGACGGCCCTGGCCGCGCCTGCGCATCGTCACGGTCTCGGACGGCACGGAGGAAGGGCTCGCGGACACGCTGGCCTCGGTGCTGGCTCAGGGCTACCCGGAGGCGCGCCACGACGTCCTGCCCCCGGCCACGCTCGCGGACGGCGCCTTCCCCGATGCCGGCGCGGCGGACCACGTCCTGATCCTGCGCGCGGGCGACATGTTGGCTCCCGGCGCCCTCACGGCCCTCGCCCTCGAAGCGGCGCTGACGGGAGCGGCGGCCGTGGCTGGCCTGCGGGTGCTTTACGACGCGGCCGTGACGGGCCTCGACGCGCCGTCCCTCGACGCAGGCTTCGAGGACGATGGCGATCCGCAATCCGGCGGCGAGATCCTGTTCGCAAGCTCGGCCTTCGATGGGAGGCCGACTCGCCCGGCCGAACTCTGGGCCCGTCTCGCGGCGATGGGGGCGCCGCTCGTCCGGATCGGTCGGCCCGTCCTCCTCCAGCGTGATTCGGCCGCGCCCGAGCCGATCGAGGGCCTATCGATCGTGTCGCTGACCGGAGCGGGGCACCGGGGCGGCGCCGGCATTGCCCAGCGCCGCCTCGGCGAGGCGCTCCGGCTCTCGGGCCACCGCGTGGCGCAGATGGCCCTGACAGATGAGTCGCCCCCCGCAGCGGCCGAGTGGACCGACGCCTTCCCGGGCACGGAGGCGACGATCCGCCAGTTAGGCCCGGACCTCGTCATCGCCGGCAACCTGCATGGCGCGACGCGCAGCCTCGACATCCTCGGACGCCTCGGCGCCACGGCGCGGACCGCCCTCGTCCTGCACGACCTGTTCCCCCTCACCGGGCGCTGCGCCTACCCGAAGGGCTGCACCCGCATCGCGGTGGGCTGCGACGCGGCCTGTCCCACCCCCGACGAGTATCCGCAACTCCGCCGGAACCGCATTCCCGGACTGCACGTCCGCAAGCGCTCGGTCCTCGGCGCACCGGGCGGTCCGCTCCTCCTCGCCAATTCCCGGTGGACGGCCGAGCGGGCGCGGGACTACGCCCCGCCCGCGACCCGCGTCGCGCAGATCGCCCTGGCCTTCCCGACCGGGGTCTTCGCGCCCGGCGACCGGGCGGCCCTGCGGCGCCGGCTGGGGCTGCCCGCCGACGATGTGCTGGTGATGTTCTCCGCGGTCATCGTCGACGCGCCGGACAAGGGGGTGGCCGACCTCGTCGACGCCCTGCGCCGCGTGGCGCGGCCGGGGATCGGCTTCGTCGCCGTCGGCCGGCTCGACGATCCGGCGCGGCTCGGCCTGCCGAACCTGCACGCGCCGGGTCCGATCGGCGAGGAGGCCGAGCTCGCGGCCTGGTACGGGGCCTGCGACCTCCACGTCACGGCGAGCCGGCTGGAGACGCTGGGCCAGACGCCGATCGAGGCGGGCCTGTGCGGCACGCCGACCCTCGCCTACCGCGCGACGGGGCTGACCACGGCCGTCATCGACGGCGTCACCGGACGGCTCGTGCCGGAGGTTCCGGGCGCCCTCGCAGCGGCCCTGGACGAGCTCGTCTCGGACGGGGCGGCGCGGCGGCGGCTCGGTGCCTTCGCCCGCATCGCCCTCGAGAACCGCTTCAGCTACGCCGCCGCCTCCATGTCGATCGAGGCCGCGCTCGCGACGTCGGGCATCCTGCCCCGGCGGACAGGCCGCCCGCGCTTCGCCCCCGAGATGCTCGCCCGGTTTGATCTGGCGGCCGACCGGCACGGCGGCGAGGGCGGCACCGTCGATGCGCCCTCCCCGCCGCTGGTCCGGCGGCTCCGGCAGGCGAAGCACGCACTCCTCGGCCGCAACCTTCCCTTCTGGGCGCGCCGCAGCCTCTACCTCGCCACGCGCCTGCGCGGCGCCCTGCGCCGAAGGGGAATCAACGCGTGAGCCGGCGCATCTACATCGACCAGACGCACCTGCGGGGCCACGTCACGGGCATCGAGCGGGTCGCCCGCGACCTGTTCGCCCCGGAGCAGCTCGCCCCGCACGATGTCCGCCTCCTGCGGAGCCGCGGCCTGCCCGCGATGATCGCCGCCCAGCAGATCGGCCTTCCCCTGCGCGGCCTGCGGGATCGAGACGCGCTGTTCGTCTTCCCGGGCTTCCCCCCCGGCCCGCTCTGCGCGGCGCTCGGGGATCGCTGCATCCTCTACGTGCACGACACTTTCCTGCTGACCCGGCCGGAGGACCTGAGCTGGAAGAGCCGGCTCTACATGGCGCCGAGCTTCGGCCTCGCCATGCGCTACGGCCGGCGCTTCCTCGTGAATTCCCGGACCACGGGCCGCGAGTTGCGCCGGCTCTGCCGGCCGGACGCCCTCGTCGCGCTGCTGCGGCCGGCGGTCGGCGACGTGTTCGGCCTCGCCGGCCTGCCGGCCGGGCGCCCCGCGCCCGCCCCCGGCGAGCCGCTGCGCCTCCTCGCGATCGGCACGATCGAGCCGCGCAAGGACTACCCGGCCGCCATCGCCATCGTCGGCGCCCTCAACCGGATGGGCGTGCCGGCCGAACTCCACGTCGTCGGGCGGGTCGGCTGGGGTCGGCATGCCTTCCTCGACGATCCGCCCGCCTTCCTGACCCTCCACGGCTACGTGGACGATGCCGGCCTGCGCCGCCTCGTCGAGAGGAGCCATCTGCTGATCTCGACCTCGAAGGCCGAAGGGCTCGGCCTGCCCCTCCTCGAGGTGCAGCACGGGGGCCTGCCCGTCGCTGCGCCTGAGGGACCGGTCTTCGCCGAGGTCCTCGGGGCCTCCGGCCTGTTCCTCCGGCCCGACGACCCCGAGGGCTCGGCCTCGGCGCTCGCCGCCTGGGCACGCGGCGGCCGCCTCGCCGCGGCGGCGGACGCGGCGCGCGGGAACGTGTCGGCCTGGAATGCGGCCGCGCGAGCGGACGCCGCCCGCTTCAGCGATTTTCTCGCGCGCGGGGTGGCAGCCTACGCGGAAAGCGGCACCGTTGCGACAACGTGAAGCTGTGCGAGCCTCTTTCGAGGACATTCATACGATCAGGAGTGGCAGGCGTGTTAATCTTAACCGCTGGTAACTGCCGGTGATCTCGGGTTTGCACCGCGACGACTCGCGCGGCGCAAGACATCCTTGCCGCGAAATGGTCTATCTCTTCGGCATGACGGTTGCGATTGGTTGATCGTTCGTCACCGTCAGCGGGAACGTCGTGCCGATTCGGCACGGAGCGACCGCGAGGCGGGTCCGACGGGGCCAAGCGTTCGCCCGGAAAGTTCCGGGACCGGACAGGTCAGGGGACGAGGCAGATGTTCGACTTCGCGACACCGATCCGCGGCGAGCCGGTTCAGATGGTCATGCAGCAACCGGAATCCGACCAGCCGAGCCTGCGCACGATCCTGCGGCGGCTCTGGAATGGGCTGAGCTTCGTCCTGCTCGGCGGCCTGTTCATGCTGGCCGTGGCGGTCGCCGCGATGGGCCTCCTGACCCCGACCTACACCTCGACGATCCAGATCCTGATCGATCCCTCCGACCTTCGGCTGGTCGAGAACGAGATCAGCACGCGCACGCCCCAGGCGGATGCCGGCGTCTCGATCGCCGAGAGCCAGGTGCGGGTGATCCAGTCGGACAATGTCCTGCGCCGGGCCATCGCCAAGGTCGGGCTCGCCGAGGACGACGAGTTCGTGAAGCCCGATTCGGACAACCCGCTTGTGGTCGGCCTGAAGCGGGCCCTCGGCATGGTACCACCGCCCGCGAGCCGCGACCCCGTGAACCTCGCCCTCGACACCCTCCGCCTCAAGCTGACCGTGCGTCGGGCCGAGCGCACCTTCGTCATCGAGGTCTCGGTCCAGTCCCGCGACCCGGAGAAGGCAGCCCGAATCGCCAACGCCATTGGCGAAGCCTATTTCGCGGAAGAGGCCGGAGCCCGCACCGAGGCCGCCCGGCGCGCCTCCGACTCGCTCTCCGCACGGCTCAACGCCCTGCGCCAGGACGTCGAGGCGGCGGAAGGCAAGGTGGTGCGCTACCGGGAAGACAATCGCCTCGTCGCCTCGTCCGGCCGTCTCCTCACCGACCAGCAGCTCGGCGACCTCAACCAGCAGCTCGTGACCGCCTCGATCAAGACCGCCGAAGCCCGCTCGCGCCTCGACCAAGCGAAGAAGATGAAAGTCGGCGACGCCGGCACGGCGCTCCCCGAGATGCTGCAATCGCTCGAGATGCAGGCGCTGCGGCAGCAATATGCCACGCTCTCGCGCAACACCGCGGAGCTTGCGACCCGCCTCGGCGAGCGGCACCCGGCCATGGCCGAGCAATACGCCCAGCAGCGCGATCTCCAGCGCCTGATCCAGCGGGAAAAGGAGCGGATCATCGAGACGACGCAGAAGGATTTCGACCGGGCCGCCGCGAGCGAGGCCGCCATCCAGAAGAACCTCGACCGGGTGAAGACCGAGAATGCGGCCAGCGACCGCGCCAATGTCGGCCTGCGCGAGTTGGAGCGCTCGCTCGAATCCCGCCGCGGCATCTACGAAACCTTCCTGCGCCGCTCCCGCGAGGCGAGCGAGCAGGAGCGGCTCAACAACACCAACGTGCGGGTCATCTCCCCGGCGACGCCCGCCCGCGAGCGCACCTGGCCGCCCTCGCCGAAGGTGGTGCTGCCGGTGGCGCTGATGCTCGGCCTGCTGCTCGGCGCCGCCATCGCCCTCGCCCTTGGTGCCGACCGCGACCGCAGGCAGGCGCAGCGCCGGACCGTGCAGGTTCCTCCGCCGGCGCCGGCTCCCGCCCGCAGCTTTCGGGCGGCCGATGCCTGAGGCGGAGCGCCCACATCCGGCGGCCGAGCCGCCAGCCGGGGCGCCGTCGAGAAGCCTGCGCCTCTTCGGCCTCGACTTCTCGACCGCCGGCCCGGCGCAGATCCTCTCGGACGTCGCCGCCCGGCCCGGCAATGGGCCTCGTCTCGTGGTGACGGCCAATGTCGACCACATCGTGCAGCTCTCGGAGAACGCGGCCTTCCGGGCAGCCTACGAGAGCGCGGCGGCACGCACTCTCGACGGCATGCCGCTGGTCTGGTTCTCGCGGCTCCTCGGGCAGCCGGGGGGCCGGCGCGTGACGGGGCACGACCTCCTGGCCAGCGCTCTGTCCGGTATCCCCGACCCGGCCGCGCGCATCTTCCTCGTCTGTCCCACCGCCCTCGCGGGTGATCGGCTGCGCGCGCGCCTCGCCCGGGCCGGCTGCGCGCCGGACGCGGTCGCGCTCGCCGTGCCGCCCTTCGGCTTCGAGGAGGATGCGGGCTACGGGCAACGCCTCGCCGAGGCGGTGCGCGCCCACGGCACCACGCTGCTCGTGATGGGCGTCGGCGCGCCGAAATCGGAAATTTGGGTTCACCGCCAGGGCGCTGCCCTCGGGGCTCCCGTTGTGCTGGCGGTGGGGGATGCGGTGAGCGTGGCGGCGGGGCTCGTCCCACGGGCGCCGCTCCTGATGCAGCGGACCGGCTTCGAGTGGCTGTTCCGCTTCCTGCACGCGCCGCAGCGGCTCTTCGGCCGCTATTTCGTGCGGTCCTGGCGCTTCCTTCGGATCGCCGCGCAGGACGCCGGCGCCTCGGGCAAGGCCGAGACGCGGCGGGCGTGAAATCCGGTCGGCACGGGGCCGGTCAGCGCGCGGCGAACAGGTCCGGACGGCGCAGGCGCAGGGCCTGGACGAGGACGAGGGTCTTCATGTCGGCGATCTCCCCGCGCTCGCTCATCGCGGCGAGGTCCGCGAGCGGGACCTCGTGCACCGTGATGGCCTCGTGCTCCTCGGCGAGCCCTCCGCCGGGTCCGGAGCGGTCGGCAGCCGTGAAGGCGCCGAGGAACAGGTCCATCTGCTCCGTCGAGATGCCCGGCATGCTCCAGCCGCGCACCACCCATTCCAGCGGCCCGAGCCTGATCCCCGCCTCCTCGTAGACCTCGCGGCGCGCGCCCTCCTCGGCCTCGGCCTCGTCGAGAAGGCCGGCCGGAGCCTCCCAGACTTCCGCCGTCCCGTCGGCGTAGAAGGCCGGGGCGCGGAACTGCGAGATCAGAACGGCGATCCGACGCTCGGGATCGTAGGGCAGCACGGCGACGGCGCGGCCGTGATCCTCGATCTCGCGCTTGATCGGCGTGCCGTCGGTCATCGTCACCTCGGCGACGAGGAAGCGGCTCCAGCCGTCGTGGACCGTCCGGGTGCCGCGGATGATGGGTGCCATGCGAGAATCCCCGAGCCCGCCGCGGCGGATTGTTGCCGCGGCTTTCGGGCGGTCCTCTAAGGGGGACTTGGCGCATCAATGAGGCGGCAGGCTACCCGTTGCGCCGAATGACGAAGCGCAGCGTCGCGCCGTCGCGCTCCTGAGCAATAAGGCTGTCCCCCTCCTCCCGCAGAAGATTGGGGATGTCGATGGCCGCCATCGGATCCGTGCAGGCGATGACGAGACGAGTGCCGGGCGTCAGGCCGCGCAGGACCTTGCGCGTACGCAGCACCGGCAGAGGGCACTTGAGCCCGCGCAGGTCGAGTTCGATCGGGTCACTCACGAAAAAACCCCGCCGACGGCGCAGGCCGTCGGCGGGGTATCTAGACGATGGCGGCGTCCGCGTCAGGCGGCCCGCCGCGCATCCGTGCCGGGCCTCAGTAGCCCCAGCCGTAGGCCGGGTAACCGTAGCCGTAACCGTAGGCCGGGTAGCTGTAGCCGTAGGCCGGATAGCCGTAGCCGCCGCCGTAGCCGGCACCGTAATAGCCGTCGTAGTAGCCGTAGCGGGGCGCCGAGCTCGCCGCGATCGCGCCGCCGATGATGCCGAGGGCCGCACCGGCCGCCAAGGCGCCGCCGACGCCGCGACGGTAGCCGTAGCCCCGGTAGCCGTAGCCGCCACGGTAGCCGCCGTAATAGCCGCCGCCGCGCCAGCGAACCTGATCGACGCCGCCGGCCGGGCCTCCGACCTGCGCCGAGTTCAGGGCCGGGAGGGGAGCCGCCTCGGCGGCAGTGAAGGAACCCGCGGTCATGCCGATCGCGGCAGTGCCGGCGAGGGCGAGGGTCAAGATACGCGACATGAGGACAATCTCCTGTGTCGAAGCGGTAGTGCCCTGAGAACGGCGTCGCTCCATTTCCGTTCCGCCGGCCGCGGGCACGGACACGCTTCGCCCGTGCCCTCACGCACATGTGTACGGTCGAGGCTCCGGCGGCCGGCCTTAGGGACGCATCCTCGCAGGGGGTCGCGAGCCTGTCGAAGGGTCAGAACACGCAGGTCTCGAAGGCGGGCGCGACCGAGCGACGCCACGCACCCTCGTAATCGGCGAGCCGGTCCTCGGCATGGGTGCGGCCCGCCGCGACGATCGCCTCGAGCGGCTGCAGATAGGCGGTCTCGTCGCGCCCCGCGGCATCGCGCCGTGCGCGCGCCTGGAGACCCGAGCGGGCGATGGCGAGCGCTTCCGCGGCCACCTGCCCGAGGCTCCGGCCGGCCACCGGCGTGGCGAGGCCGAGCCGGGGCACGGTGGCGCGCACCGCTTCGCGCTCGGCCTCGCTCCAGCCCTTGGCGAGGTCGAGGGCGGCGTCGAGGGCGCCCTCGTCGTAGAGGAGGCCCGTCCAGAAGGCGGCCTGCGCCGCGATCATCGCCGGCCCGCCGACATCCGACCCGCGCATCTCGAGGAAGCGCTTCAGGCGCACTTCGGGAAAGGCGGTGGAGGCGTGGTTCGCCCAGTCCGAGACCGTGGCGTACTCGCCCGGGAGCTGGGGCAGCTTGCCCGCCATCAGGTCGCGGAAGGAGGCGCCGGAAACGTCGTGGTAGGTGTCGCCCCGCTTCACGAAGTACATCGGCATGTCGAGCAGCCAGTCGACGTAGGTCTCGTAGCCGAAGCCGGGCTGGAACGCCTCGGGCAGCATGCCGGTGCGGTCGCCGTCGGTGTCGCGCCAGATCTCGGAGCGTCGGGAGAGGAAGCCGTTGGGACGCCCGTCGGTGAACGGCGAATTTGCGAAAAGCGCCGTCGCCACGGGCTGGAGGGCGAGCGACGCGCGCATCTTGCGCGCCATGTCGGCCTCCGAGCAGAAATCGACGTTCACCTGCACGGTCGCCGTGCGCAGCATCATGTCGAGGCCGAGGGTGCCGACCTTGGGCATGTAGCCGGCCATGATGCGATAGCGGCTCTTCGGCATCACGGGGGTCTCCTCCCGCGTCCATTTCGGGCTCATCCCCAGGGTGAGGAAGCCGATTCCGTGCGGCTCGGCGGCGCGCGCCGCCGCATCGAGGTGCATCTGCAGCTCCCGCGCCGTGGCATGGACGTCGGGAAGCGGCGCGCCGGAGAGCTCGAACTGTCCGCCCGGCTCGATCGAGATGGCCCCGCCCTCGGCGCCCGCCAGCCCGATGATGTTGCCCGTATCGACGATGGGCTCCCAGCCCGTCTCCCGCGCGAGGTCTTCGAGAAGCGCCCGGATGCCGTGCTCGCCCGCGTAGGGCACCGGTCCACGGCTCTCGCGATAGAAGGGGATCTTCTCGTGCTCCGTCCCGATCGCGAACTGGTCGCGCGGTTTCTCGCCCTCGGCGAACCACGCGATCAATTCGGCGCGCGTGGTGAGCGGGGTCGTGTCGGACGTATCGCGCGCCATGCGCTGCCTCGTGGTGCGGGATCGTTCGGGGGAGCGAGGGGCCGCGCCGCTCATCTGTGCGGTCGAGCCCCTCGGTCTGATGTCGTGTCCTTAATCCAGCCCGCAAGGCGCGACAACGCGAGGCCCGCGCGGGGCACCGGCTCCGGACCGGTGCCGCGTGCCGTCCCGGACGACCCGATGTGCGCCCGCGCAC
Organism: Methylobacterium segetis; assembly: GCF_004348265.1. Classification (GTDB taxonomy): domain Bacteria; phylum Pseudomonadota; class Alphaproteobacteria; order Rhizobiales; family Beijerinckiaceae; genus Methylobacterium; species Methylobacterium segetis. The sequence continues at coordinate 44,680 of NZ_SMNT01000005.1, forward strand.
GCGGATCCGGCCCTCAGTGGGCGTCGCCGAGGATCGCCTGGACGAGAGCCATCACCGCGACGGCCGCCGTGTCCGCCCGGAGGATGCGCGGCCCGAGAGACAGGGCCACCGTGTTCGGACGCCCCGCGATGAGGTCGCGCTCCTCCGGCGCAAATCCGCCCTCGGGTCCGACGAGCACGGCGAGGGGCGGCGGGCTCGCGGGATCCGCCGCCCCGCGCAGCGCCGCGACGGGGTCGGCCACGGCCGCATCCTCGTCGCAGAAGACGAGGAGCCGGTCGGGTTCGAGGTCGGCCAGAGCCGCGGGCAGGCGGGCCGCCTCGGACAGGTCGGGAATCGCCAGGATGCCGCATTGCTCGGCGGCCTCGATCGTGTTCGCCCGCAGCCGCTCCGCGTTGATCCGCTCGCCCTGCGTGTAGCGGGTGAAGACCGGGCGGATGGTGCCCGCTCCCATCTCGACGGCCTTCTGGGCGAGGTAGTCGAGGCGGGCGCTCTTCAGGGGCGCGAAGAGGTAATGCAGGTCGGCCCGGTCCGGCTGGGGCCGGGTCTGCGCCTCGAGCAGGAGGTCGGCGCTCTTGCGGCCGGTCGGGTCGAGGCGGCCCCGCCACTCGCCGTGTCGCCCGTTGAAGACGAGGACCGGGTCCTCCGGGCTCCGCCGCAGCACGGTGAGGAGGTAGTTTGCCTGCGCCCGGTCGAGGGGCAGGCGCGCGCCCGCCCCGAGATCCGCCTCGACGTAGAGGCGGGGAGCGGTGAAATCGTAGGCGGCCATGGCTGCGAAGTCGCGCGGCCGCGCCGCCCTGTCAACGCGGCCCCGGGAGACGTTGCAAAAACGTTACGCCCGCCGCTTTTTGCCGAATTGCCCACGGCCGAGGGCCGCCACCGGTTTGCGGCTCGAAAGACGCCACATTCCTATGCAGAACCGAAGCCCAGCAGAACGGAACGAGCCTGGTCCGGCCGGCGGGCGGACGATCGCGCGAGCCCCGCGCGGCGAAGCCCGCATCTCGAGAGACCGGCGCCTAGAGGGAAGACGGCATGTTCACGAAATCCATCGCCACGCTCGCCGCCGGACTGACGGGCGCACTTCTCATCGGCGGCGCGGCCCTCGCGCAATCGGCCGATTGCGGCGCGATTCAGCAGACGCTGAAGACCCGGCAGGACCTCGTGGCGAAGGCGAACGCGGCCTCGCAGTCGAAGAAGAAGATGACGCCGCAGGAGGCCTGCGCCCTGTTCGGCAAGCTGCAGTCGAACGGCGCCGAGGGCGTCAAGTGGATCGCCGCCAACAAGGAATGGTGCTCGATCCCCGAGTCCTTCGCGGAAGGCTTCAAGGCCGACCACGTGAAGGTGTCGGGCATCCGCACCAAGATCTGCTCGGTGGCGGCTCAGGCGTCCAAGATGGAGGCGCAGGCCCGCGCGCAGGCCGCGGCGGGCGGGGGCACTCCGGGTGCCGGCGGCCTCCTCGGCGGACCGGGCCTGAGCGGGTCCTTCAAGATGCCGCAGGGCGCGCTGTAAGAGGGAACGCGTCCGATTCCCTGAACCGAGACGCGCGCCACCTCCCGGCGAGTCGGGAGGAGTGCGCGGTGCCGATGAACAGCCAGCAGCGATTCCCGTGTCTCAGCGTCCCGTGTCCCCGGTGAGCGACCTCCGCCGAGAGGAGGGCCGGGTCGCGGACGCGGTCGCGGGACACTGGGTCGACCGCCTCGCCCCGCTTCGCGCGCGGCCCTACCTGCGGCTCGCCCGGATCGACCGCCCGATCGGCTGGTGGCTCCTGCTCCTGCCCTGCTGGTGGTCGGCTGCCCTTGCCGCGGGCGCGGACGGACAGCCCTATCCCGATCCCCGGCACCTCGCCCTGTTCCTGATCGGCGCCGTCGCGATGCGGGGCGCCGGCTCGACCTACAACGACATCGCCGACCGCGACCTCGACGCGCAGGTCGAGCGCACGCGCTCGCGCCCCCTCCCCTCAGGGCAGGTGAGCGCGAAGGCGGCGGTCCTGTTCCTGGTGGCGCAGTCCCTGATCGGGCTCGCGGTGCTGCTGCAGTTCAACGGGACGGCGATCCTCGTCGGCATCGCCTCCCTCGTGCCCGTGGCGATCTACCCATTCATGAAGCGCGTCATGTCGATGCCGCAGGCCGTGCTCGGCCTCGCCTTCGCCTGGGGCGCGCTGATGGGCGGGGTCGCCGTCTTCGGGCGGCTCGATCTGCCGGCCGGCCTTCTCTACGCGGGCGCGGTCGCCTGGGTGATCGGCTACGACACGATCTACGCGGTGCAGGATATCGAGGACGACGAGATCGCGGGCATCCGTTCCTCGGCCCGCCTGTTCGGGCAACGCCTCCGCCTCGCGGTCGGGCTCTGCTACGGGGTGTGCGCCCTGCTCGTCGCGCTGGCGGCGCTCGCCGCGGGAACGGGGCCGGTGGGCTTTCTCGGGATCGCCCTTTTCGCCGCCCATCTCGGGCGGCAGGTGCTGCGTCTGCGGGACCGCGACGGGCGGGGGGCGCTCGCCCTCTTCCGCTCGAACCGCGACGCCGGGCTGATCCTGTTCGCCGGGCTCGCCCTCGACGCGATGCTCAGGGCCTGGGCCGCCTGAACCGTCTCAGGAACGGGCGATGATCTCCTTCTCGCCCCGGTGGATCAGCGGGCGCACCGGCAGGCGGCCGGTCTTGCGGCGCACGAGGAAGCGGGGGCGGCGGTCGCCGAGGAGCCCGCAGCGGCGGCGCATCCGGGTGGTGCCGAGCGCGACGCGGCCGATCTGGCGGGAGACGAGGCTCAAGGCCCCGTCCTCGCGGATGATCATCCGGGGAAGGCCGGTCTTGGCGGACAGGTCCCGCCAGACCGCCACGACGTCCTCCTCCGCGAAGGGGCCGAGCCGCGACAGCACCTCGCCCTGGTCGTCCACGAGGACGAGGTCGAACCGGTCCTCGCCGCAGCTCTCCGCGTCGTCGCCCGCGAAAGCGAGGGCGATCCCGGTCGGCCGGGCGGCGCCGGACAGCGTGCCGAGGATCGGCAGCGGCGAGGCGGCGAAGACGGGAGATTCCGCCGAGGCCGGAGCGGGGCTGTGCGCGTTCATGCTCTGATAAGTGTTCATCTGCCTGACGCCCTGATGCAAGTGGCGATCTCTGCCGGATCGTCCGTTATGCCAAGCAAAATCGCGTCGAACCTCCTCAGGCGACCTTAAGAGTGAGCGTTAAGCGATGGTGGAGATGCCCCTGAAGCTCGGAATGCTCAACGCTTCCTTGCCCTGATCGGGACAAAGCCGGCGTATCCCATTCTGCGCGGCGCTCCTTGTGACGAATCGGACCGCGACCTAGTTTCGGCTTGCACTCGGCATGAACCATGCCGCACCCTTCGCCGGGAGCGTCGCCACGGTGAGCCGGGACGCCGCCGACCCGCCGTCCGCACGACGCCGCCGAGGCCCGTGCGGACAGACAGCTCCGCCCGATCCGGACTTTCATGCCCGACACGATGTCCCCCGAGGCCGCGCAGGCCGTGATGCCGGCCTTGCGGGAGGCGGTCCACGAGGCCGCCTCCCTCGCCCTGCCGCACTTCCGGCCGGGCGCGCAGACGCGCGCGCGGATCTGGTCGAAGGCGGGCGGCTCGCCCGTGACGGAGGCCGACGTCGCGGTTGATGCCTTCCTGAAGGTGCGGCTGAGCCAGATCGTGCCGGCCGCCGCGTGGCTCTCGGAGGAGACGCGGGACGATCCCGTCCGACTGAAGGCCGATCTCGTCTGGATCGTGGATCCGATCGACGGCACCCGCGCCTTCCTGTCGGGACATCCCGACTGGTCGATCGCGGTGGGTCTGCTCGCGGGTGGGGAGCCGCTCGTCGGCATCGTGCACGCGCCCGCCAGCGGCCATTTCTACGAGGCGGTGGCGGGATTCGGCGCCACCCGCGACGCGGCGCCGATCCGGGTCTCGGACCGCGCCATGCTTCCCGCCGCCCGCGTCACGGGCCCGAAGCCCATGATCGAGCGCCTCGCGCGCGGACTCGCCCGCGAGGGGGTCGAGCCGGACTTCGTCCGGGTCGACCGTGTGCCCTCCCTCGCGCTCCGGGTCGCCCGGGTCGCGGAAGGCAGCATCGATGTGGGTCTGGTCTCGTCGGACGCGCGGGACTGGGATCTCGCCGCCGCCGACCTGATCCTGCGCGAGGCGGGCGGGTCGGTCTGCGACCTCGCCGGCCGGCGCACGATCTACAACCGGGAGAACCCGGTGCACGGCGAACTCGTCGCCGTGCCGGAAGGGTTGCTCGCGCCGGCGATCGCGGCGCTCACCGCGTGAACCGCCTCAGGCCCGCGCCTCGCGCAGCGAGACGGCGGCGGGTGCGAGGCCGAAGCGCTCGGCGAGATGCCAGCGCAGTTCGCGAGGGGAATGGTAGTTGTAGGAACGATCGATCACGTGGCTGAAATCGGTGCCGGGCGTGCCGGCATTCGGGGCCTGGTTCAGGCGAGCCACGCGGAAGGTCGCGGCGTCGGTGACGGGCGACCGGGCGCTTCTGCGCCGGGTGAACTCAAACTGCATGTCGTTTTTTCTTATGTCCTGGCGACCGGATATTCGCTCTGCGGCGAAGCCCGGACTCGTTTCTGATTTCGGTTGTTCCGCATCCGGCGCGACCGGACCCGTTGGGAGCGTCGGCGGCGTCGAAGGCTTTGGGCTTGGCGTTGGAGCCCTTCAGGAACGCCAGCCCGCCGGAGCGGGCTGGCGCTGGACGATCGCTTTCAGATCAGGCCGCCTGAAGGTTGCCCGCGGCGTCCTTGCCGCTGCGCTTGTCGGTCAGGATCTCGTAGGAGATCTTCTGACCCTCGACGAGATTGCGCATGCCTGCGCGCTCGACTGCGGAGATGTGAACAAACACATCCTTGCCGCCGTCATCGGGCTGGATGAAGCCATAACCCTTGGTCTCGTTGAACCACTTCACAGTGCCGGTATTCACGAATAGAACCTCGTATCGTCCATTGGCCGACATCGCGTGCCCACGCGGGGCTCGCGCTGTGACCTCTTCCGTAGTTTGTCGGAGCGGCGGGGCTGGAGACGCAAGACCTTTAAAGCGCCCGTCTCACCAATAGCCCCCCGAGACCCTATGTAGGCGTTTCATGCGGCCGCAACAAGGCGTCGGCGGCTCGACGATCCGCTTCGGAGCCGCCGCGACAGGGGTAGCCCGGGTCCGCGACCCTGGGTTTTTCGCGCCGCAGCGTGCATATATGAGTTCGGCTCCAGGCAGTTAGGCGATCCATGGCGGGTATCTCGGTTTCCCTCGAAGGCGGCAACATCCAGCTCTCGTTCCAGAAGGACGATCAGGCCACCGCCGTCGTGATGGACGCCCGGGCGGCCCGCGCACTCGTGCGCGCCGTAGGCCAGCTTCTCACCGCGATCGACGAGACCGACGAGTCGGACCTGCCCGAGGAGATGGGCGAGGAGGAAGTCGCCATGCTCGACGTGACCTCCTCCGCCATCGAGGTCGGCACCGACGAGCAGGGCCAAGCCGTTGTCGCCCTCCAGGCCGGCGCCCTGCCCCCGTTCCAGCTGCGCCTGACGGACGAAGAGGCCCGCCACGTCGCGACGAGCCTCTCCGAGATCCTCAACGCCCCGCGCGACGTGCGCGCGTCGCATGGCGGCCACTGAAGCCTACAGGCGCACGCCCGGGTCGGTGGGATTGCCGGGCAGGTAATCCGGCTCGGAGCCGGGACCGGCCGGATCGTCGATGCCGGGATCGTCGACCGGATAGGGGGTGCGCGGCCCGGTCGGTCCCGTGTCCGGCAGGTCGTCGGGCTGGGGCGGCGGCGGAAGGTCGCCGGGGATGTTGCCGCCGGGCGTGGGTTCGGGTGTCGGAAGGCCGGGGTTGGCCATGCGAAGCCTCCTCCATCATGTTGGGGTATACCGGGTCAACGGGGCCGTCTCCCGAGCGGTTCCGCCTCCGTTCCCGCCCGAGGGCGCGCGATGACCTGCGGCGGCGGGCCAGGCGCGAGAGGCCGGAACATCGGGAGCCAGCCGCGGTTTGCGCCTCCAGTTCCCCAACATGGAGGTATGACCCATGGCCGACATCAAGCAGGCCAAGATCCTGATTCTCGCCACCGACGGCTTCGAGGAGAGCGAGCTGACGGTGCCGCAGGCCAAGCTCAAGGAGGCGGGCGCAACCGTCCACGTCGTCGCTCCGCAATCGCGCCAGTCGAAGGATTCGATCCGCGGCTGGGACAAGACCGACTGGGGCAAGAGCGTCCCCGTCGACAAGGACGTGGAGAGCGTGAACGCGGGTGATTACGACGCCCTCGTCCTGCCGGGCGGCCAGATCAATCCGGACAAGCTGCGGCTCGAGCCGAAGGCACTCGACGTGATCAAGGGCTTCCTGACCTCAGGCAAGGTCGTGGCCGCCATCTGCCACGCGCCGTGGCTCCTGATCGAGACCGGCGCCGTGAAGGGGCGCCAGCTCACCTCCTTCGCCTCGATCAAGCGCGACGTGGTGAATGCCGGCGGCACTTGGCAGGACAAGGAGGTCGTGACCGACCACGGCATCATCACGAGCCGCAACCCGGGCGATCTCGACGCCTTCTGTGCGAAGATCATCGAGGAGGTGCAGGAGGGCAAGCACGAGGCCCGCCAGCTCGCGGCCTGAGACCGGGCGGCCTGCGCCGGGCGCTGAGGACACGCCGCGTCAGGCGCGCCCACGGATCGCCCCTCCCCTTTGGGTGAGGCGAGGGCGAGAGGGTCCGCCTCTCGTCAGCGCTTGGCCACTGCCTTCTGCACCTTCGGCTTGTCGCCGGTCGTGCTCGCGATCAGCGCCGACAGGTGGTCCTGGTCGAGGCCGCGGCTCACGGGCTCGGCCGGCGGCCGAACCGCGCCGGAGCGCGCGGGCGCGATCGATCCCGTGGTGACGGGGTCCGGGATCGAGGCGACGGGAGCCGGGCGTGCGGCGGGCTCGCGCTGAACGCGCAGCGCCCAGTGCGCCGCCGTGGACAAGGCCGCGATCGCCAGGATCGCCTTGATGCCGCCGGAGAGGAGGCGCCGCATGATGGGTAACCTGAGGATACGCGGTGGAACGCGGCCGGTTTCACGGCCGGTTCCAGCTTCGCTCAGGAGCGTGAACGAAGCCGCAAGGCGCGCCGGCCTCGGCGGTCCCGGAATGGCGCAGGCAGCCGTGTGGATAGGCAGGTGGGCCATGCGCCAAGGTCCGCGGTTCCTGTTCCCCGCGCTCCCGACACCCCTGCAGCTACTCGGCCCACTGAGCCTCACAGGAGGGGCGCAGAGAACTGGTCCGCGCCGTCCCGTCACTGCCGGCCCCGCCACCATGCAGGCCCGAGAGGGCTCGCGAAACCGTCGGACGCATCGGTTGCTGGGGAGTGCCGATGTAGGGGGTGGCATCGAGCCGGGCAACCGCGGATCGACGATTCGGCCACGCTGTGACGATCCGCCGGCCCGCCGCACGAAAAAGGCGCCCGGTGCGAGGCACCGGACGCCCGATCGCGTCGGCCGGGGCCGGGCTTAGCGCAGCGAACCGCAGAAGCGCTGGATGCGGTGACAGGCCTCCTCCAGCGTCTTGTTCGAGGTCGCGTAGGAGATGCGCAGGTTCGGGCCGAGGCCGAAGGCCGAGCCGTGGACGGCGGCGACGCCCTCCGCCTGCAGCAGTTCGGTCACGAAATCCTCGTCCGTCTCGATCGTCTTGCCCGACGGCGCCTTACGCCCGATCGTCTCGGCACAGGACGGGTAGACGTAGAAGGCGCCCTCCGGCACCGGGCATTGCAGCCCCTTGGTCTGGTTCAGCATCGAGACCACGAGGTCGCGCCGCTCCTGGAAGGCCGCCTTGAAGCGCGCGAGATGCTCCTGCGTGCCGTCGAGCGCGGCGACCGCCGCCCATTGCGAGATCGAGGAGGCACCCGAGGTCTGCTGGCCCTGGACGAAGTCCATCGCCTTGATCAGGTGCTCGGGACCCGCCGCGTAGCCGATGCGCCAGCCCGTCATCGCGTAGGCCTTCGAGACGCCGTTCATGGTGAGCGTGCGCTCGTACAGGCCGGGCTCGACCTGGGCCGGGGTGACGAACTCGAAGTCGCCGTAGGTCAGGTGCTCGTACATGTCGTCGGTGAGCACCCAGACGTGCGGGTGCCGCATCAACACGTCGGTGATGCGCTTCATCTCGTCCCGCGTGTAGGCGGCGCCCGACGGGTTCGAGGGCGAGTTGAGGATGATCCACTTGGTCTTCGGCGTGATGACGCGCTCGAGATCCTCCGGCTGGAGCTTGAAGTCGTGCGCCATGTCGGTATCGGCGAAGACCGGGGTCGCGCCGCACAGGATCACCATCTCCGGGTAGGAGACCCAGTAGGGGCGCGGGATCACGACCTCGTCGCCGGGGTTCAGGCTCGCGAGGAGCGCGTTGTAGATGACGTGCTTGCCGCCGGTCCCGACGATGGTCTGCGAGACCTTGTAGTCGAGCCCGTTCTCGCGCTTGAACTTCTTGACGATGGCCTCGCGCAGCGGGTTGATGCCGGAGACCGGCGGGTACTTCGTCTCGCCGCGCCGGATCGCCTCGATCGCCGCTTCCTTGATGTGGTCGGGCGTGTCGAAATCGGGCTCGCCGACCGACAGGCTGATCACGTCCATCCCCTGCGCTTTCAACTCGCGCGCCTTCTGCGTCATCGCGATGGTCGCGGACGGCTTCACGCGGGAGAGGGCGTCGGCCAGAAAGCCCATGGGATGGTACTCCGATCGAAAATTCAGGTGGTGTGCCAGGTTCCAGGCGGCGCGGACCCTAGTCGCGGGCGCTGCCAGGGGCAAGGTGCGGGGATCGCGCTCCGCCCGCGAATGTCATGCTTGGCCGGAATGGCGGGATCGACCGGGGCGGCCCCTGCGTGGGGCTCGCAGGAAGGCCCGTCCCTCCCCATCTGGCGGGCATGATCGCGATCTCCGTCCTCGACCTCTCATTCGTGATCGCTGGCGCGAGCCCGGCGCAGGCGCTCCAGGACTCGATCGCCCTCGCCCGCCACGTCGACGGGCTCGGATTCACCCGTTTCTGGCTTGCCGAGCACCACGCCCTGCCCTCGGTCGCCAGCCCTGCGCCCGAGATCATGATCGGTCAGATCGCCGCCGCGACCCGGCACCTGCGCGTCGGCTCCGGCGGCATCATGCTGCCGAACCACCCGCCGCTGATGGTGGCGGAGCGCTTCAAGATGCTCGAGGCGCTGTTCCCCGGCCGCATCGACCTCGGTCTCGGGCGGGCCCCCGGCACCGACGGCATCACCGCGCAGGCGCTGCGGCGGCGCGAGGTCCCGCGCGGGGGCGACGACTTCCTCGACCGGCTGCAGGAGTTGCTGCTCTGGGAGACGGGTGGCTTTCCCGAGGGTCATCCGTTTCGCCAGGTGGAAGTGATGCCCTCCGGCGTGCCGCTGCCGCCGCTCTTCCTGCTCGGCTCCTCGGATTACAGCGCCCATCTCGCCGGCCAGGTCGGCACCGGCTTCGCCTTCGCGCAGCATTTCGCGGCCTTCGAGTCCGAGGCCGCCATGCTGGCCTATCGGCGCGGCTTCCGCCCCTCCCCCTGGCGGGAACGGCCCCACGCCATCCTCGCCGTCGCGGCTGTCTGCGCGCCCACGGACGCGGAGGCGGAGCAACTCGCCCGCAGCGCCGAACTCGCGACGCTCCGGCGCGAGCGGGGCGAGTATCTGCCTCTGCCGAGCCTGGAGGAGGCGCAGGCCCATCCCTACACGCAGGCCGAGCGCATCCGCCTGGAGCGGGGGCGCGCCCGGCTGCATGTCGGCTCACCCGAAACCCTGCGGGCTCGCCTCGGCGCGCTGGCAGACGCGACCCAGGCCGACGAGATCATGGTGTTCTCGGCAATCCACGATCAGACGGCGCGGCGCCGATCCTACACCCTTCTCGCCGAGGCATTCGGCCTCGGCGCAGGGGCGGCCGCCTGAGATGGCTCACCAGCGGCAGACGCGCCGCGGACCGAACGGCGTCGGGCGGAGAAAGCAGCGTCGCCCATAGAAGGGACGCGGACGGTAGTAGCGGCCCGCGCCCGCAAACGGGCGGCAGCGGCCGTAGGCGCCACGGCCCCAGCCGGGGCCGCAGCCCTGCGCGACCTGCTCGACGAGCGGCGCCGTGCCGGCCAGACCCCGTGCCGTATCGACGCCGAGCGGCGCCGCCTGCGCCGACGAGACGGCTCCGAGACCACCGAGGGCGAGCACGGCTCCGAGAACCGGCATCCAGCGTTTCGACATGGCGATATCCTCCTTCGGGCATGCCGACCGCACCGATCGCGCGGCCGCAGAACCATCTAGAGGTGCCGAGCCTTGCCGAGGCCTGTGCGCAGCATGACGGTTTAGACAGGTTTCAGGCCGAACCCGAACGGTGAGCCCGCGCCCCGCGAGCCCCGAAACGCCCGATACATCAGAGACCTATTCGTCCGCACAGGTTAATGCGGACCGCTGGCTATCCCCGCTAGATGTCACTGATACGTGATTGGGAGTTGCCATGCCCCGTTACTTCATCGATGCCGCCGTCGGGTCTCGCGGCCACCGCGACACCGAGGGCTTGATCGCTCACGACGATCTGAGTGCACACGAGATCGCCCTCGCGACCCTCCATGATCTGGCGCGCATTGCGACGGCCGAGGGACGGGAGGTGCCGCTCAGCGCCATCGTCCGCAACGAGGAGAACGAACGGCTGTGCACCGTCTCGATGACGATCCGCACGGACTGGTGCCCACAGCGTGACCGGCCTCTCGCGAGGATCCTGGAAGACGTCGCCTAACGCATCGGGGGCGGGAACCAGCGCTGCACCGCCTCCGCCGTGTCGGTCGGCCGCGTGTTGAAGCAGAGTTTCGCCTGCGGCGCATGGACATGGACGACGTTGATCAGCTTCTCGAACAATGCGGTGTTCTCCGCGATCAGGCGGAGGCCCGCCCCGATCACCACCGCGTCGAAGAGCCGGCGGCGCAGGAGTTCCCGGACCACGGATTCGGCCGTCTGCCCGAAATCGACGAGGCAGATTTCGGGCGCGTAGCCGAGTTCCCTGAGACGGGCCGCATCCGCATCGAGACCCGCCCTGACCTTGCCCGCGTCGAGGCCGGGATAGGCGCTGTAGGCGGGTGCTGAGAAGTCGATCAGATCGGGATCAAGGCCGATCAGGACGACGCTGACGGGAGCCATGGCAGCCTCCGGACCGCAAACGCGGCGACGATCGCCGCGCCGGTCGAGGATAGCCCTGGCCCGAGGCCGGGGCCACCGGCCCCGAGACGCTGGCCTCAGCCGCCGAACAGGCGGCGGAGGGTTGCCAGGAAGCCGCGGGGCTCCGTCGTCTCGCTGGCCGGCGCGGAGGCGCTGCCACCGTGCGAGCGCGGTGCCTGAACGAGCCCGAGGGCCGCCGTGTCGGTGCTCTCGCGATCGATCAGGATCAGGCTGCCCGTGTCGCGGTTCTCGACGTAGGGGTCGAAGGCAACTGCGCGGTCGAGCGTCAGGGTCACGTCGGCGATGTCGTTGGCCGCGAGCCGCTCGGCCGGGCCTGGGCGCCCCGTCTCCGGATCGATGCGGGTGCGGATCGCGCTCACCGTGGCGTTCACGGTCACCGTGCCGATCTTGGCGAGGAGCGTCGATCCGGGTCGGAGCTCCGTCTCGGCCGCCCAGAACAGGCGGGTATCGAGAGTGTCGGAGACCTGGAGCGGCGCATTCGCCGCCGCGATGACGGCCCCGCGGGAGGCGTCCACCTCGTCCGAGAGGACCAGCGTCACCGACTGGCCCTCAACCGCTTCCGCAAGGTCTCCGTCGGCCGTGGCGATGCGAGCGATCGTGGTGGAACGGCCAGAGGGCGCGACGGTGACGCGGTCGCCGGGGCGCACACGCCCGCTGGCGACCAGCCCCGAGAAGCCGCGGAACTCGGAGTTCGGGCGGTTCACCCACTGCACGGCCATGCGGAACGGGGCGGCCTGCGCCTCCTCGTGCACCGGCACCTCTTCCAGATACTGAAGGAGCGGCCCGCCGGTGTACCAAGCGGCGGCGGTGCCCGGCAGCACGACGTTGTCGCCGTTCTTGGCCGAGAGCGGGATCGCGCGGACCTCCGCGAAGCCGAAGGTCGCCGTGAAGGCGTTGAAGCCCGCGAGGATCGCCTCGAACTTGTCCTGCGACCAGCCGACGAGATCCATCTTGTTGACGGCGAGCACGACCCGCCTGATGCCGAGCATCGAGACGAGGAGCGCGTGGCGCCGCGTCTGGCGGGTGAGGCCCTGGCGGGCATCGACGAGGATCACGGCCACGTCCGCCGTCGAGGCGCCGGTGGCCATGTTGCGGGTGTACTGCTCGTGGCCGGGCGTGTCGGCGACGATGAAGGAGCGCTTGTCGGTCGAGAAGAAGCGATAGGCGACGTCGATCGTGATGCCCTGCTCGCGCTCGGCCTGGAGGCCGTCCACGAGGAGCGCGAGATCGACCTCGGCGCCCTGCGTGCCGTGCTTGCGCGAATCCCGCTGAAGGGCGGTGATCTGGTCGTCGAAGATCTGCTTGGTGTCGTGCAGGAGGCGCCCGATCAGGGTCGACTTGCCGTCGTCGACCGAGCCGCAGGCGATGAAGCGCAGGACTTCCTTGCTCTGGTGCGCGGTGAGAAACGCCTCGTAGCCGAACGCCTCGGGCGACTGATGGATCGTCATCAGAAATAGCCCTCCTGCTTCTTACGCTCCATGGCGCCGGCGCCGTCCTTGTCGATCACCCGGCCCTGCCGCTCGGACGTGCGGGCGGCGAGCGTCTCGCCGATGATCTCGGGCAGGGTCGCGGCGGGGCTCTCGAAAGCGCCGGTGAGCGGATAATCGCCGAGCGTCCTGAAGCGCACCTGGAGATGGCGCGGGGTCTCGCCGGGCTCGAGGGGCAGGCGCTCGTCATCCACCATGATGAGCTGTCCCTCCCGCTCGACGACAGGGCGCTCCTTGGCGAAGTAGAGCGGGACGATCGGGATCTGCTCCTGCTCGATGTAGAGCCAGATATCGAGCTCGGTCCAGTTCGAGAGCGGGAAGACGCGCAGGGATTCGCCGCGCTTCTTCTTCAGGTTGTAGAGGTGCCAGGGCTCCGCGCGCTGGCGCTTCGGGTCCCAGCGGTGCTGAGGCGTCCGCAGCGAGACGATGCGCTCCTTGGCGCGGGACGCCTCCTCGTCGCGGCGGGCGCCGCCGAAGGCCGCGTCGAACTTGTGCTTGTCGAGCGCCTGACGCAGGGCCTGCGTCTTCATCACGTCGGTGTGCACCTCGGAGCCGTGGCTGATCGGGCCGATGCCCTTGGCGAGGCCCTCCTGGTTCGTGTGCACGATCAGCTCGGCGCCGATCTCCGCGGCGCGCCGGTCCCGGAAGGCGATCATCTCGCGGAATTTCCAGGTCGTGTCGATGTGCATCAAGGGGAACGGCAGGCGCCCCGGCGCGAAGGCCTTCAGCGCCAGATGCAGCAGGACCGAGGAATCCTTGCCGATCGAGTAGAGCATCACCGGGTTCTCGGTCTCGGCGACCGTCTCCCGCATGATGTGGATGCTCTCGGCCTCCAGGCGCTGGAGGTGGGTCAGGCGACCGGGTCCGAGCCGTGCGGCCGTGGTCGCGGGGGCGGCGCTCATCGGGCCATCTCCGGTGTCTTGAGGTTCGTGGTTTCGAAGGCGGCCGCTTCCTGGCCGGGCTGCACGCTCGCCTCGGGGACGTGCACGTGCAGGCCGCACTCCTTCTTGGATTCCTGCTCCCACCACCAGCGGCCGGCGCGCTCGGGCTCTCCGACGCGCACCGCCCGGGTGCAGGGGGCGCAGCCGATCGAGGGGAAGCCCCGATCGTGCAGGACGTTGTAGGGGATGAAATTGTCACGCACGAACGCGTCGACGTCCGCCCGCGTCCAGTCGGCGAGCGGGTTCACCTTGATCAGCCCGCGCGCCTCGTCGGCCTCGGCGAGGGGCGTGTCGGCGCGGTTGGCCGACTGACCGGCGCGCAGGCCCGTGAACCAGATGTCGGCCCCCGCGAGCGCCCGCGCCAGGGGCTCGACCTTGCGGAAGCCGCAGCATGCCTGCCTTGCGGCCACCGAATGGCGAAAACCGTTGATGCCCTCCTCCCGGACGAATCGTTCCTCGGCCTCACGCTCCGGCGCGTAGGCGCGGATGCGGATGCCGTAGGCCGATTCGGTCTCGGCCCAGACGTCGTAGGTCTCGGGAAAGAGGCGGCCCGTGTCGAGGGTGACGATCTCCGTGCGGGATCTCGCCATAGCCAGCGCATGCGTCAGCGCCTGATCCTCGATGCCGAGGCTCGTGGTGAAGACGAGGCGGCCGGGCACCCTGCGCTCGACGAGCGCGATGCGCCCGGCGAGGTCGAGGCCGGCCAGCGCCGCAGACAGCTCGTCCGCAGCCAGAGCGAGTTCGCGAGTCATGGGCAATTGATCGGGTATCTGTGGGTACCTTCTTGTCCGGCCCCTGAAATGTTCGCTATAACGAACGGTGTCAAGGCTGGAGCCGTGTCCCGGGCCGGTCTTGCACCGCAGTAGGAAGCCCGACGGCAACCGAGGCGGGTGCCGACAGGTTGCCTGGTCGAGGAAGATCCTTCTCATACCAGGCTCACATCCGTGCGAGCGCGCACCTGCCTTCGTTCACGAGCAAGAGAGGTCCGGCTTGGATTCGATCGACCTGAAGATCCTCGCGCTTCTGCAGCAGGACGCCACGCTCTCCATCGCCGCCATCGGCGAGAAGGTGGGCCTCTCCCAGACCCCGTGCTGGAAGCGGATCCAGCGGCTTGAGGCGGACGGCGTGATCGACCGGCGGGTGGCCGTGCTCGACCCCGTCAAGCTCGGGCTCGGCCTGACCGTTTTCGTCTCGATCGAGACGGCGGATCACTCGAAGGAGTGGCTCGACCGATTCGCCTCGACCGTCGCGGCGATGCCGGAGGTGCTCGAGTTCTATCGAATGGCGGGCGACGTGGACTACATGCTGCGGGTCGTGGTCGCCGACATGCGTGCCTACGACACGTTCTACAAGCAGCTCATCGCGACGCTGCCTCTCAAGAACGTGACATCGCGATTTGCCATGGAGAAGGTGAAGTCGACGACGGCCCTCCCGCTTCCGGCACCGCCGACCAACACCCGCCACGTGCCGGTCCTGGCACTGGCCGGAGAATAAGCTTCTCTTTTGCGTCGCAACAGCGAATGGCTCTTCTACCGCGAGGTCGTTCTGTAAAACGGACATTCCCCGTTGACAGAAGCCGTCGCGCAGACGACATGGTCTCTTGATGTCCCGACAAGCACTCCTCCCCCGCACCGCACCGTTCGGCGATACCGAGCGGGCCAGCCTCGACTCCGTGCTGGGGACGGCGACACCGATCCAGCGGGCATGGCTCGCGGGCTTCCTCGCCGGCCTCGACGCGGCAGGGGGCCAGCCCGCGTCGGCGCCCGCCGCGCCTCCCAAGGCTGCCGAGCCGCTCGCCATCGTCTATGCAAGCGAGTCCGGCAATTCGGAGAAGCTCGCCGGCGATGTGGCGAAGCTCGCCCGCAAGAGCGGCTTCAAGCCCAAGGTGATCGACTTCGCGGATCTCGAGTTGGCGAACCTCGCCAAGGAGAAGCGCATCGTGGCGATCGCCGCGACCTGGGGCGAGGGCGAGCCTCCGGCCCGGGCCGTGCGGGCCTACAACGAGTTGATGGGCGACGGCGCGCCGCGTCTCGACGGGGCCGAGTTCAGCGTGCTGGCGCTCGGCGACACGAGCTATGCCGAGTTCTGCGCCATCGGGAAGGCGCTCGACGAGCGGTTCGAGGCGCTCGGCGCCAAGCGGGCCTTCGAGCGCGCCGACCTCGACCTCGATTTCGACAAGCCCGCCGCGGAGTGGATCAAGGGCGCCCTCAAGGCGCTCGCCCCGCCGGCTGCCGCGGCCGACAACGTGGTCGCCGTCGATTTCGCCCGGGGCGGCCACGATGAGGATGCCGAACCGAGCCGCGACCCGGTCGTGGTCGAGGTCGTCGATCATGTGAACTTGAATTCGTCGCGCTCCGACAAGGAGACGATCCACCTCGCGCTCGCCTTCGAGGACGGGGCGCCGGCCTACGAGCCGGGCGACTCGCTGGAGATCTATCCCGAGAACGACCCGCAGCTCGTCGAGGACATCCTGAAGGCCGCGGGCCTGACGGGCGACGAAGCCCTGCGCCGCGCCCTCCTCGCCGAACGCGACATCACCACGCTGTCGGCCACCACCGTCGAGCGTTTCGTCAAGGCGACCGGGCACGAGGAGGCGAAGCGCCTGATCGAGAGCGGGGAGGTTCGCGCCTGGATCGAGGGCCGCCACCTAATCGACCTGATCGAGACCTATCCGGCCAAGCTCACGGCCGAGCACCTGAACGCCGTCACCAGGCCCCTGCCGCCGCGGGCCTACTCGATCGCATCCTCGCGCAAGGAGGTGGGCGACGAGGTTCATCTCGTGATCGCCGCCGTGCGCTACGAGACCCACGGCCGGTCCCGGTCCGGCGTCGCCTCGGTTCACGTGGCCGACCGGATCCGGAACGGGGCCAAGCTCCGCGTGAAGCTGAAGCCGAACCGCCACTTCCGCCTGCCGGCCGATCCCGCCACCGACATCATCATGGTCGGCCCCGGCACCGGCGTCGCCCCCTTCCGCGCCTTCGTGCAGGAGCGCCGCGCCGCCGAGGCGCCCGGCCGGTCGTGGCTGTTCTTCGGCGACCGCCATTTCACCCACGACTTCCTGTACCAGCTCGAATGGCAGGACGCGCTGGAAGATCGCTCGCTGACGCAGATCGACGTGGCCTTCTCGCGCGACCAGCCCGAGAAGATCTACGTGCAGGACCGCCTGTTCGAGCGCCGCAGGGAGCTCGTGGAATGGCTCGATGCGGGCGCCCACCTCTACGTCTGCGGCGATGCGAAGAACATGGCCAAGGACGTGCGGGCGGCCGTCGTCAGGTCCTACGCCGACGTGAAGGGCCTCTCGGATGCCGAGGCCGAGGCTGCCGTCGCGGGCCTGGAGCGGGCGCACCGCTATCAGCAGGACGTTTACTGACCCGCTGCCGCCGGGATTTCCCCTCCCCTCGCGGGGACGGGCCTCAGGGGTCGAGGACGTTCCGCACAGAGCGATGCGGTCCTCTCGATCCCTCCCCACCTCCTCCCTCCTCCCCACGAGCGGGCGGAGACGCTATCACCGGACCGCCGCCATGACCGACCGCAAGCCTTCCTCCGAGCGGGTCTACGAGACGCCGCCGACCGACCGGCCCATCTCCGAGGCGGAGGCCGCGCGGACGGCCGGGCTTGCCCATAACGAGCACATCAAGATCGCGAGCGGCTATCTCCGCGGCACCCTGGCCGACGGGCTTCTCAAGCACGCCACCGGCGCCATCTCGGAAGATGACGGTCAGCTCGTGAAGTTCCACGGGATGTACCTGCAGGACGACCGGGACCTCCGGCCCGAGCGCACCAAGAAGAAGCTCGACAAGGCCTACAGCTTCATGATCCGGCTCCGCATCGCGGGCGGCGTCGTGACCCCGAAGCAGTGGCTGATCCTCGACAACATCGCCACCACCTACGCCAACGGCACGCTGCGGGCGACGACGCGGCAGACCTTCCAGTATCACGGCGTCATCAAGTCGAACCTGAAGCGGACGATGGCCGGCATCGACGCGGCGCTCCTCGACACGATCGCCGCCTGCGGCGACGTGAACCGCAATGTGATGGCGGCGACGAACCCGGCGCAGACCGGCGCGCACAAGGCCGCCTACGACCTTGCCAAGACCATCTCGGATTCGCTCCTTCCCAAGACGAACGCGTGGCGCGAGATCTGGCTCGACGGCGAGCGGGTGATCGGCGGCGAGGATGCGGCGGAGGTCGAGCCGATCTACGGCAAGACCTACCTGCCGCGGAAGTTCAAGACCGTGATCGCCGTGCCGCCCTCGAACGAGGTCGACATCTTCGCCCACGATCTCGGCTTCATCGCGATCCTCGACAAGAAGGGCAAGGTGACGGGCTGGAACGTCACCGTCGGCGGCGGCATGGGCATGACCCACGGCGAGACCGACACCTTCCCGCGCACGGCCGACGTGATGCTGTTCTGCGAGCCTGCCGACGCCCTGAAGGTGGCCGAAGCGGTGATGACGGTCCAGCGAGACTGGGGCAACCGCAAGAGCCGCAAGAACGCGCGCCTGAAGTACACGATCGAGCGCTACGGCCTCGCGGCTTTCCGCGCGGAGGTGGAGAAGCGCGTCGGCAAGAAGCTCGCCGATCCGAAGCCCTTCAAGTTCGAGAGCAACGGCGACCGCTACGGCTGGGTCGAAGGCGAGGACGGGCGCCACCACCTCACCCTCTTCGTGCCCTCCGGCCGCGTGAAGGACATCGAGGGCGGCCCGCAATTCCTGTCGGGCCTGCGCCGCATCGCCGAGGTGCACGAGGGCGATTTCCGGCTGACCGGAAACCAGAACGTGATCATCGCGAACGTCCCGGCGGCCAAGCGGGCCGAGATCGACGCGCTCGTCGAGGAATACGGCCTGACGAAGGGCGCGGGCGCCCTGCGCCGGAACAGCATGGCCTGCGTCGCGCTGCCGACCTGCGGCCTCGCCCTCGCCGAGAGCGAGCGCTACCTGCCCGACCTCATCACCGAGCTCGAGGAGAGCCTCGCCCGCCACGGCTTGGCGGAGGACGAGATCACCATCCGCATGACGGGCTGCCCGAACGGCTGCGCCCGCCCGTTCATCGCCGAGATCGGCCTCGTGGGCCGCGGGCCCGAGCGCTACCACCTGTATCTCGGCGCCGCCTTCGACGGGTCTCGCCTCGGCAAGCTCTACGCCGAGGACGTGACGGCGGCCGAGATCCGTCCGACGCTCGAGCCGCTCTTCGCGGCCTATGCGAAGGAACGCACGACAGGCGAGCGCTTCGGCGACTACCTGATCCGCGCTGGCTACGTGGCCCGCACGATCAACGGTCCGGACTTCCACGAGCAGACCGGATCGCTGAAGAGCGCAGCCTGACGCTCACCCCTCGCCTGCCCCCTCGGGGGCAGGTCACCGTGCCCGAAAGGCCCGATGCAAGCTCGGCAGTAGAGGCAGCCGCCGCAACTGCCGAGCTTCAGTTCGCGCACGCGAAAATGCTTGGCGCTCCGTGAACCGTTGCTTGAGCCGGCCGTTGTCAGCTTGAGTTCGCTGGGAGGGGCACATGGCCAAGCACGAGATCCTCGGCTTTTTCGAGCATCGCCGGGACGGCGCCTGGGTCTGCGTGAAGCCGTTCACGCTGACGACGAAGAGCGCCAGCGTCGACATTCGGCAGGGCATGCGCTTCGATTACGGCAAGCGCGTCGGCGGGGTCGACCTCGCGGAATACCTCGAACAGCTCGGGTCGCAATTCGGCTCCTGAGCCGTCGGCGCGGTACGGAGGCTGATCAGGTCGGCCCTCGCGGGACGCGCGGCCTTCACGTCTGTCAGAAACGGTAAGCCGTACGGCAGGCGCCCCAGTGGCGTCCCTGAACGCGGATCGGCGCGTCCACCTCCCGCACCATCACGATCTGGCCGCCGACCTCGCGCCGGTAGACCTGCACGGTGGCGGGACGCTGCGAGCGCGCGGCCGTGATGCCGGTTCGATCGTCGAAGATGCGCAGGTTGCGGCTGTTGGCATTGTTCCAGACGGGATCGTCCGGACGCTGGGGTTGGGAGACCCGTCGGTTATGCACCGGCACGAATCCGTTACGGTCGGCGACGATGCAGAACAGCATGCTCCCGTCGCGCACCAGTTCGGGCTCCAGGATGGGCGGCAGCAGGCGTTCGAGCGGCTCGACCGACCCGGTCCGGTATTGCGGAGGGTTCGATCCGGCGACGGGTCGATACTCCGTGTCGAACAGCGCCGAGGGTGCGAGGCGTCCGGCGGCAATCTCGGCCTCCATCAGTGTGCTGATGCGCTCGGCCAGATCCTGCGCCCGAACGATCAGCGGCCGGTAGGCCGTCTCGATCTCCGACAGCTTCTCCTGAAGCCGGGCCTGCTCCCCGGGGGCGACCTCGCCGAAAGCGCAATGCAACCCCATCGCGCTCACCGAGACGATAGTCGCCGGCAGAGGGCCAACTCCATCAAGCCCGAGCACCAACCGGTGACCGACCGGCAGCGCCGCTCCGCCCTCGGGCGCAGCCAGAAGGACGCCGCCCGTGCTGATATCCTGGGTCCGGGTGCGGCGGCCGTCGCCGAGGTCGACACCGAGATCGGCGGGATAGCGGTCGGCGCGACGCCGGTCTCCGATCTCGCTCTGGCGGATCACCGCCACGAAGCGGCGGCCGAGACCCGCAGCCTGCTCGGCGGCTTGACCGGAAGCCGCCTCCATCGCGGCAGCCTGCGCATCGAGGGCGACGGTCGCATGGCTCGCTGCACCCGCCTCGACATTGACGGCCGCGACGAGATCGGCCGCCTGCGAGGCGCCCGAGGCGACGCCGGCCACGATCGAGGCCTGCTCGTCCGAGATTCCGCGCACCGTGGCGAAGGCCGGGCGCACCGCGTCGATCGCCTCGGCCACCGACTCGATCGCCGTGCCGGAGGCTGCCGCGCCCTCGCGCAACCGCGCGATCCGGGCACGGACCTCGTCGGCGGCGCGGGCGGTCTCGACGGACAGGGCCTTCACCTCGTTCGCCACCACCGCGAAGCCGCGGCCCGCCTCGCCCGCGCGCGCGGCCTCAATGGTGGCATTGAGCGCGAGCAGATTGGTCTGCCGCGCGACGGCCGAGATGGTATCGACGATGCCGGCGATCTCGTTTCCGGCCTGGGCCAGCGCCGCGACGAGCATCCGCGCCTCGGTACCGCGCAGGCCCGCGTGGTCGAGATGCGTGCCGGCCTCCGTCATCGCGCCCGCGATCCGGCCTGTGGTGGCCGAGAGACGACCGGTCGTCTCCGTGAGGCCGCTGCTCGCCCCCGCCGCAGCCTCGGCGGCATGAGCGAGCGCAGCCATCTGCGCGCGGATGCTGGCGAGCCCGGCCTGCATCTGCTCCACCTCCGATCGCGCCGTGGCGATCGACTGTCCGACGCCTCCGATGGCGGTGAGCACGTCGGCCTCGATCACGTCGAGGACCTCGCTGGCGCCCCGCTCGGCACCGGCCTTCGACGGGGCCGCCTCCTGCAGAAGATCAGCCTGCGGCTGCATGACCGGCTCTGGTGAGGGCGACGGGCGACGGTAGCGCAGGGAGATCGGCATGCCCCTCGATACCACGGCGTCCCTAACGAACCCTTACATCGCAGGAACCATCAAGCATTCGCTCGGCGCATCGGAGCATCCGGCAGCCCCTATTCAGGCTCTGATTAGCGGCAACATCAGCCTGCCACCCGAAACCGAGATCTGGCCCACAACTTGATCTGCGCCGTCATAGGCAAGGAAGAGAGCAATCTTGCAACGTCGCTCGGTTGATGGGCAAGCTCCCTACGGATTTTCTCCAAATAGGTTTCGATTTGCTCGGGCCGCTCGGCGCGTTGCTGCCCGGCCGTGATTGGGTCCAACCCGAGTGCGCTGGTGTGGATGGCGATCCGAATGGAGGTCACGCACGGTCGTGGGAGGATCCGCCCTTGAGTCGGCCCCTCAGACGATCGGCGCCCGAACGGAAGACGACGGTTTCGGCCGCGACGGTGATGCGGCGACGGCACTTCGCCGGCTATTCGGAATTGTTTCTTCGATGTTGCTTTGACGGCCGGGGGCGCCCCGGCCTAGGTTCCGCCCATGAACCACCCAGTCGAACAGGATCTCGCTGTCGCGGAGGAGAGCGCGCCGACCACGCGCTGCCGCATCCTCGCGACGGCCGAGCGCTTCTTCCGGGAGATCGGCTACCAGAAGACCACGGTCGCCGACATCGCCAAGACGCTGCGGATGAGCCCGGCCAACGTCTACCGGTTCTTCGACTCGAAGAAGGCCATCAACGAGGCCGTGGTGGAGCGGGTGACCCGGGAGGTCGAGGCACTGATCGCGACGATCGCCGCCACCCCCGGCCTGTCGGCCTCCAACCGCATCGCCGAGATCGTCCGGAGCCTGCACGGCGACTGCCTGGAGCGCTGCCGGGAGAATCCCCGCATCCACGAGATGGTGGAGGCGGCGATGACGGAGAGCTGGGACGTCTGCCGCCACCACGTCGAGCGCATCAGCGCGGTGCTGACGCGGGTGGTGACCGACGGCGTGCGCACCGGCGAGTTCGCCGCCGACGATCCGGCGATGGCGGCGCAGTGCGTGCACGTCGCGATCGTGCGCTACTGCCATCCGGTCCTGGTCAGCCAGTACCCGAACGGACCGGCGCCGCCGATCGAGGCGATGATCGCCTTCCTGCTGCGGGCCCTGCGGGCGCGGCCGGCGAGCGCCTGACCCGCCTCCTATTCCGAGGCCGGATTGGCGGGCTGCGGGGGTTCGCCGGCACCGGGCTGCTCGCCGTCGTAGCCCTCGATCACGATGAGGTCGGTGTCCGCACCGCCCTTCTGCCGGGCGCGGGCCGACTGGTAGAGGTCCGAGTGCCAGCAGGCGAGCGCGGCCTCGTAGGAGGGGAACTCGATCACGACGTTGCGGGAGCGGGCCGAGCCCGAGACCGCCTCGAAGGCGCCGCCCCGAACGAGGAAGCGGCCGCCGAACTGGGCGAAGGCAGCGCCGTTCGCGGCCGCGTAATCCCGGTAGGCGTCGGCGTCCCGGACATCGACCCGGACGACCCAGTATCCGCGTGCCATCGCTATCTCCTTGATTCTCAGGCCATCTCGGCGACGATGCGGCGGGCCACCCCGGCCGGGTCGGCGGCACTGGTGATCGGGCGGCCGACGACGACATGGTCGATGCCGGCGGCCCGCGCCTCCGCGGGGTTCATCACGCGCTTCTGGTCGCCGAGGTCGCTGCCGGCGGGGCGGATGCCCGGCGTCACGATGAGGCGGTCCGGACCCACCACCGAGCGGACGGAGGCCGCCTCCTCCGCGCTGCAGACGATGCCGTCGATGCCGATCTGGAGGGCCTGGGCCGCCCGCTTCGCGACGAGGTCCGGCACGGGCAGTGCGTAGCCGGCCTCGCGGGCATCCGCCTCGTCGTAGGAGGTGAGGACCGTAACCGCGAGGATCTTCAACGGGTTAGCTCCCCGTCCACGGATCGCCGCGCGCATGGTCTGCGGGTAGGCGTGGACCGTGAGGAAGGTCGCGCCGAGGCCAGCCAGCGAGCGCACCCCCTCCTCCACCGTGTTGCCGATGTCGTGGAGCTTGAGGTCGAGGAAGACCTTGAGGCCGCGCTCCGCGAGCTTCGGCACCAGGGCGAGGCCGCCCGCATAGGCGAGCCGATAGCCGATCTTGTAGAAGGTGGCGGCGTCGCCGATACGGTCCACCAGCGCCTCGGCCTCGGCCACGTCGCCGAGGTCGAGGGCGACGATCAGGCGGTCGCGGGGGTCGGCGAGAGCGGGCATCGGGCACTCCGGAAGGATGCCGGCAGCGATCACGCGCCGACGCGCCTGTCAATGATCGCGATCATCCGGCTCGCCCATCACCCGTGCAACCTCCGCGCGCAGAACGGGCAGCAGCTCCGCCTCGAACCAGGGATGCCGCTTCAGCCAGCCATTGTTGCGCCAGGAGGGGTGCGGCAGAGGGAGAACCCGGGGCCGGCGCGGCTCGCCGAGGATCTCGCGCCAGCGCGCGACGGTGCCGGTGAGGCCGCCCTCCAGCCGCCCGAGATGCCACCCCTGCGCGTATTGGCCGATCACGAGGATCAATTCGAGATCAGGCAACCCGCTGAAGATCGCATCACGCCAGCGTTCGGCGCATTCCCGGCGCGGCGGCCGGTCGCCGCCCTTGGCATCGAGGCCCGGAAAACACGAGCCCATCGGCACGATCGCGACCCGCGCGGCGTCGTAGAACGCCGCCTCGTCGAGGCCGAGCCAGGCGCGCAGGCGCACGCCCGACGGGTCGGTGAAGGGCTGGCCCGTGCGGTGCGCCCGGGTGCCCGGCGCCTGCGAGGCGATGCAGAGGCGGGCGGTGGCGCTACCCTGCAGGATCGGCCGCGGCTCCTGCGGCAGGGGCGGCCCGTAGACCGGCGCGTCGCGGCAGAGGCGGCAGGCGCGCAGCCGCGCGGCGGTCTCGTCGAAGGCGGAGAGGATCGGGCGAGGCGGCATCGGTCCGGCCGCAGATGGGCCGCGGCGCCCGAAACGAAAAGACGGCGCGGTGTTGAGCCGCGCCGTCGTGAAGTGGGTCGAAACCTTTGGGGTGAGGCGACCCTGCGCCTCGGGTGCCCGGGGGTCTGTGCGTTTCCTCACACCCCTCCGGATCGCGGTCCGGGATCAGACCCCACGGAGGCTCGCGAGGTCGAGGGGCAGGGAGCGCAGGCGCTGGCCGGTCGCGGCGAAGATCGCGTTCGAGATGGCCGGGGCGAGCACCGGCACGCCCGGCTCGCCGATTCCGGTGGGCGCGGCCTGCGAGGGCACGATGTGTACCTCGACGACCGGCATCTCGCTCATCCGGGTCGGCTCGTAGCTGTCGAAGTTCCGCTCCTGCACCACGCCGTCCTTGAGGGTGATGCGGTTGCGCAGCACCGAGGAGAGCGCGAAGCCCACCGCCCCCTCGACCTGCGCGCTGATGATGTCCGGGTTGACGGCGATGCCGACATCGACCGCCGCGACGATGCGGTTCACCTTGACGCTCGCCTCCTGCACCGAGACGTCGGCCACCATGGCGACGTAGGAGCCGAAGGATTCGTGGGCCGAGACGCCGAGGCCGTGGCCCTTCTCGCGGGTGCGCTCGGCCCAGTTGGCCTTCTCGGCGGCGAGCTTCAGGGCGGCGGAGAGGCGGGGCGCCTGGTTCAGGAGCGCGAGGCGGTAGGCGAGCGGATCGACGTTCGCCGCGTGGGCGATCTCGTCGATGAACACCTCCATGACCTGGGCCGTGTGGGTGTGGCCGACCGAGCGCCACCACAGGACCGGCACGCCCTCGCGGGCGTTGTGGACCTCGAACCGGTAGGCGGGAAGCGCGTAGGGCGTGTCGGAGGCGCCCTCCACCGTGGTGCCGTCGATGCCGTTCTTGACGATCATCGCCTCGAAGGGAGAGCCGATCATGATCGACTTGCCGACCATCACGTGCTGCCAGCCCGTGATGGCGCCCTTGGCATCGAGGCCGGCGCGCAGCTTGTGGAAGACGGTCGGGCGGTAATAGCCGCCTGTCATGTCGTCCTCGCGGGTCCAGACGAGGTGGATGGGCGCCTTGGCCCCCGTCGCCTTCACGATGCTCGCGGCCTCCGCGAGGTAGTCGGCGCCGGGCGTCGCGCGGCGGCCGAAGGAGCCGCCAGCCCAGAGCGTGTGAAGCCGAACCTTGTCCGTCGTGACGCCGAGGATCGCGGCGATCACCGCCTGCTCGACGGTCTGGAGCTGGCAGCCTGCGTAGACGTCGTAGGTCCCGTCGGAGGCCCGCTCGATCGTGGCGTTGAGGGGCTCCATCGCGGCGTGGGCGAGGTAGGGGAAGCTGAACTCCGCCTCCAGAACCTTCGCCGCGCCCTTGATGCCGGCCTCCGGGTCGCCGCGCTCGGAGGCGACGAGGCCGGGGCGCTTGGCGGTCTCCCGGTACTCGGCGAGGATGGCGTCGGAGGAGCGGGCCTCCGCGCCCGCATCGTCCCAGGTCACGGCGAGGGCATCGCGGCCCTTCATCGCGGTCCAGGTATCCTTGGCGATCACCGCGACGCCGGTCGGGATCGTCACCACGTCGAGGACGCCCTTGACGGCGCGGGCGGCCTTGTCGTCGACGCTCTTCACGGTGGCGCCGAAGCGGGGCGGATGCGCGACCACCGCCGTCACCTGCCCCGGGCGGCGGATGTCGAGGGAGTAGACGGCGCTGCCGTCGGTCTTGGCGACCGAGTCGAGGCGCGGCACCCGCTGGCCGATCAGCCGCCACTCGCCCGGCTGCTTGAGGCGCGGCTCCTGCGGCACCGGCAGGGTCGCGGCGGAGGCGGCGAGCGCGCCGAACCGGGCCTCGCGGTTCGAGGCGGCGTGGCGCACGACGCCGGTCTCGACCGTGATCTCGGAGACGGACACCTTCCACTGATAGGCGGCGGCGGCCACCAGCATCTCGCGGGCGGCGGCACCCGCCTTGCGGAGCTGGAACCAGGAATTGGCGATCGCGGTCGAGCCGCCCGTGCCCTGCACCGGCCCCATCAGGGTGTTGTTGTAGAGGGTGGCGTCGGCGGGCGCGAACTCGGTGCGGATCGTCGCCCAATCCGCGTCGAGCTCGTCCGCGAGGATGGTGGCGAGCCCGGTCGTGTTGCCCTGGCCCATGTCGAGGTGCTTGCAGATCACCGTGACGGTGTCGTCCGAGGCGATCCGCACGAAGGCGTTCGGCATCGCCTTGACCGCCGGGAGGTCCGGCCCGCCCGCAGCGTAGGACGGCCCCTTCGGGTCGAGGCGGAAGCCGATGACGATGGCGCCCGTCGCGGCGGCGGCACCGCCGAGGAAGCTGCGGCGGGAGACGCGCGGGGCGCGGCCTCCGGCCTTCGACCGACCGATTGTCAGCATGTCTGTGCTCCAGTCAGGACGAACGGGGATCAGGCGAGGGTGCGGGCGGCTTCGTGGATCGCCGCGCGGATGCGCTGATAGGTGCCGCAGCGGCAGATGTTGCCGTCCATGGCGCCCGCGATGTCGGAATCCGAGGGCTTCGGATTGTCGGTGAGGAGCCCGATCGCCGACATGATCTGGCCCGACTGGCAATAGCCGCACTGGACCACGTCGAGCTTGCGCCACGCCGTCTGGACCGCCTCGGCCACCCGGCCCGAGACGCCCTCGATCGTCGTGACCTTGCCCTCGCCGACATCGCCGATGCGGGTCTGGCAGGAGCGGACCGGCTGCCCGTCGAGATGGACGGTGCAGGCGCCGCACTGGGCAATGCCGCAGCCGTACTTGGTGCCCGTCTTGTCGAGATGGTCGCGCAGCACCCAGAGGAGCGGCGTCTCGGGATCGGCCTCGACCTCGTGGGCCCTGCCGTTGACGGTCAGCTTGATCATCCCGATGCCCTCCGGTCCGGTGAGGATGACCGAGCGGTAGCGTCCCCGCGCGCGCGGCCGATGTGCGGCCGCGCACCTGCCATGCGATCTCCCCGGGGCGGGGCCCCAGCCGGCGGGGAAGCGTGTCCGGGATGCGGAGAATCCGCACGGTGGCGGCAGCCGGTTCTTAACACATTCATACCATCCTGGGGGTGGTCGCGGTTCGGTACGCCCGCTCCGACCCGTCCAACGGCGCCCTCAGCGTAAATTTCGAGACTGATGTCCGACCTGACTGTCGAGATGGTCCAGCGGGGGCGCGGCCCGTCGGCGGAGGAGGCCAACCGGCGCCGCGGCATCGCCCGCGACATGCGCTCGGCCCGCGAGAAGCTGACCTCCGTCACCGGCCTGGAGCGCGCCTTCGACTACGAGCTGCTGCGCCTCTACGCGCAATACCGGATCGGCGCCGGGATCCCGCTCGGGCTGTTCGCCGTCGCGATGGCCGGCGCCTCGGTGTTCTGGGTGCCGCACGTCGTCGCGGCGACCTGGGCCCTGTGCGTGTTCGTCGCGATCACGCTGATCTCCACCGCGAGCCGCCGCTTCCTGCGCCAGGACCCGGAGGAGGTCTCGCTCGGGCGCTGGCGGCGCCTGTTCGTCGCGGGCGAGGCGGTGCAGAGCCTGTGCTGGGCGGCGATGATCGGGCTCGGCGCCACGGGCGGGCGGACCTTCGCCCTGTTCGGCCTCGTCATCGCGGCGGCGGTCGCGACCATGCTCGCCGCGACCGTGCCGGCGGCCGCCGTCGCCGGCCTCGTGCCGCTGATGCTCGCGACGCTGTCGCTCCTCGCCTTCTCGCAGCACATGGACGCGCTGCTCCTCGTCGCGATGGCGGTCGGCTCGCAGCTCTTCTTCATGGGTCTGGCGCGCCGCCTCTACACCTCGACGGTGGGCGCCCTGCAATCGCGGGCCGAGAAGGACGCGATCTTCGCCGAGCTGGAGCAGGCCAAGGCCAATTCCGACGAGGCGCGGCGGCGCGCGGAGGAGGCGAACCTCGCCAAATCGCGCTTCCTCGCCACGATGAGCCACGAGCTGCGCACGCCGCTGAACGCCATCCTCGGCTTCTCCGAGGTGATGAAGAACGAGGTCTTCGGCCCCCACACCGCGCCGAGCTACCAGGAATACTCGACCGACATCCACGATAGCGGGATGCACCTCCTCAACCTCATCAACGAGATCCTCGACCTCTCGCGGATCGAGGCGGGGCGCTACGAGATGAACGAGGAGGCCGTGCTCCTCGCCCACATCGTCGAGGAATGCCGCCACATGATGGGCCTGCGCGCCCGCTCGAAGGGGCAGACCTTCCACGACTTCGTGGACGATTCCCTGCCGAAGATCTGGGCCGACGAGCGGGCGCTCCGCCAGATCGTGCTGAACCTCCTCTCGAACGCCGTGAAGTTCACGCCACCGGGCGGCGAGATCACGATCAAGGTCGGCTGGACGAGCTCGGGCGGCCAGTACGTCGCGGTCAAGGACAGCGGCCCCGGCATCCCCGAGGACGAGCTCGGCACCGTGATGTCCTCCTTCGGCCGCGGCTCGCTCGCGATCAAGACCGCCGAGCAGGGCTCGGGGCTCGGCCTGCCGATCGTCAAGGGCCTCGTCGACCTGCACGGCGGCCATTTCCAGCTCGTGTCGCGCCCCCGCGAGGGCACGGAGGTCATCGTCACCCTGCCGGCGAGCCGGGTGATGGACACGCTGCCGGCCGTGGACGTCGAGGCCGAGATGCAGCCCGCGGCCGTGCGGCGGCCCGCCAGGGCCGCCTGAGGCAGGCCCCCGCCTCTCCCGTGTCGGGAGAGTTCGAGCCCGCGGCAGCGGGCCGGGTGGGGAGCACAGGCGCCCGAACGAACCCCGGCGCCCTATCCCGGCAACCCCGCGCCCCCGCCCTGTCCCCCCTCCCGCACGGGAGCGCGGCGCGGGCTTCGGACGCCCCCTACGCCTCCGAGCGGCCCGACACCCCCGCCTGCTCGAAGGTCGCCATGTCGCGGTGGCAGGCGAGCGCGCCCTTGAGGAGGCCCATGGCGAGCGCCGCGCCCGAGCCCTCGCCGAGGCGCATGCCGAGCGCCAGGAGCGGCACGAGGCCGAGGCGCTCCAGCACGTCGGCATGCGCGCCCTCCGCCGAGACGTGGCCCGCGAGGCAATGGTCGAGGGCGGCAGGGTCGAGGGCGTGCAGGATCGCCGCCGCCGCGGTGGCGACGTAGCCGTCGAGGATCACGGGCACCCGCTGCAGGCGCGCGGCGAGGATCGCGCCCGCCATCGCGGCGATCTCGCGGCCGCCGAGGCGGGACAGGACCTCCAGCGGGTCGGCGAGGTGGCCGGCATGGTGGGCGAGCGCGGCCTCGACCGCCGCGACCTTGCGGGCGATCCCCGCATCGTCGATGCCGGTGCCGCGCCCGACCCAGTGGCGCGCCTCGCCCCCGTAGAGGGCGGCATAGATCGCCGCCGCGACCGTGGTGTTGCCGATGCCCATCTCGCCGACCGCGAGGCAATCGGTGCCCGCGGCGACCGCCTCCATGCCGAAGGCCATGGTGGCCACGCACGCCTTCTCGTCGAAGGCCGGCCCCACCGTGATGTCCCCGGTCGGCAGGTCGATGGCGAGATCGAACACCTTGAAGCCGAGCCCGTAGGCCGCGCAGATCTGGTTGATGGCTGCCCCCCCGGCGGCGAAATTGTCGAGCATCTGCCGGTTGACCGCGTCGGGGTAGGCCGAGACGCCCCGCGCGGTGACGCCGTGGCTCCCGGCGAAGACGCAGACGAGGGGGCGGTCGAGGGTCGGGCTCGCCTTGCCCTGCCACGCGCCGAGCCACGCGACGAGGTGCTCCAGGCGCCCGAGCGCACCCGCCGGCTTCGTCAGGCGCGCCTCCCGCTCGGCGACGGCGGCCGCCGCCTCCCGGTCCGGGCCCGGCATGGAGGCGATCAGGCCGCGGATATCCGCGAAGGGGCCGGTCTCGGTCATGGCACGAACAATCCTGTGGGCGGGGCCGCTCCCGCGCGAGGCCGGCCGCGGCCGGAGCTATAACGGGGCGGGATGCGGGGGTGAAGGCGAGGCGCGATGGCCGACCAACCGAGGCGCTCCGGCGAGGCCGACATGCCGGGGCTCGACCTCCTCTACGACCTCGCCGCGTGCCTGCGCTTCTTCTCGCGCCTGCCGGTGCCGCGCCTGCCCGGCGAGCCGGACCCGCACCTGCCCCCCGATTTCCGCACGGTGCCCCGGATGCTGCCGCTCGCGGGCCTCGTCCTCGCGCTGCCGGCCGCCCTGGTGCTGCTGGCGGGCCGCGGCCTCGGGCTCGGCCCCTTCCTCGCCGCGACGCTCGCCGTCGCCGCCCTCGTCCTCGTGACGGGGGCGCTCCACGAGGACGGGCTCGCCGACGTGGCGGACGGGTTCGGGGGCGGCGCCACGCCGGAACGGCGCCTCGAGATCATGCGCGACAGCCGGATCGGCGCCTACGGGGGTGCCGCCCTCGTCCTCTCGCTGGCGCTGCGGATCGGCGCGCTGGCGACGCTGCTCGACCGGACCGGGGCGGGGGCCGCCATCGCGATCCTGCTCGCGGCCTCCCTCTCGCGCACGGCGGCGCTCGCCCCGATGGTGCTGCTGGCGCCCGCCCGGGCCGGCGGCGCGGCGGCCTCCGTGGGCCGCCCGACCAAGGCGACGGCGGGACTCGCCGCGGGGATCGCCGCCCTCCTCACCCTCCTGGCGCTCCCCTTCGGCCTGCCCGTCGGCGGGCTCCTCCTGATGCTGCTGCTCGCCATCGGCGCGAGCCTCGCCGTGAGCGGGATCGCCCGCGCCCGGATCGGCGGCCAGACCGGCGACGTGGTCGGCGCCTGCCAGCAGATGGCCGAGATCGCCGCGCTGATCGGCCTGATCGTGGCCGTGCCGATGTGAGGGGCGCGGCGGGCTTGATCCCCCGGCGCCCTTGCGGGCATGGGTGAGCGCATGAGCCTGCCCCCGAAGCCCTCGAGCCCCTGCACCAAGGTCTGCGTCCTCGACGACGCGACGCGCCTGTGCCGCGGCTGCGGCCGCACGCGCGACGAGATCGCGGCCTGGGGCTCGCTGCCCGAGGCGCGGCGCCTCGCCATCATGGCCGGCCTCGAAGCGCGGCTGCGGGATGCCTATCTGACGCCTGCGGAGGTCCCGGCATCCCCGTGACGATCCTCCCAGGCTGAGTCTTCCATGCTGATTCTCGGGCTCATCGTTCTCGGTATCGCGCTCCTCCTCCTCGTCACCGCGGATGGCGGGCGGATCGCGGGCGTGATCGAGCCCGACCAGCTCGCGGGCCTCGCCTCGGGCGTCGCCGTCCTCGCCCTCGTGCTGGCGGGCTTCCGGCACCGCTTCCGCGAGGGCATCGGCACGAACCTGCGCCACCTGCTGATCTGGGGCCTGATCGGGCTCGCCTGCGTCGCCCTCTACGCCTACCGCGACACGGCGCAGGAGGTGGGCGCGCGGGTGATGGGCGAGCTGAACCCCGGCAGCGCCACGATCGGTCCCGGCGGCAGCGTGACTGTCACCCGGCGGGCGGACGGACCCTTCGCGGTCAAGGCCGAGGTCAACGGCCGCAGCCAGAACTTCCTGTTCGACACGGGCGCCAGCGCCGTGGTCCTCACCGCCGAGAACGCGGCCGCGCTCGGCATCCGCCCGGGCGAGGACGCCTTCACCACCCGGGTCGCGACGGCCAACGGGGTCACCTTCGCCGCGCCCATCCTCCTCGACAGCCTCCGCATCGGCCCGATCCTCGAGCGGCGCGTCCCGGCGATGGTGAGCCGGCCGGGCGCGCTCGCAGGCAACCTCCTCGGCCAGAGCTTCCTGAACCGCCTGCCCTCCTACGAGGTCCGGGGCGACCGGCTGATCCTGAAGGGCCCGTAGCGGGCGGCTCAGGCCGCCTCCGGCACCTCCCGCGAGACCAGGGAGACCGCCTCCCGCAGGGTCGCGAGATCCGCGCCGGGCCGCATGCCGTGGGTGGCGAGATGGCGCCGGAAGGCCCGGGCGCCCGGGCGCCCGTTGAACAGGCCGAGCATGTGCCGCGTCAGGCTGTGGAGCCGGGCACCCCCGGCGAGCGCCTCGGCGAGGTAGGGCTCGAAGGCCTCGACCGCCGCGAAGGCGTCGGCGACCGGCGCGGCCTCGCCGAACAGCTCCGGATCGACCGCGAGGAGCTCGGCCGGGTCGCTGTAGGCCGCCCGCCCCATCATCACGCCGTCGAGCTCCTGAAGATGAGCACGGGCCGCCGCCACCGTGGCGATGCCTCCGTTGACCGCGACCGGCAGCGCGGGTCGCGCCCGCTTCAGGCGCGCGACGCGGCCGTAATCGAGGGGCGGGATGTGCCGGTTCTCCTTCGGCGACAGGCCCTGCAGCCACGCCTTGCGCGCGTGCACGATCAGCGCGTCGACGCCCGCCGCGACGACGATCTCGGCCAGCGCGTCGAGGGCGGCTTCCGGGTCCTGATCGTCGACGCCGATGCGGCACTTCACCGTGACGGGCACATTGACGGCAGCCTTCATGGCGGCCACGCAATCGCCGACGAGGCGGGGCTCGCGCATCAGGCAGGCGCCGAAGCGGCCGTCCTGCACCCGGTCCGAGGGGCAGCCGACATTGAGGTTGATCTCGGCATAGCCGAAATCCTCGGCGATCCGCGCCGCCTGCGCGAGCTCGGCGGGGCCGGACCCGCCGAGTTGCACCGCCACCGGACGCTCGACCGCCGAGAAGCCGAGCAGCCGCTCGCGCGGGCCGTGCAGCACGGCGCCCGTCGTCACCATCTCGGTGTAGAGCCGGGCGCGCCGCGACAGGACGCGGTGGAAGACCCGGCAATGCCGGTCGGTCCAATCCATCATGGGCGCGACCGAGAATCGCCACGCGCTGGAAACGCCGGATGTTTCAGCCTGTTCGATCACCGAGCCCTCGATCCCTGCTGCACCCTTCGCCGCCCTGCCCGGCCCCTGTCGCGCCGACGATACGGCCATGCCTTGGCGCTCGCCTCCGTTCTGTCCCAGCGGAGGCCGGTTCGGGCACGGACCTCGTGCGCGAACGGCACGGACGGAGCGACGGGTTATAACGCACAGGTGGCGATGCAACAGGCGGCCGCCAGCCACCGCGAGACCCGGACCTTCGATCGCCCGCCGATAGCCCGCGCCTGGATCGAGACGCGGGAGCGCGACCAGTCTCGGCGCGGCGCCCTCGCCCCGCATCCGACGCGAGCGCATTACCGCGACGGTGCGCGTCACCGAGACGCGGAACGACAGCCCGCGCCGTCCGCCGCGGCGGGCGCGCTTATCTTTGCGCGCAGAGGACGAACACGCCTGTATTCTCCGTCAGGAACCCGTGCGTCACGGAGGCCACGAAGCGCATGTGCGCGTCGCTGAACCCGGCCGATCGAGCCCGTTGAAGGATGTCCCAACCGGGAGTTTCGAAAACGAGCGACCCGCCGCCGGGATCGACCGGGTTTCCATGCCGTTCCGGTTCCTTGATGTGAACGATCGCTCCATCGACAATCCTGGCGCGGAGATCGCCCTCCTCACTCATGAACCGGAATGGATGCGTCCCCACATGCCAGCCTCCTGGTTTGAGCACGCGGGCAATCTCGCGCAGACCTGCGTCAAGGTCGGGAATATGCTCCAGCACTTCGTTCGTCGTGACGAGGTCGAAGCTCTCCGACGGCAAGGACAGGGCCGTCAGGTCTTCGTGCTGGATCGGAAACAAGGCGCGCCTCGCTTCCTCGTTCAAGGCGTATTCGGATCCGAGAAAGCGCGGGAACAGCCCGCGCAGTCGCAGAGCGAATGCCGTTACGGCCTCTGTCGCAAAAATGCGGACATCGTGCCTCGGACGATGACCGAACTTTTCATCAATCAGCGCGAGAACGGACCGCATGCGTGCGTTGATCCCATGCGCGACAAGACCTTCGCGGACATTCGTCCCACCCACCTGTATCTCGTGAGCGGACATCCGCCACCCCGTCAGCGGCTCGACGAGGCCAGCATCGGCGATCTGATCGACCATTCTCTTCGCATGGTCGGCCCTGAAAACATACGGGTTCGACGTCGCCCAAGCTATCCACTCTTCCAGGGAGTAGAATTTCTGGTCAATCTCAAACACGCTGTAGGAGCTCCCTTAAAGCGTCTGGTCGAGCCGGCAACGCAGCATCAGATCACTATGAAAGAACCGAATCCCTTTCCCGAGAGTGGCCAGATCGATACGCTGAGCCCGCATCGGATCTCGCTTGGCATAGGAGCCATGTCGGGAAGTAGAATTTCGATCTCATTTCCCTCCAGTTTTGTCTCGAGATCTAATGTCGATTCGAAGGGCGCTTCAGCATTGATATAATGCAGCTTGGAGCGGGCCATACTTAATTGATCCGCGGTTCTCAATCGGAATTCTTTGTCTTTTAGAAGACTTAGGCGGCCATCTTCTCGCGATATATTGAAAAAGATCGGGGAACCAGCGAGAAATATCTGCTCGCCCGCGCGAGCCTGTTCATTAAGTTCAAACGATGAAGCCAAGTGATTTTCGTACAGATGGGCGAAAGACGCCTCTTGTTCCGTTGAAAGAGGCGACTTCCGAATGACATTCCCCAATATGCTAAAATGCCCATTTGCGACAGCTCCTCGCGCGAGAGCCGAGGAAAAGTGTCTCGGGGAAATGTACTCGAAGATCTCGCGAAAATCCGCGATGGGCTTGCCACTCAGTCCCTCCACCCATGGGAAGCCGTTCGCCCGCACCCAATTCATCGAATAGAAGGCCGCTCGCTGACTCGCTCCCGTCGCAGTCCGCCACGTTGAAAGGTGGGCGTTGAAAGCCACCGGTTCCGGGTAGAAAGTTACCCCGCCCTTCACGCCCTTCGGCAGCGTATCGGCGGTCAAAACGAGCCATAGATATTGCAGATGCTCTTCCGGTCTCAACTGGCGAGCGTCAAATATGAGCGGCTGCTTCCCAAACCCGCTTACTTGGTCCTGTGCATGGACATAGCCGGGGCTGTCGTAGAGCGGCATCTCCATCTCGCCGATCGCCTGCCCGCTCGAAAGATACGCATCAAAAGCCTTCTCGTTGAAAAATAGTATCTCGTCTGCGTCTACACGAAAAACGTAATCGGTCTGACACGCGGCGTAACCGGCGATTCGCTTTTCAGGCTCATTCGCCCAGCACCGGTTGATAAATCGAGCCGGAATGCCGGATGTCTCAATGATTTCATAAAGCGCCGGGTCCGAACGGAGCGGATCCTTTCCGACTGCCTGCAGATAGGGGACCATCCACTCATAGGCCCCATCCACCACGACCAGCTCTTGGATGCGCCCCTTCATCGAAGCGAGTGCTGGCCCAAGAAGATCCCAATCATTGTAGATGCTCAGATACGCGCTGAAGGATGTCATGATTCAAGGTCCCTCAAGCCGATGCATCGTTGAAAACGTGCGGCTCAGCGCGCCACGTCGGGCCTGATCTTTGTGGATCAGTCGAAACAAGCTCACGAGTGGCCTCCAACAGAGGATCGACGCATTCATCCCCTGCCGAACTGGGATGAACCGTCGTCGAGTCGGTGGCTGGCGCAAGCGAACGCTCACGACGAGGTCGGTCCATCCCCTTTTCCGGACGGCAATGGCTCGCGAGACGGCACTTCCGTTAGACATCAATTCCTTTGACAAGGCTCTAACATCGGCGAGCGTGACGGGACAAGGCGGGGACTGAAGATTCCGGCTCACGTCATCGGCACCAGTCCTGCCCCCCCGCACCGCCCTCTCCATAGCCCGTTCGTACAGCCCATTTGCCAATCCGTGGCGCTTCAGCGTCTCGTAAATCCGCGGTCGCCCCGAAGAGACCGAACATCGACAAGGCCGGCCCAGTGCAGATGCACTTCACGCCTCGCTCACGCCCAGACCTGTAAAGCGGGTGCCGAACGTCGCCGTCTTCGGGCACGCGCTCCAAAGACTGCCGGGTTTCAGCCCATGCGAACGCAGGATGCGCACGACCAGCTGGATTTTGTACGATTGATGATACTAGATCAGCAACTATAGCGTCTTTGTTAGGATGACGTACTGAGCCCAGCCTACGGCGCACCAGATTGCGAATGTGCCGGAGATCTTGTCACTTGCTTCTCTCGCTTGGTCCCGCATCCAGCCTGCTGCGTAGGGAAGAACAATACGCCCGGCAAATTCCGGCTGCAGCCCAGATGTGCCAGAGATATCGATGATGTCCTGCGCTGTCCATGTCTGCACATGCGTGTGATCATCGAAAAAATTCGTTGTGAAAGCAGGAATTCCGTGTTCGGCAAAGAATGATGAAGAGGGCATTCTTTTCGAGAATTCATGCGGCCATTCCAGATACATGCGACCGCCCGGCTTCATGCAGGACGCCGCCCAGCCAATGAATCCAGACGGATCCGAAAGATGCTCGATGAAATGAGACGCCACGACGGCGTCGAATTCGACACCGTTGAAGGGACGAGGCGTTGTTTCGAAGTCGGAAATGGAAACTTGCTCGTAATTCGCGGCAAGCGGAATCGGATCCAATGACGTTCCGTAAAACTTAAGATCTGATCGAGCCACCGACGGCCAGACTTTATAGATCGAGAGCGAGCCCTCGCCCGCTCCCATATCCAGCAAACAGGCGTCCGGAGGAGCGTTCTTCACGAACGTCGACCGCGGCGACACCGTGTGGAAATAGGCGTCGAATTCATCTTTTTGAGTGTTTGGACGGATCTTGTGCGTGCACCAGCGGGTTAATTGCTCGCGCAGATCTGCATCGGACAGATCATCGAATGGTCCGAAAATATCCAACAGGCGCCCTCTCTCAGGATTGGTGTCGTTCCGGTTTCAGCGTGCCCTGAGGTCGCAATCGATCATCTGCGGCCCTCGTGGTGACACGGCTTCGGAAAGACGTGGCCTTCTGATCAGGCGGCCCCTACCATTGATCGTATTCGGGCGTCTCTGCAAACTCATGTGATCAGAGCTTGGTCATGGCGAGCTTGGTCATGGCGAGGTTGAGCTCAGCGAGGCCGCCGGCGGCCCGCGTCTCGGAGCGGATGGCGACGTCGCGTGAGTTGTCCGATCGATCGCACGACATCGCCGAGCGCCCCGGCAGGCGCCTTCGTCGTCTTCCCATTTCGCATCACGATGGTCGTCGGCCCTGCCCCCGCGGCCGAAGGGCGTCCGCATGTTGTACGGTCTCGCGAAACGGGGCATCGCAGCAGCCGAGCTTGGCGCTCCATGATCGCGACCGTCGCGCAGGTTTGAGTGTGGATTCGAGAGACGAGGCGGCCTCGCCGGCCTGTCGCGGCCGCTGCCGACACTCTGGGCCACCCTGCGCGGCTGCAGCCGGGACGAGCGACGCGGCGAATTCCAGGCCTACACCCTGACGGTGCTATGCGGGGCTCTCCTGTGGCACGCCGCGTCCGGGCTGCTGAACCCGGATCTCGTTCGGCTTGCCGCCCTGGCGCTGCCGGGAACGATGATCGGGGCTTGGCTCGGCGCGCGCCGATCGCCCGGTGAGCGACCGGCGCTTCCACGAATTCGTCCTGGCCCTCCCCGGTCTCTCCGGGCTGATGCTCGTCTGGTCCAGGCTCTGACCGCCGCCCGCTAGTGTCAGGCGAGGCATCCGCCGCACGGTGCGGTCAATCCGGCGCCCCGCGGCGCGTACGACACCTCGCCCCGCCACGAAATTGCGCCTGCAAAGGATTTGTCGATCTGGCCCATGAACAATCGAGCGGCAGTGATATATTGCAATAGTCGTCTCTCACATTCGCGCCACATTTCCGCGAGACCGCCCTGCGCTCTTGCTTCCAGTTCCAGACCGACATGCTCCAGAAATCTTCTGATACAGAGTGTGAGACGCATGTGCGCCAGAGCACGTCTGTGTCTGTGCTTTCCCCTGTCGTCGTGCGAGGTGTTGCGAACTTGCACTAGCGCCGCGGCCCGCAGTGCCGGCATGTCCGCCTCGTCGAGCCCCGCGATGGGGCATGAGGATCCGATGATCAAAACGCTTCTTCTCGCCGGTACCGCCGCCGTCCTGCTGACCGGCGCTGCCTCGGCCGCCGACCTGCCCCGCCGCGCGGCCCCCCCGCCGGTGTTCACGCCGGTTCCGGTCTTCACCTGGACGGGCTTCTACGCCGGCTTCAACGCCGGCTACG
The DNA here is from genome assembly GCF_004348265.1 of Methylobacterium segetis. Classification (GTDB taxonomy): domain Bacteria; phylum Pseudomonadota; class Alphaproteobacteria; order Rhizobiales; family Beijerinckiaceae; genus Methylobacterium; species Methylobacterium segetis. The sequence goes on from NZ_SMNT01000005.1 coordinate 82,696, forward strand.
CGTTCGACGTGGGCAACAGCACCGCCAACACCTTCGTGGTGCCCAATCAGTTCACGACTGCGCCCGGCACGACGGCGACCTTCCGGCAGTCCAGCCAGGATGGTTTCACGGGCGGTGGCCAGATCGGCTACAACTTCCAGTTCACGCCGGGCTCGGGCGTGGTGGTCGGCATCGAGGCCGACGCCCAGTATCTCGATTTCGGCCGCAACCGCACGAGCCCGATCTTCGTCGGCGGGACGGCGGCCCCCGGCTTCACGGTGGTCGATCCCCGCGGCCTGTCGAGCCTCGACTTCTTCGGTACCGTGCGCGGCCGCCTCGGCTACGCCTTCGACCGCGTCCTGTTCTACGGCACCGGCGGTTTCGCTTACGGCGCCGGTAGCGCCGATCGCAGCTTCGGCGGCTTCCGCGGCAACGACAACTTCCGCACCGGCTGGGCCGTGGGCGGCGGCGTCGAGTACGCGCTGCCGACCGACTCGTTCCTGAACTTCTTCAAGTCGTCGGCCGTCACGCTGAAGGTCGAAGGTCTGTACGTGAACCTCGACCGCGGCACCCGCAACCAGGGCGCCCTCGTGGTCGATGCAGGCAGCAACGTGGTCGCGACGAGCGCGATCGGCCGCCGCGACGACGAGTTCGCGGTCGTGCGCGCGGGCCTGAACTACAAGTTTGGCACCTATTGAGCCTGAGGCCGACAGGAGGTTTGGCCTAAGCATCACCAGCCCGATCAGACTGGCCGCTTAGTCAAACGGCGCCCCGGGAGAGATCCCGGGGCGCTTTTTTCGTCTGGCGGTGTGATCACGCGCGAAAGGCGGGACGAAGTCCCGCCTCCATGTGCGCGATCGCGCTAGACTCTATGATCTCGTCCAGTCCGACGGCGACGTTTTACCATCGGACCGTCCGTGACGCTGCATCGCTTCACCTCCGAGGTTCGTTGCGCGGCGGAGTAAAAACTCCGTACGGGAAACGGGTAATTCTGCAGCCGGGTTCCGAGTGCGAGAGATTTTCTTCGTCGATACTTCTTAGTGCCAAGGCTATCAATGCCAAGTCTGTCTCGGCCTTCGCTGTCGGACATCACGGGGCGGCCGGGATCCCAGCCTGTGCGCGACGGTGCAAGGGTGCGATTTGGCCGGCTCCGGCCTCACGCCGCCGCCGCGGGCTCGCCCGAGGCCGCGCGGGCGGTCTTCAGGCACGCCTCCACGCCGTCCCGCAGCGAGGACACGTAAGTGTCCGCCCCGAGTTCCCGGCCGAGCGCCGCATCCGTCAGAACCCGCTCGCCCACGGGCCAGAGGCCGACCAGGATCGGGATGTCGGGGCCGCGCCGGCGCAGGCGCTCCAGGAGGTAGCGCAGATGCGCGGGGCTTCCGGTGATGTCGAGATACGAGATGCAGATCATCGCGACGCCCGACAGGTCGAGCTCCCGGACGCGACCGCGCGCGACGGATTCGTGCGGCGCCACGCGGGCGCCGAGCCCGTGCTTGCGCAGGAGCTGCGCCAGGATGGTCGAGGCCGCCTCGTCGAGGGGGCCGCGGCCGGCGATGCAGAGGATCGGGGCCTCGGAACGCCAAGCCGGCGGGCGCTGGTCGAGGGGCGGCGCCTGGCCGGGGACGGCCTCGTTCTTCGGGTGCGTGCGCTCGGCGAGCGTCGGCACATCCGCCGGGCTGCCGCCCTTCGGATCGGGCGCGGGCTCGACATCCGGCCGGCCCTCGAAATCCTCGACGAGGTTCTGGCAGGAGGTCTTGATGTTCTCCAGCTGCGCGGGCGTGACGACGCCGCGGGCGAAATCGTTGGCCGCCAGCTGCAGGCCCTTGAGCGCCACCTCGTCGTAGTACGAGGACAGCGAGCGCTCCTTGAGCATCGCCTCGCCGATGTCGCGCGCCTCGTCCGGGTCGCCGGCGAGCATGCGCTGGTAGAAGTTCTCCACCGGCGTCAGGGGCGGCCGGTCGCCCAGCATCACGTCGAAGAATTCCAGGCTCTCGACGTGGCGCCCGAGCACCACGAGGCAGACGGTGAAGGGCGTGGCCAGGATCAGGCCGACCGGCCCCCAGAGGAAGCCCCAGAACAGCGTGGAGACGATGACCGCGAACGGCGACAGCCCTGTCGAGTGACCGTAGAGCAGCGGCTCGATGACTTGCCCGAACAGGGGCTCGGCGATGAGGAACAGGGCGGCCGTCCAGATCGCCATCGACCAGCCCGGATCGACGGCCGCGGCCAGGGCGACCGGGATGAGGCCGGAGATGAAGGCGCCGATATAGGGCACGAAGCGCATGAGGGCGGAGAACACGCCCCAGAGGATCGGGCTCGGCACGCCGATGAACCACAGGCCAACGCCGATCAGCACGCCGAAGGCGGCGTTCATGCCGAGCTGGGCCAGAAAATATGTGCCGAGGCGGCTCGCCGCATCGTCCATGGCCACCGTGGTGCGGTGCAGGTCGCTCGATCCGAACAGCCGGATGAGGCGGTTGCGGAGGTCCTCGCGCTGCATGAGCAGGAACACGACGACGACGAGCACGATGCCGATGGTGGTCAGGGGCTCGACGATGGGGCCGAGGACGTTGTGCGCGAGCGTCAGGGGCGACGGGTCCGGCTCCTGGACGCGGACGAGCTGCGCCTTCGGCGTCTCGCCGCCGGCGGGCGAGGCGGACGTCGTGCCCGAGGCCGACGCCTTCTGCGACGCGTCGTGCACCTGATGGTTGATCCGCTGCAGCAGCGCGTTGGCGCGCCCGAGGAAGCCCTCCTGCAGGCTTGCGGCCTTTGTCTGCACCGTGGCCTGGTACTGCGGCAGGTTGCTGGCAAGGCTCGCCACCTGCGTTCCGAGAACGGCGCCGATGCCGAGGATGATGCCGAGCGCCAGCAGCACGGCGACGATGACCGAGGGCACCCGCCCGAGATGAATCCGGCGCAGGAAGCTGACGACGGGCGCGAGGACGAAGCTCAGGAGGATGGCGAGCACGAGGGGGATGAAGACCTCGCGGCCGAAATAGAGGGCCGCGATGACCACGACGCCGACCGCGAGCGTCAGCAGCCCGCGCAGTCCCGGGGTCACGGGCGGGGGGACCTGTGCGGGCTGGCGCGGTGCGGGTATGTCGCTGACGGCCATGGAGAACTCCGGCTGGAACGCGTGACCGGCCCTGGCGGCCGTCACCCTTCAACGCCGATCGCCGGGTTTGGGTCATGGCGCAGGGTGGATCTCGGCGGGAGCAATCGGGAGCCCCCTGCCGCGGGGCTGCGGCCGGCCCGCATCGGGTGGACCGATGATCCGTGCGGCGGATCTCGCCCGGCCCTTCGCGGCCCGGCCGAGGGGGCTCCGGCGCGAAAGCCCTGCGGCCGAGCTGAAACCAAACATGGGTTAGAGGCTTGAACCTGTCCGGCCCTACCCGCCCCGCCCGACGCTCCAACGCCCGAGCCCGCCCGATGCCCGCGTTCGCTCCACTGCCCCAGCCTGCCCACGTCCTCCTCGTCGAGGACGAAACTCTCATCCGCATGATGGCGGCCGACGTGCTGGAGGAGGCCGGTTTCACGGTGACCGAGGCGGCGACCGCCGACGCGGCCTGGTCGATCCTGAACCTGCGGCCCGACGATATCGGCGTCCTGTTCACCGACGTCGACATGCCGGGCTCGATGGACGGCGTGACCCTGGTCGAGCGCGTGGCGGCGTCCTGGCCGCATATCCGCCTCGTGGTGACCTCCGGCCGCCACCCGCTGGCGGACCGAGACCTGCCGGATAACGGCCGCTTCCTGGGAAAGCCCTACCATCCGTCCGAACTGATGGGAGCGATCGACCGGGCCGCCTGAGCGCGTCCGGGGCGGGCGGCGTCCGCCGCTAGCCGCGCGGCGGCCGGATGCCGAGGGCGCGGATGATGGCGTAGGTCGTCGCCGCCGAGAGGAGGCACAGCCCGATGACGAACGGAAAGCCGCGCGGGTCGTCGGCGAAGGGCAGGCCCTTCACGTTCATGCCGAACAGCCCCGTCAGGAAGGTGGGCGGCAGGAACAGCGCCGAGAGGACGGAGAGCACGTAGAGCTGACGGTTGCTCTCCTCCGCCACGCGGGCGGCCACCTCCTCCTGCAGCAGGCGGGCGCGCTCGGCCAGCGCGTTCACGTCCCGGTCCAGGGCATCGAGGCGCTGCGCCAGCCGCGCCGCCGTGGCGACGGTCGGGCCGTGCAGGCGCTCGGCCGCATCGTCCTCCTCCAGCCGCCGGAACACGGCGGCGAGCCCGAGGAGCTGCCGGTGCAGGCGCACGGCGCTGCGGCGGATCGGGCCGAGGCGCCGCCTGTCGTCGCGCACGCGCCCGTCGAGCACCCGGTCCTCGATCCCGTCGACCTCGTCCGAGAGGCGCTGGCCCGTCGCCGCCATGGACGCGACCACGTAGCCGACCATCGTCTCGAGGAGCAGCACCGGCGAGGCGATCGGCTGCCCCTTCTCGGCGCTCGCGCGGGTGGCGTCCGGGCTCTCGGCCGGCCCCCTGCGGCCGCTCACGAGCGAGCGCGGGCCCATGACGAAGTGCAGGCGGCCCGCTTCATCCGGCTTGGCCCCGGGTCGGGCGAGATCGGCGACCACGCCGCCGACATGCCCGTCCTCGACGGTGACACGCTGGTGCTCGTCGGGCCGGAACACGGCTTCGGCGAGCGCCCGAGGCCCGACGCGGCCCGCATCGATGAGCGGGGCGAGGTTCGCCGTCTTGAGGTCGACGTGGAGCCACAGGAAGCCGCTGCCGAAGGCGTCGAGGTCCGGGAGCCCCTCGTCGGGTTCGAGGAGGCGGCCGCATCCCTTCTCGTCGAAGGCCATCGCCCAGAGCAGGCCGGGCAGCGCGGCGGCTCGGATCGCAGGGGTCATGGGCCGGCCCCCGGCCGGCGCGCCGGGCTCAATCCGTGGCGACGGCCACCAGGGAGAAGGCGGATGCGATGGCGAGGTTGCCGGCGATCAGGAGGGTGAGAAGGGTCATCATCGGTTTCCAGGGGATCGGGCACCCTCAACGCGCGCGGCCGCACTTCTGTTGCCAAGGTTTCGGCCAAGGTTTCGGCCAAGGGTTCGGCCAAGGTTTCGGCGAAGGTTTCGGCCAAGGTTTTACGGAACCGAGCTTTTACGGGCCGCACGTCCCGCGGAACCCGGCGGCGAGGCTCCCCGTTGCGGGTCGGCCTCCCGCTGCGAGGTCGGTGTCGCCGATGTCCCTGTCGAAGAAGGTGAAGGTCGCTCTCGACGAGACGCGCATCCTGATCCTCGGCTCGCAGGTCCTGCTGGGCTTCCAGTTCCAGGGTGCCTTCCGCCCGGCCTTCGAGACGCTGCCGCTTCGCGACCGCCTCGTCTGGGCCGCGGCGCTCGGCCTGATCACCCTCGCCATCGCCCTCCTGATCGCGCCCTCGGTCGAGCACCGGATGGTGGAGGGAGGCCAGGACACCAAGCGGCTGCTCGGCGTGATCGGGCGCTATGCCGGGCTCTCGCTGGCGCCCTTCGCCCTGGCCCTCGGGGCCGACCTGTATCTCGCCGCCGAGCCGGTGCTGGGCTTCTTCCCCGGCGCGGCCGTCGGCCTCCTCGTCTGCGGCCTCGCCCTCCTGTTCTGGTACGGGCTGGCGGCCCTGAAGGCCCGGAATGTCGGACAAGGCGCGCGTACCATGACAGCCCGCGAACCCGAGCATACCCCCACCTCCCTGGAGACCAAGATCGAGCAGATGCTGACGGAAGCGCGCGTGATGCTGCCCGGCGCCCAGGCGTTGCTCGGCTTCCAGCTCGTCATCACCTTCTCGGAGGCCTTCGGGACCCTGTCCCTCACCGGGAGGATCGTGCACCTGATCGCACTCGGCTTCCTCGCCCTGACCGTGATCTGGCTGATGGCGCCGGCCGCCTATCATCGCATCGTCTACGCGGGAGAGGACACGCCGGAGCTTCACGCCCTCGGCACCCGCTTCCTGCTCGCCGTCAGCGTGACCCTGGCGCTCGGCATCTCGGCCGACCTCGGCGTCGTGGTGGCGAAGGTCGTCGCGTCCGACGGGGCCGGGTTCTTCGCGGCCCTCGCCTGCCTCGCCGTCCTCGTCGGGCTCTGGTACGTGCACCCGGCCCTGCTGCGGCGGAGGCGGGACAGGGCCGCGTGAGGGGGCCCGGCCCCGCGCCTCCGCTCGGACGGGGACGCGGCATTGGTGCCCCGACCGCCCCATCTTTTCGGCTCGCCGCGGGTGGAGGCTGCCGAGCCTCCACCTTGACGCCCTCGCCGCCATGCGGAACGCTCGTGCGCGGCCGAGGTCCGCTCCGGCCCCGGGCGGCCTGTCACGCTCCCCGCGCGGTTGCAGCAAGCCAGCGGAGACACGGTTGAGTTCAGCGGCCCTTGCCGTCGAGACCCCCGGCCTGCCGAGCCGATGCGTCCCGCGCATCCGGTCCGCGATCCTCTGCGCGGTCGCGGTCGCGGGCTCGTCGCTCCTCGCGGCATCCGCCGCGGCGCAGCAACTCGCCCTGCCGCCCTTCCGCGGCGCGGGCGGGGATCCGCGCACGGCCATCGCCCAGCCGGAGACCACGAGCCAGGCGTCGGGCGGATATGTCAGCTCGGTCGAGCCCTCGCTCGGCCCCCTCGGCGACCCGCTCGGGATCCGGCCCGTCCTGAAGCAACGGGGCATCGAGTACAGCCTGACCTACGTAGCCGACGTGCTCGGCAATCCCGTCGGCGGCATGCGGCAGGGCGCCATCGTCGAGGACCGCCTGAACCTGCGGCTGAATCTCGATCTCGGGAAGCTCGTCGGCTGGGACGGAGGCACGGTCCACGCCAACGCCTACTTCATCCACGGCACCGGTCTGTCGCGCTACTATGTCGGCAACCTGCTGACCACGAGCGTGATCGAGGCGCTCCCGTCGACCCGGCTCTACGTGCTCTGGTTCGATCAGAAGCTCTTCGACGGAAAGGTCGCGATCCGGGGCGGCCAGCTCGCCGCCGACACCGAGTTCATCGTCAGCCAGACCGCGACCCTGTTCATGAACTCCACCTTCGGCTGGCCCGCCATCACCGGGCTCAACCTGCCGAGCGGCGGACCGGCCTACCCGCTCGCGACGCCCGCGATCCGCGCCAAGATCACGCCGGACGACAAGTTCTCCTTGCAGGTCGGGCTGTTCAACGGCGATCCGGCCGGGGCCAACCGGCCGGGCCCCGATCCCGATCCGCAGCGCCTCGACCGGACGGGCACGAATTTCCGCACCCACGACCCGGCCCTGCTGATCGGCGAGGTGGCCTACGCCTACAACACGGACAACAACCTCGAGACGCTGCCGGGGACCGTCACGTTCGGTGGCTGGCAGAATTTCGGGCACTTCGAGGATCTCCGCCTCGATACGGGGGGACGCCCCCTGGCAGACCCGTCCTCGACGGGCGTCGCGCGGCGCCTGCGCGGGAATGCCGGCCTCTACGGCATCCTCGACCAGACGATCTACCGGGAGCCCGGCAAGGAGGACGAAGGCATCAGCGCCTTCGTGCGAGCCTCGCTCTCGCCGACCCGCAGCAGCCTGATCGACTATTACCTCGATGGCGGCCTGGCCTTCCGCGGTTTGATCGAGGGGCGCGACAGCGACACGTTCGGCGTGAGCGTCGGCTACGCGCATATCGGCCGGCAGGCGCGGCGCGCGGACCGGGATGCCATCCTCTTCAGCGGGGTCGCGATGCCGGTCCGCAAGGCGGAGACGGTCTTGGAGGCGACCTACCAAGCGGTCGTGGTCCCCGGCTTCACGGTGCAGCCGGACGTCCAGTACATCATCCACCCGGGCGCCGGCGTCGCCAATCCCTACGATCCGGCCGGCCGGCGCATCCGGAACGCGGCCGTGATCGGGGTCCGGGCGACCGTGCAATATTGAGGCGCGAGACGCCCCGCGGCGCTGAGCCGGCTACTCATCCGGGCGCGGGGCGCGCCGCGAGGATTCCGATTTGCCTGTGATGCCGGCCACCCGCTAAAGCGCGGCACCGACGCGTTCGCGTCGCCGCACGGGCCTGGTCGCCCGTGCAGCATTCCCGGATCTCGATCCACCTGACGGCGCAGCGCCGACCCAGCCGGTCGGCGCCGTCCCCAGGCCCGAGCAGAAGAGGCCATGCATGCGCAGTTCGTTCGGCCTCAACCGCTCGCTCGGCGGCGCCATCGGGACCATCGCCCTGGTCACGCTTCTCAGCAGCGGCGCGGTGCTCGTCACGCTCAACCAGTTGCACGACGCCACCGAGGCGCGCGGCCGCTCCAGCCAGATCATCCGCACGCTGGGCGAATTCCGCGCCGCCATGGTCAATCAGGAGACGGGGCTGCGCGGCTACCTGATCACCGGGCGCACGAGCAGCCTGGAGCCCTATCAGTCGGGGCGGCCGGCGCTGGATGTGGCGATCACCCGTCTCGGCACCCTGATCGGCAGCGACGCCGAGGCCTCGCGCCTGCTCGCCGACGCCGTCTCGGCGGCCCGCACGTGGCAGTCGGACATCGCCGAGCCGGCCATCCGGCGCGCGGCGGATCCGGCGACCCGGTCGGAGGCCGTCCGGATCGAGGCGGACGGATCGGGCAAGCAGCTGTTCGACACCTTCCGCCAGAAGCTCGGGACCATCGAGGCGGTGGAAGAGGGCAACCGTGTCGCGCAGAACGAGCGGCTCGAGGGTGCGCAGCGCAATGCGAACCTCGCGCTCTGGCTGGGCACCCTGATCACGCTCCTGATCTGCGCCGGGATCGGGCTGGCCATCAACCGCCTGATCGTCCGGCCGCTCCTGCGCGTGATGGCCTTCGTCGAGAGGATCGGCTCGGGCGACCTGTCCCAGACCCTCGAGGCGCGCGGCCACGACGAGATCGGCCGGCTCGGGCGCAGCCTCAACGGCATGGTGGCCGGGCTCGCCGACCTCGCCCGCACCAACCGCGCCGCCACCGCCGACCTGAACGCCGCCGCCGCCGATATCCGTGCCTCCGCCCAGGAGCAGGCAGCCTCCGTCGAGGAGCAGTTCGCCGCCGTCCAGGAGACCGCCGCCACCGTCGACGAGATCGCGCATTCGGGCGTTCAGGTCACCAAGCGCGCGAGCGAGGTCATCGCCACCGCCCAGGCCACCGCCCAGACCGCGCGCGCCGGATTGCGGGCTGCGACGGATACGGCCCGGGCGATGGACGCGATCCGCGAGCAGGCCGAGGCGGTGGCCGGCAACATCGTGGCGCTCTCCGAGAAGACGCAGACGATCGGCGAGATCGTCGCCAACGTCGACGACATCTCGGAGCGCACGCACCTCCTGGCGCTCAACGCCGCCATCGAGGCGGCCGCCGCCGGCGAGAGCGGGCGCAGCTTCGCCGTCGTCGCCGCCGAGATGAAGCTTCTGGCCGACCAGGCCAAGGCCGCGACCGTTCAGGTCCGCGCGATCCTCGGCGAGATCCAGCGGGGCATCAACACCTCGGTGATGCTGACCGAGGAGGCGGTGAAGCGGGCGGCCACCGGCAAGTCGCGCTCCGACACGACCCAGCGCACCATCGAGGAGATGGCTGCCCGCGTGGAGGAGAACGCCCAGACCTTCCAGCAGATCGTGGCCTCCACCAACCAGCAGCAGCTCGGCATCGAGCAGGTGACGGGCGCGCTGCAGAACATCCGGCAGGCGAGCCAGCAGACGGCTGCGGGCACGCGCGAGGTGGAGGCGGCCTCGGCCAACCTCACCGAGCTCGCCCAGGCCCTGATCGCGCTCGCCGAGCGCTACCGGCTCTGAGGCCCGCGGCGAGCGGGCTCCCGCCGGGCAATCTGCCCGCGCGCGCCCGCTTCCGCTCGGGCGCGTCGCGCGAAGCGCCCGCGGTCAGGCCCCGCGGTGACCGCTGCGGCACGACGGCCTTCGTCCCAAGATCCTGATCCCGGATTCGCGGCCAGCGTTTTCGCCCGCGTCATCCAAGTGAAGGATGCCGGCAGCGGTCAGTCGTGCCACCTACGGTCTGCTGCAATGGCCCTGGCGCGCGTCGAAATCGGCAACCTCGAATTCTTTACGGTCGACGCTTGACACGTATAAATTGCATGTATCTAACTGTGAGTTGCACGGACGTCCTGCACAAAAACACCTGAAAGCTGCAGATTGCGGTCTGCAAAGATCAAGATCTATGGAGATGTGCAGTGGTTGCAATCACGCGCGGAACGTCCGCATCGGAGACCTTTAATCCTGCGTCGCAAGAAGGATCGAATCCTTTCGGAGAAGACTCGTCTCTGGTCTACGGCAACGGAGGCAACGATCGGTTCTTCGTCCTCGGGACTCAGAACGATCTGAACCGTGTCGACATCGTCGCCGGCAGCGGAAACGACACGACGGAGGCGACCTTAGGTGCCGGCAAC